>RGCG01000006.1 GCA_009919275.1 Actinomycetota bacterium
AGCTCGCAGTCGGGTACTTGCACCGCAGGGTGTGCTTCGTTGCGAAGTTGTCTGACGGCTTCGATGACCTTGGTGATTCCACCGCGGTTGCCGGGATGGTTGTTGCACAACCCGCCACCATCGGTGTTGAAGGGCAGCCGTCCGAACGGGGCCTGTAGTGCACCGTCGGCAACGAAGCGGCCGCCGTCACCCTTGGCGCAGAAGCCGAGATCTTCGAGAGCGATGAGCACCGTGATGGTGAAGCTGTCATAAATAGAGGCATAGTCGATGTCAACGGGTGTGATGCCGGCTTCGGCGAAGGCGCGCGGGCCCGAATGAACCGCGGCGGTGTAGGTGAGATCGATTCGACCATTGTCGACGTGTTTGACGCCCGTTCCGGTTCCGAGGACGGGAACGCAGTGTCTGTTGATTGATTTGGCGACATCGGGCGCAACGACGACAAGTGCCCCACCACCGTCTGTCACGACACAGCAGTCGAGCATGTGCAACGGGTCGGCGACCATGCGAGATGCGAGAACCTCGTCGATGCTGACGACGTTGCGCAGGAATGCGTGGGGATTGTGCTGCATGCCGAAGTGATTCTCGAAATGAACTTCGGGGGAGTTGCCGAATCGCCCCGCACCGGCGATTCCCGCACCGGACGACCGCGGAAGACCAGCGAGGGTGATGAGAGCCACTTTGCAGTGTCCGGCGGCGATTGCCTCGACCGCGTGTTGGACATGGACGATGTAGGACGATCCGCCGGTTTCGGTCGAGTCGATGTGTGTCGGGGAGATTCCCATGTATTCAGCCATCGACAACGGACCGAAACCCGGCGCGTCACCCGCGCAGAAGTAACCGTCGACATCGTCGAAGCCGAGACCTGCGTCGGCAAGAGCACCCGCAGCGACCTCGGCGTGCACTTGGGCGATGGTCGCGTTCGGGATGGCGCGCAACGGGTGTTCGAATGCCCCAGCGATGAACGCCGCCCCGCGCAATGACATGCCAGCGAGGCTAACCCTCTCTCTTGGCCTGACCATTGGGACCCGAGATGTAGGCGTAGTCTGAACCTGAGTTCAATCGATGGGTAGGGGGCCGACCATGCGGCGATCAACCAAAGTATTCGCCTTTCTTGTTGTTGCGGCACTGGCAGCAAGCGCCTGCGGTGGCAGCGACAAAGAATCCATGCCGCCCGATCCGGCAAGCACCGACGCCGCGCCCGTTGACACGACCGAAGACGACCGTGACCGCAACGTACAAGTGGGCGGATGGGGAATCGATGGACAGGGAGTGGCCGAGGCGGAGGTGAGGGACCGTATCTGGACAAACATCACGACACGGGTGTTTCGCCGCTCGCGGATCGAGAGAGTGAACAATGCAAACTCCATCAGCACACGGGATGTCTTCGTTGCGACCCTTGTTCGCCGATCGGTCAACGAGCAATTCACAGTGTCTTTCACGATTGCGGGGTTCGACACGACCGGCGACGATCCGACCGCCTATCCAATGAAGAACTTCGGTACCAACGGTGTCGTCACGCTCGAGGTTTCCAGCGGTGACTCGACTCGGGATCCGCTGCCGATCGCGTGGACGGTCCTCTCCCGCGATCTCATGGCGATTTATTACCTGAACTCGTCGGAAGAGCCCCGAGATCGAGGCGTCGTCGAGTACTACGACTTGTCGACCGGCAAGCTGATGACGACTCTCGGAGACAACGGGCGCACCACCATTCCGCTGACAATTCCGATCGACAACATCACTGATTTTGGCTTGCGTCGGGTTGATCCCGATGGAACGTTGCGCCTCGTTGTTGCGGGCATCACCGAAAGCGATTCAGGAGAGAATCGAGTCGTTGTTGTGGGATTCACTCCGGATGGAACGCTTGATCCGCTCGTGGGTGACGAGATGAAGGGTGTCCTTGATCTGGAGGGAATGACCGGCGCAAACGACGAATTCCGGCTGTCGATGGTCAACCTTGTTGATCAGGGCGTTGACGGCAAGCCGGGCATCGGCGTGGTGATTAGATCGACCGCCGTTCGTCGCGAAGAGGAACAGGAGTGGACGCCCGAAGCAGAACTGTTGACGTTCGTCTTTGCGGGTACGGACTCGGGCACAGGGGTTGTTTCGATGAGTGGACGTGGTTCGTTCGTCGCTGTCACGTCTGATCCGCAGTCCAACATTCAAATCCAAAACGCAACGATTACGTCACGCGGGGAAATTGTCGCGCACGTCATTGGAACTCCCCCGGGTACGTATTCCTGGGAAGTAGACGGATACATCCATCAGAAGCTCACCGCTTCGGCTGTCGGTATTTCAACCCAATTTCTGCCGAGCACTGCGTGGGAAAAGAGCGTCACGGGTTACGAGGAGGACATCGCCAACGTATCGGCGGAGGGCAAGAACTTCGTCGTCAGAAGCTTTACCAACGGAAACAATGAGACGTACGAACTGCGGGCCTGCTTTGATCCGCCCTCATGCATAGACGGTGAGTCAACGCTGGTAATCCCGCTGGCCGAGCGCGCGGCTCTCGAGGATTACGACGTCTCTCCGGCCTCCTTGACCGTCGATGGCGAGGGTGCGCACGTTGTGGTGCGGTACCAATCGCCCGAATGGCCCCCAGTCAGCCTTTTCAAGACGATTTCATTCGACATGAACGGCCTTTCCCAAGAAAACTTGTCCGCGATTCTCGACCCCGAGTTCGAGACACGCGACGCCACGAGTGAAGTCGTGAATGGTGTCGAAAGATGGACCGTGAACCGATTCGTGGCGGCACCGGTGATTTTGGACAGTGAGAACGTCGCCGCGGTACGCAGGGACTTCGCTGCGACGTCGCTGCAATTGCAACGTGTTGGTGCGAAGGCCTCGAATCGTGACCTGGTGTTACCGCTCGGCCTGACCGGCTACGCCAGTTCTCCGAACAAATTCGTCCCACTTTCCTCGCATCATGTCGGCATGGTGGCTTACAAGGCCGACAACGGGAGATATCAAACGTACATCTACAAAGTTGACACCGATAACGGAACGGTCGACACCAGATTTGGCGAGGGGGGCGGCGTCTTGTTTTCGCGTTCCACCTTGAAGAACAAGATTTGTTTCGGCGACAGCACGCTGCTGTCGACGGCGGGATCGGTCACCTTCGTCGAAGAGGAACCCGACGAAACCGGCGTCCTCAATACCGCCGACTGTCCGTACCGTCCGTCAAAAATTCACTGGCAAACCGTCGATGCCACTGGTCGCCAAGTTGGAGCCGGAGTGAATTCAGCGGATCTTTCCCAGCTACCAGGAGATGCAGTCACTGATTTTGCTGCCGATGGCAACGGCAACATCTTTGTCGCAAAAGATACCTACATCTACGATGAGGCAGGCGAGTACGAGGACTCAATCACGAAGATCGGAAAGTTCACGCCTGCGGGAAAGCTTGACCCGACGTTCGGGCAAAACGGTGTGATCGATCTCGCCGATATTCCAAATCTCTATGAATTCGAGCTCGCCGCCGATGGTCAGAGTCGGTTGTACCTCGCCCGCGTTCGCTATGGACGCGATCTCGTCATCCATCGGTTCACGGCCGCCGGTACCCCTGATGTCGGGGTGTCCGTTGATCCGACAACAACCTCAACCCCATCAGGCTCAACGACCGTCGGGGCAAGCGTTGTTCCCCCGGCCAACACGCTGTCGCCACGTGAACAACGCGCGCGTATCGAGTTCGACGCGCAACAACAAGATGAACTGCTTTATTCCTTGCCCGCAGACGATGGTCTGACGGTGACGGGGCCCGATCCCGTGATCACCTCGGTGAAGCCGATCGAGGATCGATCGCTCTTCGTGACCTGGGCGCTCGCGGTGAGGGTGGATAAAACGTTCGTGACTGCGACGGCGAATCCCGGTGGCCGTACCTGTACGTCTGACACGGGTTCCTGCATCATTCGGGGACTTGACCCCTCGCAGATCTACACCGTGACCGTTGCACTGAAGGGCGCGACCGCTGTTGTCGGTGCCTCATCACTCGCTGCCACGCCGGTTGTGTCGATGAAGGTCGGCAGGGTTGCTTCACCGACGACCTTCGTGCGACCGGCATCACGCGGTGCTGCGACATGGAAGGTGCGCGGAGGTTGCACCCTGAACGCGAACAACACGCGTATCACGGCACCGCGACGCGCAACGACGTGTCAGTTGACCGTTACGACAGCGAAGTTCGGATCGACGCCGAAGACGACAAAGTCGGTGACGATCGTCGTGAGGAAGTGACCGAATAGACACTGGCGGCGAGCATCAGTGCGCCGACCGCTGTGACTACAAGACCACTCACCACGTCGCTTTCGATGGCGCGCCCAACGAGTATGCCCACGTCGGCGGTGACGGCGATGGCGGTGACAAGGAGAACCTCGACTCGTGCGCCCGCGGTTGCATAAAGAAAGAGGAGCCCGGCCACGGCGAGAGGAAAGAGTGTGAACCACGCACTGCGGCCGGCACCGTTGATGCTGTTCGAGGCAAAAATCATGGTGAGGACCCCGACGGAGTGGGGTGCGAAGGAAAACGGCGGCTCGGAAAGGCTGAAAGCCGGGGGGCGACTTCCAGCATGTCGGCCTCGGCCCGGGTCAGGCGACCATCGGCAACGAGACCGTCGAGTTCTTCACCAAACGACTTGCGATCTTGAAACGAGACGAGAGCCATGGGCACCGTCCTTTCGGGTCAGTGTTTGTAACGGGTGAGAGCCGCGGTGATCTCTTGTTCGGCTGCTTCGACACCTGCCCAGCCTCCGATTTGGGAGTCTTTGCCGGGTTCGATGAGCTTGTAGACCTCGAAGAAGTTGGCGATCTCAGCCAAAAGGAAATCGGGTGCATCGTTCAGATCGCGGAACTTTTCGTACCGAGCATCGTGTGCGGGTACACACAGCACCTTTGCATCGGGACCTTTTTCGTCCTTCATCCAGAAAACACCGATGGGACGCGCCCACACGTGACAGCCGGGAAAGGTGGGCTGCGGAAGGAGGATCAGCGCGTCGAGAGGATCTCCATCCTCTCCGAGTGTGTGCGGGAAGAACCCGTAATCGAGGGGGTACTGGGTGGCGGTGAAGAGCGTGCGATCGAGCCAGATTGCTCCGGTCTCGTGGTCCATTTCGTACTTGTTACGGGATCCCTGGGGGATTTCGACGATCATCTCGATTTCCATGGGACCACCCTATGGGCAGTCGGGGGGTGTCAGCCGAACTGCACCGAATACATGGAGAGAGATGAGTAGACGTACCCGTCGGTGATCGTCTTTGCGCGTTCGCCCTTCGCCCGCGCGCCGAGAACGTAGAGGAGTGGCAAGAAGTGTTCGGGAGTCGGCGCGGCGTACGCGGCATCTGGGTGTTCCTGCCACCGTTCGATCGCGTCGATGTCGTCGCGTTCGATTGCGTCGACGATGTGGTCGTGGAACCGAATCGCCGCCGGGTGCGCCTGAGCATCGACCGACCAGTCGATAGCTCCGAGATTGTGCACGATGTTGCCGCTTCCCATCACAAGCACGCCCTCGAGCCGAAGAATCGCGAGACGGCGACCGGCTTCGATGTGCCACGCTACGGGTCGTGTGAGGTCGATCGACAGTTGCGCCACGGGAACGTTTGCATCGGGAAAGACATGTGCGAGGACCGACCACGTGCCGTGGTCGACACCCCACGTCGTGGTGCGGGCAACCGGCGCGGGTGCGCACATTGGTCGCAAGAGATCGGCCACACGCAGGGCGACCGCCGGTGCACCTGCCACCGGGTAACGAAAGCGCGACAGTTCGGGTGGGAACCCCGAGTAGTCGTGAATCATGGTCGGGTTGTCGCTTGCCTGCACGAGGGTTGCCCCGGTCGGAGCCGACGCGGCGCCGGGCAGGTAGGACGAACTCGACATCGCCGCCGTTCCCGATGTCATCGGTGCCCAATGCGCCGAGACGCAAAGGATCGCCTTTGGTGTTGCGTAGATGCCGAGGTCGTTCATTGCCCGGCTGTGTGTGGCGTTGGCGAACAGGCCGCCGAAGCGCTGCCATGCGCGGGTGAACTGGTTGTCGTCGATCGTGTTCATCGGGCTTCCGTGACCGATGAACACCGCGGGCATGGGGACGGGCATGGGAATTTCCTACCAAACATGCGGGGTCCGTTCGCAGGCAGAGGTGGGTGCGGCGGTACGGTCTGGGCCATGTTCGGTTTCAAAAAAGTCGAAATGGTGTCGCCCGCCGATGCCCTGCCGGGCCGCACCGACCAGACGATGCCCGTCCCCGCCGCCCACTTCGTGAACGGCAATCCGCTGCTTGGTCCATGGCCCGAGGGATTCGAGTGCGATGGGCTGCTTCTGGGGTGCCGAGAGAAAGTTTTGGCAGACCGAGGGTGTGTGGTCGACGTCGGTGGGCTACGCCGGCGGCTACACGCCGAACCCCGCATATGAAGAGGTGTGTTCCGGATTGACCGGACACACCGAGGTAGTCCTTGTGGTGTTCGACCCGAAAGTCGTGTCGTACGCCAAGCTGTTGGCGGTGTTCTGGGAGTCCCACGACCCGACACAGGGAATGCGGCAGGGCAACGATGTCGGCACGCAGTACCGCAGTGCGATCTACACGATGAGCGATGCGCAACGTGCCGCCGCGACCGCGAGCCGCGATGCCTTCCAGGTGTTGTTGACGAAAGCGGGATACGGCGAGATCACGACCGAGATCGCGCCAGCGGGCGGCTACTACTACGCCGAGCCGTACCACCAGCAGTACCTGGGAAAGAATCCGAACGGATACTGCGGGCTTGGTGGCACGGGCGTGTCGTGCCCCGTCGGCATTGCCACGACGTAACGACGGCTTCTACGACGCCGCGGTGGCCAACTGTTCGGCGGTCGGCTTGCGGAACATTGCAATCATCACGATGCCCGCGAGGAAGATTGTGATCGACACGTAGGTCCACCCCTGTTGCACTCCGTGCGCAACGTCCTTGCTCTTCGCTGCTGCGGTGAGAAGAGAACCGACGATGGCAAGCCCGAGGGCTGCGCCAACTTGACGCGAGGTGTTCGACAGAGCCGAGCCCATCGCGAAGCGTGTGTGCGGCAGATACGCGGTAGCGGCACTCGAGAACGTGGAGATGCTGAGTCCGATACCAAATCCGCTGATGATGTTGTACGGGAAGAAGTGCGTCCAGAACGAGGGCTCTTTCACCATGAAGATGTTCATGCACGCCATCGACGTGGCAAAGATGAAGCAGCCGAGCCCAATCACCTTGCCATGACCGAAGCGTTGTGCGGCACGTCCCGCCGGGGCAGCGACGAGTGCCGCCATAAATGGGCCGGGCACCGTTGCCCATCCTGACCGCAAGACGCCGTAGCCCCACACGGCCTGCAGCCACTGGGTATTGACGAAGATCATTGCGAAGAACCCGGCGGAGAACACAAGACCCGCGACCGTCGATGCGGTGACAAAAGGGAGTTTGAGGAGTCGGAGGTCGAGTACCGGCGTGGTGCTTCGTTTGCAGGAGACGACGAAGGCGGCCGTCGCAATGGCGGCTGCTGAGAGAATTCCGATGGTTGTGGGCGTTGCCCATCCCCATTCATCACTTTGCACGATGGCGAGGGCGAGCAGACCAACGCTGAGAACGGCGAGAAGTGCGCCGGGAACATCGACGTGCTTGCGAGCCGTTTCGTCGAGGCTTTCGCGCAGGAAGCGGACACCGATTGCAGCGGCAATGAGGCACACCGGAACGTTGACGAAAAAGACCCAGCGCCAGTTTGCGATGTCGATGAGTGCACCCCCGATGACGGGGCCGAGAGCCGCGGACAATCCGCCGACCGCGCCCCAGATGCCGATTGCGGCACTGCGGCGTTCGACCGGGAACTCGGGCAGTACCAAGGCGAGTGATGCGGGCGACAGAATCGCACCACCGATGGCTTGAATGACGCGCGCCGCTATCAACATTTCCGGATTTTGCGCGATGCCGCACAGTGCCGAACCGATGGCGAAAATGACGAGGCCGCGGACGAAGGCCTTCTTGCGTCCGTAGGCATCAGCCAGTCGTCCGGCGGTCAGCAACGTTGCTGCGTAGGCAATGTTGTAACCGGAGAAGAGCCACGTGAGTTCACGACGGGTGTCGGTGCCGAACTCACGGAGCAACGAACCGAACGCAACGTTGAGGATCGTCACGTCGAGTGAGACGAGCGCAATGCCCGTCGAAGTGAGCGCGAGAGTCTTCGCGCCTCGGGACATTGCCATGTTGTTACCCCCAACCGTGTTCGCGAATGTCCTTTCCGTCGGCGTCTTTCGACTTCCCCTGCCAACGAAGTGCACCCGGTGTTTTCGAAAGTCGCGCCACAAGACCCTGCATGGGCGTTCCCTCCACTTGTTCGATCATCCTACGTGCGGCGAAGTGGGGGTCGTGAGCGATGTCGGCCATGTCGTAGACGGGACCAACGGCGGCGTCGGCTTCCTCGAAGATGCGAATGACGTCGGCTTGCGTGCGCTCTCGGCACCATGAAGTGAGAAGAAAATTCAGTTCATCGCGATGCTCGACGCGCAAATTGAACGTTGCGAATCGCGGGTCATTTGCGACACCGAGAATTGCGAGAACGCGCGCGGCGACCGAATCACTGGACGTCGAGATGCCGACCCACTTGCCGTCGCTGCACTCGAAGGTTCCGCGCGGCACCGTGTAGGGGATCCCCGAACCGAGACGCTGTTGCTGTTCGCCCGTCAACGCGTACAGGGCGGGCAGTGGACCCATCATCTGGAAGATGCTTTCGAGAAGACTGACATCGACCACCTGGCCCTCTGCGGAGTGCAGTGCCACCATCGTTGCGAATGCAGCAACGAGACCGGTGATTTCATCGGTCAGTGCAATGGGCGGAAGCAGTGGTCCGCGGTCCGGCTCACCGCTGATCGCCGAAAGCCCGCTCATTGCCTCGGCGATCGACGCGAAACCGGCCTTCTGGGCGTACGGGCCGTCTTGCCCAAAACCGGTGACGCGCGTGACGACGAGTTTCGGGTTGCGTGCGTGCAGCACGTCGGGTCCGAGACCGAGCCGTTCCAATGCACCCGGTCGGAAGTTTTCGACAAGGACGTGTGCGTCGTCGAGAAGCGCCAACAAGACTGACTTGTCGTCTTCGTTCTTCAGGTCGAGAGCGATGGTGCGTTTGTTGCGGTTGACCATCTTCCACCACAGGCCCGTTCCGTCGCGCGGGTCGCGCCAGGCCATGTTGCGCATCGAGTCGCCGGTTTGCGGATGTTCGACCTTGATGACATCGGCGCCGTAGTCGGCGAGGTACCGCGCACAGTTCGGCCCGGCGAGCACGGTGGAAATGTCGACGACGCGGATGTCGGCGAGCGGGAGCCGTGACATCGCGGCGTATCTACCCGGATCCGTGACGGTCTAGAACCACGGCCGGTCGCGGCGGGCGGTGGAGGGACGTGCCCACCAGCGGCCACTGAACTTCCATGCGCTGCGCCGGTCGCGCAGCGGCGAAGCAACCATCCCACCTGCCGGCATTGCCGCAGAAAGGGCGGCGACGATTGCCGCGGCTTCTTCCTCTGAGGGAACGGGAGAAATGGAAAGGTTCTGGTTCATGCGCGAATCACCACCGAGGACACCATTTTGTCGTGCCACGTCTGCTTTTCCGAATCCCACAGCATCCAGAGGTAACCGAGGTAGAAAACCCAGCCCGAAACGAGGGCTCCGAGCATGCGGCCGATCGAGCGCCCGGTGCCGATGGGTTGGGCCGTGCGCCGGCACACGACCCTCACGCGGAGCCGGCGGGCAACCGGCCCGGCGCCGTTCGTGGCGATCCAGCGGATCGGCACGACGACCGCGATCGCGACGCCAACCAGCAGCGCGGCGATGCCGAGACCGATGGGTACCCATTCGATTTGTTCCGAGGTACAGGTGATCGAGTTCTCGGTGGTGTCGCAGTTCTGTACGCCGAGGGCAATGAGAAAGATGCCGCCCACGATGACGGGCGATGCATAGATGATCGCCACGATGGAGTCCCCGACGCGGGCAAGACCGCGCACCCAGAATCCTGCGTATTGCCAAGCCACGCGTGTGCGCGGATCGGGCGGTGGCAGCGAGTTCATTCGTGCCGCATCAGAGCGGCATGTTGCCGTGCTTGCGTCGCGGCAGTTCCTCGCGCTTGGTCTGCAGCATCTGCAGACCGTTGATGAGTTTGATGCGCGTCTCGGCGGGGTCGATGACGTCGTCGACGTAACCACGTTCGGCCGCGCTGTACGGGTTGGCGTACTTCTCGGTGTAGTCGGCGACGAGCTCGGCGCGGCGCGCAACCGGGTCGGCAGCCTGCTGAAGCTCGCGGCGGTAGACAATCTCAACGGCACCCTGGGGCCCCATGACTGCGAGTTCGGCAGTGGGCCAGGCGTAGGCGAGGTCGGCACCGATGGACTTCGAGTTCATGACGACGTAGGCGCCGCCGTACGCCTTGCGCGTGATGATTTGGATGCGCGGAACGGTTGATTCGCAATAGGCGTACAGCAACTTGGCACCGTGACGAATGATGCCGTCGTGTTCCTGGTTGACGCCCGGGAGGAAGCCCGGCACATCGACGAAGGTGATGAGAGGAATGTTGAAGGCGTCGCAGGTACGCACGAAGCGTGCGGCTTTCTCGGAGCTCTCGATGTCGAGCACACCGGCGAATTCCATTGGCTGGTTGCCGACGACACCAACAACCTGGCCGTTCAAGCGGGAAAACCCGCAGGTGATGCTTTTGGCCCAGAAGGGGAAGTACTCGAAATACTCGCCGTCATCGACGACCTCGCGAATGACCTTCTTCATGTCGTAGGGCTGGTTCGGCGATGCGGGAAGGATGTCGCGCAGCATCGGGCACTCGCGTGCCGGATCGTCCGTTGGCTCGACCATCGGGGGATCCTCGAGGTTGTTCTGGGGCAGCATCGACAGCAGGTAGCGCACGTCGTCGAGGCAGGCCTTTTCATCCTGCGAAACGAACGTCGCCACGCCCGACTTCGATGCGTGGCTCATGGCGCCACCCAACTGCTCGAGCGTGACGTCTTCGCCGGTCACCGTCTTCACCACGTCGGGACCGGTGATGAACATGTGGCTGCTTTCGCGGACCATGAAGATGAAGTCGGTCATGGCCGGTGAGTACACGGCACCACCGGCGCACGGGCCGAGGATGACCGAGATCTGAGGGATGACACCGGAGGAGAGAACGTTGCGGTAGAAAATGCCGCCGTAGCTGGCGAGCGAAACGACTCCCTCTTGGATGCGGGCGCCGGCGCCATCGTTCAATCCGACGACGGGCGCACCGACCTTCAGTGCGAGATCCATGAGCTTGTGAATCTTTTCGGCGAAGACCTCGCCGAGTGCGCCACCGAACACGGTGAAGTCCTGGGCGAAGAGGAACACCTTGCGGCCTTCGACGGTGCCCCAGCCCGTGATGACGCCGTCGGTGTAGGGACGCTCTTCCAGACCCGCGGCATGGGCGCGGTGGCGGGCGAGGAGGTCGAGTTCCTGGAACGAACCCGGGTCGAGGAGGTAGTCGATGCGCTCGCGGGCAAGCATCTTGCCCTTTTCGTGCTGCCGCTCGACCGAGCGGGGGGAACCCGCGTGGTGGGCCTCTTCTTTGCGCTTGCGGAGGTCCTCGATTTTCGCCTGCATGGGGTTGTCGCTCACCCGCGAGACGCTACTAGCCAGTGGTCGAAGGGGGCGAAGTCGTCGCGGTGGGAACGGTTGTTTCGGGTCCACTGGTCGAGGTGGCGGGGGCGACCGGCGCCAGTGTTGTCGGACTCGTGACACCCGGAGGCAGCGACGATGTCGTTGTGGCGGCCGGGTCGCTCAGCGTGAAAGCAGTCGACAACGGCTCGAGGTCGCCGGTTGTGGTGGTGCCGGAGATTTCGACGCTCCATTCACCCGGGGCAGCCAGGGTGAAGTTGCCCGCATCGCCGAGAAGCGCCGCACCGCGTCGGGTGAGCGGAACATTGATGAGGTATCCGTCGTAGCCGGGCGCTTTCGGTGTCATGCGAACACGGAACTCTTGGATGCGACGCGGTTCGAAGAGCTCGATGAGGATTTGGTTCTGGCCCGTCGTGGCCGGACTGATGGAGAAACGAACGCGGAAGCGGTCGTTCGACAAGTCGTCGCTGAACGCATAACGCGGTCCGTTGTCGCGTGCTTCTGCCACGTAGTGAATCGGTGTTGTTGCCATCATCCACGACGTGAGCGCCAGGACAACGACGCCGGCGGTCACTTCGGTTCCGACGGCACGACGCAGATGTGACGCCATTCGTTCGTCGAGCGCGGGGACACGTTGCATCCGTGTGAGAACGAACTGACGCGTCACCCAGGTTGCATAAGCCATGAAGCCGACGACGAGAATCTTCACGAGGACGAGCCGTCCGTGCTGACTGGTGAAGAGGCTGAAACCATCGAAGCGGTACGTCGCAAAAATGCCGGTGACGATGGCGAGGGGCATGGCGCGGGTGGCGATGCGACCAAAGCCCCTGACCGCCTGAACGAGATCGATTTCCCCGGGGCCGATGAGCACGACACGTGAGAGAAGAACGAGACCACCGAACCACGCCGAGACCGCAAGCATGTGCAACACCCCTGACGCGTAGCCGATGCCGGGCACCCGACCACCCGTGCGATCGAATCCGTACGAGACGGTGAGCGCGAGAAGAATTCCGACGCTCATCAACTGGGTGCCGGGGTCGAGAATGTGCTGCGGGTTCCACACGGCCCAAACGGCGAATCCCGAAAGCAGGACGCGAGCGAGAATCGCCTTGCCCGGCAGGGTGTCCCACAAGTCACGCCAAGTGTTCGGACTGATGGATGCGGTGACACCCTTGCCCGTGTACTGCGCCGTTGTGTAGATCGCGACCAAGATGACCGCGACGATGTTCAGCACGACGACGATGCGAAGGAATCGCCGACAAACGGCGTACTCGACACCTTCGGGCCAGGCGAAGAGAATGAGGATGACGCCGCCGACGAGCGTCGCAGTGAAGATGTACGCCAACAGGCGGAAGAGGCCGAGCGGTCCACCCACACGCGGGGACGAGTCGACGATCGGGTTGCCCTGCCCCGGCTTCACGGGTTCGGGCACGGTGGTGCCGGTGGGTATCGATGTGGATGTTGTGGGAGCCGAGATGGAAGACGTGAAGCTGAACGCCCCGCTGCTGCCATCGGGAAGGGCCCAACTGACGACGCACGAACCAGCGTTGGGGACCTGAGTGAGGGGCGCACTCACGGTCTTTTGATCCGTTCCCAATTGGGCGGCCCCGAGGCTGACGATGTTTCCGTTGCAGACGAGCGAGAGACCCATCTGGTTGACGTCGTTCGGGTTTGCCAACGGGTTGGCAAAGACGAGTTGTAGTTGGGTGGGTGCGACGGTGACGTTTTCGCTCGGTGCGGGGTTCGACGACGACAGGGTGTTGTCACCGACCGCGTGTGCGGGACCGGCACCGAGCAGCGTTCCCCAAAGCGCCAGCAGCAGGCCGGTGAACGCGACGGCAAGGACCGACGAGCGGACGCGGCGATGGGCAGGAAACATTCGCTCTGCACGGTAGTCAATCCACTGCGTTCGCCGAATCACAGTGCACCCGATCGGTAGGCTCGGATCGTGGCCGTGCAATCGCTTTACCGTCGTTACCGGCCCCGTCGATTCAGTGAACTGCGCGGCCAAGACCACATCGTGCGCACGTTGCGCAATTCGGTCATCAACGAGCGTGAAGGCCAGGCCTATCTCTTCTCGGGCCCGCGTGGAACGGGCAAAACCTCAACCGCGCGAATTCTCGCCAAGGTGCTGAATTGCGAGGCCCCGGTCGACGGAGAACCATGCTGTGCGTGTCAGTCGTGTCTCGCAGTCGAGGCCGGTACCAGCTACGACGTCATCGAACTCGATGCAGCCAGCAACAACGGAGTCGATGACGTTCGCGACCTCATCGACAGGGCCGGTCTCGGCAGCCCCGGCCGCCACAGGGTTTTCATTCTCGACGAAGTCCACATGCTGTCCAAGGCGGCCGAAGCGGCGCTGTTGAAAACCCTCGAAGAACCGCCGCCGCACGTCGTGTTCGTTCTCGCCACAACCGACCCGCAAAAGGTCAGCGAAACGATTCGTAGCCGAACACAGCATCTTCAGTTCCATCTTCTGCCCATCGGGGATCTCGAAGACCACGTTCGTTTCGTCGTGCGCGACGCCGGTCTCGACGTCACCGAACAGGCAATCGAACAGGTTCTCCTGCAGGGTGGTGGCAGTGCACGCGACACGCTGTCCGCTCTCGAACTGGTGGTTGCGGCAGGCGGTGTCGCCGACGAGGTTGTCGACCTCGACGAGTTCACCGAGGCGATCATCGACGGCGACCCCGGTCGGGTGTTGGCTGCGGTCGCTTTTGCAATGCAGCAGGGCCGCGATCCGCGCACGTTGAGCGAGGAACTGGTGCGGCATCTCCGCGAGGCGTTCCTCACACAAATGGCTCCCGAACTCGTGCAACTGCCCGCCGAACGCGCCGACCACGTGGCCGAGTGGGCCCGCCGCATGGGCAACGGAAGCATCGTTCGCGCGATGGAAACCATCGGCGATGCGCTCATCGAAATGCGTCACGCGCCCGACGCGCGCCTTTTACTTGAAGTGTCACTCATGAAGTTGTGCAGCCCCGGCGACGCGGGCGACATGACCGGTCTCATTGCACGAATCGAGCGACTGGAAAAAGCAGTGGCAAGCGGTGCAACCGCAGCCCCGTCGTCACCACCCCCACCGGTCGATCCGACGACGGGACGCACGAAGCTCGGCGGTGCGGCGCGACCCGCCGGTGATGTTCCGCGTGCCGCACCCGAACCAACCTTGGTCAAGGCCGCGGCCCCCAAAGAAACGGTCACACAAGCGGCTGAGCCGTCTGCTTCACCGGTTCCTGCGCCATCGAGCGCGCCGGCGGTTGTGACGAGCGGTTCGCCCGCCGAACTGTGGCCACAG
This sequence comes from Actinomycetota bacterium, assembly GCA_009919275.1. GTDB lineage: Bacteria > Actinomycetota > Acidimicrobiia > Acidimicrobiales > Ilumatobacteraceae > F1-20-MAGs119. Next base: position 14,907 of record RGCG01000006.1, read on the forward strand.
GTACTCACGTCGTTGAAGCCCCTGGTGCGCGCGCTCTACAGCGCGTGCAGTGTCACGTCACCTTCACCCGACACGGTGGTGCTCAGCGCACCGAACGCCGTCCACCAGGCGAAGTGCAACGAACACGCGGCAACGGTGGCGGCTGCTTTCGAGAAGTTCACCGGGCGCACGGTTGCGCTGAACGTCGACGTTGGCGAGGCACCGAAAGATCGCACCGCGGGCACTCTGCGACCCTCGCGAAGCGCTTCGTCGCGCGACAAGGCGCCGAAGGACGAAGTGCCGCACGACGACATCGACCCGAACGAGTTGTCCGACATGCCAATCGTCCCGGTCGAGAGCGTGCTCGACCGTGTCAACCGAATTCTTCCGGGCTCGCGCGTTCTCGACGAAGGAGACGACAAGGACACCGGAAAGTGAGCGCCTACACCGCCCCGGTACAGGCGCTCATCGACGAACTGGGCCGTCTTCCGGGTGTCGGTCCGAAGTCGGCACAACGCATCGCGCTGCACTTGTTGAAGGCGGCCGACGCCGACGTGGCCCGCTTGGCCGAGGCGATCGTCATTGCAAAAAAGCGGGTGCGGTTCTGTGAACGATGCTTCAACATCGCCGATGAAGTTTTGTGCCCGATCTGCACCGACACTCGCCGCGAGGGTTCGACGTTGTGCGTCGTCGAGGAAGCCCGCGACATCATCGCGATCGAAAAGACGGGTGTCTTTCGTGGTCGCTACCACGTCCTTCTCGGGGCGATCAGCCCGATGGATGGAATTGGTCCGGAACAGTTGAAGATCCGCGAGTTGCTCACGCGCCTCGAACCCGAGTCGATACGCGAGGTCATCGTGTGCACGAATCCGACCGTCGAGGGCGATGTCACGGCGATGTACCTCGCGCGGGCGCTCTCGATGTTGAACATCAAGGTGACTCGCATTGGCACGGGACTTCCCGTTGGCGGAGATCTCGAGTACGCCGACGAACTCACGCTCGGACGTGCTCTTGAGAGTCGACGCGAATTGCGCGACTGATTGAACGACATTTGACCATTTCGACAACATTTGTGTGCCAGTGCAAGAACATTTGTCACGCACCATCGCTGTCGTTGACCGACGGCGTGTAGGTTGGGTCAATGACGGACCTTTCCACGATTTCGATCAACCAACCCACATTGATCGATGTCGTTCGAGGAATTCCCGAATCCTGTTATCGGCGTTCCACCACGCGCGGATTGTTCTACGTTGCGCGTGACTTTCTCATCTACGCGGTGCTTCTTGGTGCGCTCATCACGGTGGACTCGTGGTGGGCCCTTCCCCTGTTGTGGTTGATCACCGGTATCAGCATCAGCGGCATTTTCGTTCTCGGACACGATGCTTCGCACAACGCACTGTTCAATTCAAAGCGACTGAACTCGTTCGTGGCGAAGTTCGCTTTTCTTCCGTCGGCCCACGTTGAATCGGCGTGGGATTTCGGACACAACCGTGTTCATCATGGACATACCGTGAAGCAGGGCATGGACTTCGTCTGGCATCCGGCAACGGCGGACGAGTGGAACGCGATGGGTGCATCCGCGCGGTTGCGGCACCGGCTCGAGTGGTCGTGGCTCGGTGCCGGTCTGTACTACGGACGCAATGTGTGGTGGAACAAGATGATGCGCTTCAGTACCGAGGGAAAATTGGGTGGAACCATCGCCCGTGAACGTCGCAGCATGTCGGTGCTTCTTGTACTTGCTGCTGCTGCTGTTGGATACGCCGGTTGGCTCACGCACGGCGACGTCGTTGGTATCACATGGATGATCGTGAAGGTCGCCGTCGTTCCGTGGCTCCTGTTCACGTGGATGATCGGTTTTGTCGTTTACGTGCAGCACATCAACCGCGACATCAGGTGGTATCCGCGACGTGAATGGTCGAAATTCCGAGGCCAGATGGAAGGCACGACCAACTTGCGCATTCCGCGGGTGCTCAACCTCTTTTTGCACAACATCTTCATCCACGTGCCGCACCATGTCGACATGCGGATTCCCTTCTACCGACTGCCACAAGCGATGAATTCCATCGAGGCCGGATTCCCCGGTGTGGCGATCACGAAGAAGTTGCGCATGCGCGACTATTTCACGACAACGTCGGGATGCAAGCTGTACGACTTCGAGTCGGGCGCTTGGTCGCGTTATCCGACGAAACAAAAAGCCGCCTAGGCGGGGTTTGTTTGTCGCCCGGTCAGAGGTGACGCCGGATAAATGGTGTGTTCACCCGACGCGAGGATCGCGACAAGGCAGACGATGAGATAGGCGGGTAGGCCGAGCCATCCGAAGAGTTCGATGCCGATGACGGCACAGGCAAACGGTGTCTTTGAGGCCGCCGCAAACACGGCAACCAGACCGAGCGCCGCGAAGAGCGGAATCGACGCGTTGGTGGCGCGCGCGAACTGTGCACCCGCAAGCGCACCGATGACGAAGAGCGGGAGCATTTCGCCGCCGACGAACCCACTGCCGAGTGAGATACCGGTGAAGACGAGTTTCCAAACGAATGCAGCCGCCGCGATGCCCACGGCGCCGGTGAGAGCGACATCGACCAGTCCGAACGACACACCGAGGTAGTCGCGAGTGCCCGCAAGACCCATGAGGGCAAGGACACAGACGCCACCGATGAGGGGTCGGGCGGGAGGCCAGCGGACGCTTCGTTCGAAAACGCGTTTGACGAAGTGACCGAATCGAACGAAGACCGAGGCAACCAGACCGAAGAAAATGCCGGCAACCACGTAACGCCACACGTGCGACCACGACAAATGGAGATCGTCGATGTGGAACGGCCGGTGATGCTCGACGCCAACCGACAGCGCGACGAGGTGTGCGATCACGCTCGAGGCGAACGTGAAGGGAAAGATCGAAATGTGGCGGCGGGGCTCGCGCTGCAACTCGAGTGCGAAGAACCCGCCGGCCACGGGCACGCCGAAGAGACCACCGAACGCTGCCGCGACGGCACACACCAGCAGTGCGGATCGCGAGAATCGGTCGATGCGCAGACGACGACCGACGTCATCGGTGACGCTCGCGACAATCTGCACTGCGGCGCCTTCGCGACCGACACTGGCGCCGACCACGTGCGATGCGACGCTCCCGCTCCAGATCATCGGCGCCATCCGCGTCGGTACTTCGCCGTCGGGTACGTGTGCTGCGTCGAGCACCAGGCTGGTTCCCCCCGCGATCGGCTGACCGAAACGGTGGTAGAGCAGACCGACCAAGAGACCGCCGACCGGCAACAGCCACACCAGCCAGTCGAAGTTGTCGCGTGTGGTTGCAGCCCAGTTCAGCGAGCCGAGGAATGCCGCGGAGAGGAGACCGCCGGCGACGCCGACGAGGCCCGCACCAACGAGTCGGACGAGAAGTGCCCTAGAGCGAGCGGACAATGATCGCGTCGCCTTGGCCGCCGCCGCCGCACAGCGCCGCCGCACCCATGCCACCGCCGCGGCGACGAAGTTCGTGGAGGAGGTGCAGCGTGATGCGGTTGCCGCTCATACCGATTGGGTGGCCGAGTGCGATTGCACCACCGTTCACGTTGGTGATGTCATCGGTGATGCCCAGTTCCTTCATCGATGCAATGCCCACCGCGGCGAATGCCTCGTTCAATTCGAAGAGGTTGAGGTCGGAGACCTTCTTGCCGATCTTTGCGAGTGCATTCTGGATGGCGCGGCTGGGCTGGTGGAGCAACGAGATGTTGTCGGGTCCCGCAACGAGTCCGTACGACACGACCTCGCCGAGCGGTTGAACGCCGCAGGCGTCGGCGGCCTTCTTGCTCATCACCACGACCGCACTTCCGCCGTCACTGATTTGTGATGCGTTGCCCGCCATCGATTCCATGCCGCCAGCGATCACGATGTCGGCGTCGCCGGCCTGGATCATTTGGTCGGCGAGATAAATGGTGTTGATTCCCGAGAGGCACACCTTGTTGATGTTCACTGCGGGCACGTGGAGGGGGATTCCCGCTTTGACGGCCGCTTGTCTGGCAGGCACCTGACCCTGACCCGCCATCAACACTTGGCCCATCATGACGTGGTCGACCTGCTCGGGCTTCACGTTGGCGCGCTTCATCGCTTCGGCGATGGCGATGGCGCCGAGTTCGGCGGCACTGAAACCGGCGAGGGCACCGCTCATCTTTCCGATCGGTGTGCGGGCTCCGGCAACGATGTATGAACCTGGCATGCGACAAGCGTAGGCGTTCCCCGCCACTCGACCCATACCCGTGGGTAACCTCTGCAAATGGCTGACACCACCATGGCCGAAATCCGGGACGCGATTCTCGCGGGGGCCGACTCCGCAACGATCGGAAAATTGCCAATCCCTTCGTCGTACCGCGCCGCACATCTCTTGAAGTCGGAGACCGGAATGTTCGACGGCATGCCCTCGAACCAAAAGGACCCGCGCAGGAGTCTCCACGTTGGCGACGTTCCCACCCCCGAACTCGCGCCCGACGAGGTCTACGTCGCCATCATGGCGTCGTCGATCAACTTCAACACCGTGTGGAGCAGCATCTTCGAGCCGGTCTCCAGTTTCGGACCGATGCAGCGACTCGCCCGCGAAAGTGAATGGGCCAAGCGCCATGACCGTGACTACCAAGTGGTGGGCAGCGACGGATCGGGCGTGGTGTTGCGCGTCGGTGCAGCCGTGCGCAACTGGAAGCCCGGTGACCGGGTGACCATTCATTGCAATCACGTCGACGACCAGGACCAGACCGCACACAACGACTCGATGCTTGCCGCGAACCAACGCATCTGGGGTTACGAGACGAACTTCGGTGGACTCGCCGATCTTTCCGTTGTCAAGGCGAACCAGTTGATGCCGAAGCCAGCGCACTTGTCGTGGGAGGAAGCGGCCGTCAACGCGCTGTGCAACTCGACGAGCTACCGCATGCTCGTGTCAAAGAACGGTGCGCAGATGAAGCAGGGCGACGTCGTGCTCATCTGGGGTGCCACCGGTGGAATCGGTGCGTATGCGGTTCAGTACGTACTGAACGGTGGCGGCATTCCCGTCGGCGTCGTGAGCTCGCCCGACAAGGCAAAGATCCTCCACGACATGGGTTGTGAAGCAGTCATCGACCGCAAGTCGGCCAACTACAAGTTCTTCGACGACAACGGCGACCATGACGAAAAAGAATGGCGACGACTCGGCTCCGACATCCGCGACCTCGTCGGTGAAGACCCCGACATTGTCTTTGAACACCCGGGACGGTCGACCTTCGGTGCATCGATGTACGTTGCGAAGCGGGGTGGCACCGTCGTCACGTGTGCTGCCACCAGCGGATTCATGATGGAGTTCGACAACCGGCACTTCTGGATGCGCCTGAAGCGTCTGGTCGGCAGTCACTTTGCCAACTACCGCGAGGCGTGGGAAGCGAACCGCCTGATCGCCAAGGGAATGATCCATCCGGTCATGTCACAGGTTTTCCCCCTCGACCAACTGGGCGAGGCGGCCCATCAAGTGCATCACAACATGCACGAGGGAAAGCTCGGAATCCTGTGCTTGGCCCCCGGCGCCGGCCTTGGAATCGACGACCCGGCCTTGCGAAGCAGGGTCGGTGAACAAAAGATCAACATGTTTCGCCGCTAGGTGAAGCAAAATGGGACGATAGGGACATGTTGCTGACAGAAATCGACCACGTTGCCATTGCCGTTCGCGACCTCGAAGCGGCCATCGATTACTACCACCGCGCCTTCGGTGCGGAGGTCGAACACCGCGAGGTTGTCGAAAGCGATGGCGTCGAAGAAGCCCTGTTGAAAGTGGCCGAAAGTTACGTGCAACTCCTCACCCCGACGCGCGACGATTCACCCGTCGCCAAGGCGATTGAAAAGCGCGGGGAAGGTTTGCATCACATTGGGTACCGCGTTGCCGATTGTGGCAAGGCACTCGAATCCATGATCGCCGCCGGAGCCCAACCCATCGACAAGGCGCCGCGTCCCGGCAGTCGCGGCACCACGGTCGCCTTCATTCATCCGAAGGGTTCGTTCGGCACGCTCATCGAGCTGGTCCAGGAGTAGGCCACGGGTTACATCGCCGCGCTCCTTGGTCTCGCAGTCGGTGTCTGGGTGGTCGACACCGCCCAGAAGAACCTGCGTCGGATTCGCAAATACACGCTCAACATCGGCATGCCGCAGACCGCGGCCATCGCCGCGTGGACCGGTGTTGCTGCCCTCCTCATTCACCGCGAATCGACCCGCGCATTCCTCACCATCGCGGCAATCGCCGTGTTCGCGGGATTGCTCGCGCTTTCGATCATCGACGCCTACACGCACCGCGTGCCGCGTTACGTCACCGGACTGATGATCGTCACCGGGGTGCCTCTCATCGTGGTCGATGCGTTGTGGCACTGGGACCCGACCGAGCTTCTCCGTGGCTTTGCCGGCGCGGTGGTGCTTTTTCTTTTGTACTCACTCATCGCGGCTGTCTCGCGAGGAGGCTTTGGCCGTGGCGACGTCATGCTCGCCCCATCCGTCGGACTTCTGCTTGCTTACCGTGACTGGGAAGTGCTGATCCGGGGAACCGTGTACACCTTCGTGTTGGCCGGTGTCGTCAGCGCGGTGTTGATGGCAATGCGGGCGCTCGACCGACGCGATCACATTGCTTTCGTGCCCTACATCGCCGTTGGCGCCTTCATCGCCTTTCTCGTCTGACGCGCCCCTCATCGAAGGGGTCTAGGCTCGGTTCATGAGCGAAATCGAAGACCGTCTCGCCATCGGCGACGTCATCATCCGTTATGCGGACTCCATCGACCAGTGCGACTACGACCGCTATTGCACGTGCTTCACCGACGACCTCGTGGTCACCGGTTTTGGGCCAACGCCGATCGAGGGCCTTGCCAACTACCGCGAATGGGTTTCGGCTGCACGCGGAAAGTACGGACGCACCCAACACATGATCGGCAACATCCAGGTCACCCTCAATGGTGACGAAGCGAAGATGCGTAGTTACGTTCAAGCGACTCACGAGGATCCGTCGGATCCCGAGCACCTCGTTGTGCTGTGGGCCGCTTACGTCGACGACATGGTGCGCACTCCGCAAGGCTGGAAGATCAAGCGCCACCATCTCGACGTTCTCGTGAATCGCCGGCGCGTCAAGGTCTCCACGATCTAGCGCTCGTCGAACGTGAGAGTTCATCTCGTTGACGGAACGTACGAGCTGTATCGGCAGCACTACGGACAAGCCGTTCGGCACAACGAACCACCGCCACTCGCCGCAACAATCGGCGTCCTGTCGTCGACCCTGCAGTTGATTGCCGATGGTGCGACACACGTGGGCGTGGCGACGGACCACGTCATCGAGAGCTTCCGCAACGACTTGTACGACGGCTACAAGACGAGCGAGGGGATGGAGCCCGTTCTCCTGCACCAGATTCCCCTCCTCGAAGATGCTCTTCGTGCACTCGGGGTCACGGTGTGGGCCATGGAGGAATACGAAGCCGACGACGCGTTGGGAAGTGCGGCCGCGGTGGCGGCATCGGACAAGCGGGTGAAGCAAGTTCTCGTGCTGTCGCCCGACAAGGATCTGGGGCAGTGCGTCGTTGGCAAGCGAGTCGTGCAATTCGACCGCCGCAACAACGTGATCATCGACGACTCGGCGATACGTGAGAAGTTCGGGGTTGGGCCCGAGTCGATCGCCGATTACCTCGGTCTCGTGGGTGACACATCCGACGGGTTTCCCGGTTTGCCCGGATGGGGTGCGAAGAGCGCGTCGGTGGTGCTGGCGAAGTGGAAGACGATCGAGAAGATCCCCGACGATGAAACAAAGTGGGGCGTGCAAGTGCGCGGTGCAGCGAAACTGGCGGCAACGTTGCGCGAAAACCGGGCCGACGCAGCTCTGTTCAAGAAGGTCGCCACGATTGTCACCAACGTGCCCGTCGGGATGGTCGACGATTGGAAGTGGGCGGGACCCACGAAAGACTTCACCGAACTTGCGGTTGAGATGGGCCAACCAAACCTGGCGAAGAAAGCCGATGCATTGGCCTCGCGACTCGAGTGAGACGTAACAACTGAGGCGTAACAACTGAGGTGACGGCCAGGCGATCTGCGGCACACGCCTGATCCGGTGGAGGCTGCTGCGTTCCCGCCCTGACCTGGTTGACCGGGCCGACGTTGCACAGGACCCGACCGCCACCTCACTTGCTGCTGGAGTCAGGCTATAGGTGGATAGCCTGCGTCACTCGATACAAGTATCCGGAAGAGTGCGAGAGCGGCCGAATCGGCAGCACTGGAAATGCTGTGACCTCGCAAGGGGTCCGTGGGTTCAAATCCCACCTCTTCCGCCAGAAGAAAGAACAACGGATCGCCGGTCACGATGGTTGACCGGACCGTTGTTGACTACATTGCCCGTAGTGGGTGGGAACGAAATGACGAGCGCGGAAATCGCCGCCGACGAAGCCGCGATGCTCGATGCGCTCGGCGAAGCACGTATGGCGCTCGCCCACGGAGACGTTCCCGTCGGTGCGGTGGTCGTTCACAACGGCGAAATCATCGCGTCGCGACACAACGAACGCGAAAAGGCCGGTGATCCGACTGCACATGCCGAGGTTCTTGCCTTGCAAGATGCCGCGGCACGATTGGGTCGTTGGCGGCTCGATGACTGCACGCTGTACGTGACGCTTGAACCGTGCATCATGTGCGCGGGGGCCCTGCTGAACGCACGCATCGGCCGACTGGTGTTCGGTGCCGCCGATCTGAAGGCCGGTGCCACCTCGAGTCTCTACAACGTGTGCGCCGACCCGCGGCTCAATCACAATCCGCCGTTCCGCCACGGGGTTCTCGCGGCACAGTGTTCGGCGCTTCTGTCGGAATTCTTCGCCGAACGCCGATAGCGTTCCCGAACGGAAGGGTGCCAGAGCGGCCGAATGGGACGGTCTCGAAAACCGTTGTGGGTTTGTGCCCACCGTGGGTTCAAATCCCACCTCTTCCGCCAGAAAGCCCGATCCACTGCGCGGTGTGACGGTGATCTTCCAGGTCCCTGCCGCGAGACCCGTGGCACGACACGTCACCTTTGTCGCGCCGAGAACGCAACGAACCGTCTTGCGGACCTTGCCCTTCGTCGCAACTGCCGAGTACGAAAGACCCTTCACACGGGTGAAGGTCACGGTTCCTCCACCCTTGGCGGGAGTTGCCTTCACGCCGGTGGGCTTTGGAGGCAGTGTGGTGGTTGTCGGCGGAGTAGTCGTCGTGGTGGACGTGGTGGATGACGTTGATGACGAGGTCGTGGAGGACGTCGCCGGAGGAATCGTTGTCGTCGTTGTGGGAGCAACAGGTGCGGTGTAAGACACGCGAACGGTGGGGGTGGAGAACGTGAATCCCGATGCACGAATGACGACGGCGTCGGCGGTCACTTCGACCGACGTCGTCGCATTCTTCGTCGTTCCGTCGGTTTCGAAAACTTTCATCTCGAACTTCGACGTGGTGTCGATCGAATTGCCCCACAGGCAACGCGCCATGTCGATGGGAACGAGGGCTTCGTAGATGCCCGTGTGTTTTGTCTCTCCATCGGATCTGAAATGCGGTGCGCTGATTTTCAGATCGAGATTGCCATTCGTGAAAGTCGGAAGTGGGTGACCATAGCCATTCTCCGAGGTCATGATGGCCGACTTTTCGATGCAGTCCTGTTTGATCGGATAGAAGCGACCGTCCGAGACCGTCATGCTGAAGTCGCGAACCTCGTAGTCACCTTTGCCCGTGGGACTGGTGAGCACGGATTCGTTGGAAATCACCATGTAGATGAGCGGCTTGCCCTCCATCGAAATCCTCGAGGCTCCGGATGTGGGCAGTTTCGTCACGGTGATCTTGGCGTCGGTGAACTTGCCCGAGACGTGCGTGGGCAGAACCCAACTGGTGCGGACAGTTGCGCGGAACTTCGTGTCCCGTGGCAGTGAGTTTGCGTCGTAGTCACCCCGATCGCCGTTGGGTGAGATCGTGGTTTGCAGCAAGAGATTGCCGGTGTAGTTGATGAGATGGGTGACGGTGAGCGCCGTCGAGCCGTTGAGACCGGTGACGCCCGGGATCGTCCAGTTACGGCTCGTCGGAACGTTGTCTTGCCCCTGGTTGCTTGTGTCGCTCGCCGTTCCTTTTACCCATGCGTTGTTGAGGTATGCCTCGATCGATTCGACGCAATTGAGTTGTTCGTCGGTGGAGCACACATCGACGATGTAGTCCTTGCGCCGGTTCACACTCGCTCCGGCGTTGACGGGGTAGATGCTGGGGGGTGGCTCGGGTTTCCAGTCGGCGGCGGTGACGAGCCCCGCGCCATCGGCCGTCACAAGGGATGTTGCAGCCAAGAATGCGGCGATGGCCAGAGCTCTGCGCTTGCGCTGAAGAGTTTTTGCCATGCGCTGAGAATAGTTCGATTTGCGACCTCTGATTTTCGACCGATGATTTTCGACGGTCGGGGGCGGGGATTCCCGGGGTCAGGTGCAGGTGGATTCCTTGTCGGGAATCTCGAGGTCGACGAGGTAGCTGTCGACGCGGTTGGTGACGCAGTCGCTCGTTCCGTAGCCGGTGTGCTGATCTTCGGTAGCGATGATCAGCCGTCCGTCGGTGAGGGCTGCCGCCATTTTTCGAGATGACTCGAGTGGTGTGGCCGCATCACCCGTGGTGCCAACGACGACGATCGGACCCGAGCCGATGTTCGTCATCTGTTGCTTCGGTTTCGATTTCACGGGCCAGAGGGCGCAGTTGTAGCCGATTGCGAAGAACCGCCCGAGGCGCGGGGCGATTGCCTCGAATTTCGGAATTTGAACCTCGATGTCGTCGACCGTTTCGTCACCGTTGTCGTCGAGACAGCTGATCGCGATGAATGCCTCGAGGAGATTGTCATAGGTGCCGCTGGGTCCGCGTTGGTAGTAGTCGTCGTAGAGAGCGAGGAGGCCTGTTCCGTCGGCGATCGGCTTCTTGGTTGCATCGGCGATTGCTTCTGCGAGAGTCGGCCAGAGAGCCGAGGAGTACATGGCATCGACAACCGCCGTGTACGCGACCGTCGAAGTGACGAGGGTTCTCTTGTCGTTCACGAACAGCGGGTCACGCTCGACGCGACGCATCATTTCGTCGAACAGCGCGGCCGGGTTTCCGTTGTTGTGGGCGGGACAAGTGGTTCGACTCGCACAGTCATCGAAGAAACTGTTCAATTCGCGCTCGAAGCCCGCCGCTTGGTCGAGGCCAGCTTGGAGATACGAGGCGTTCGGGTCGGATGCACCGTCGAAGACGGCCGCCCGAACGGTGGTGGGGAAGAACTTGGCCCATGTCGCGCCGAGTTCACTGCCGTACGAGAAGCCGAAATAAGAAATGGTGTCGTAGCCGAGGGAACGACGCAGCGTGTCGATATCGCGTGCGCTTGCGACCGTCGAGATGTAGGGAAGAATCTCGCCGCTTTTTTCTGCGCAAAGATCGTTGAAGGCCTGCGCATCATCGATGAGGCTTTGTCGTTCCTCTGGTGAATCGAAGGTGATGTCGGCGGTGAAGTACGGATCGATTTCGTCGACACAATCGACGTGGGGTTCGGTGTCCCCCGTTCCGCGGGGGTCGAAAGCAACGATGTCGAATCGATCGAGCAGCTGTTTCGAGAAGTAGAACTCGGCTTCCGATGCCATCGAGGCACTTTCGGCGCCCGGACCGCCACGGTTGACGAAGAGCGGACCGACGGCGGGGGACTTGTCGGCCGGTCTCATGCGCACCGCCAAGGAGAAGCTTCCGGCTTCCGGGTCTTCGTAGTCGTAGGGGACTTGAAGGCGTGCGCACTTGATCTTCTTCGAGCCCGGACACGCGGTCCATGTCAGCGGTTCGACGATCGGCTGCGGAACCGAACTCGGCGCCGGCACGGTGGTCGGCTCGACAACTGTGGTGACGGCAGTGGCAGCGGTAGGAGAAGTGACAGTGGCGGTGTCGCTGGCAACAGACGACGTCGTCGAATTGGTGACATCGGGAGACGTGTCGGCGACCGGACCGTTCGAGCCGCACGACGAAGCAATCGCCGCGGCGGCGATGACAACGGTCAATGACCGAACGACGAACGGTCGACGCATGAGTTCGTAGGCTACGACCTCTAACCTCACGTGGGTGCGCATGAACCCACACATGATGTTGCCGGGCGATGCGAGCGCGGTTGCCGGAGCAAAGCTCGGGCGCCAGTCGCTTGCCCGCGTGTGGCGCTTCGCACGTCCGTACCGCTGGTCGATCACGGGCTTCCTCGGCGCAATCCTTCTGTCGGCCTTGCTGGCCCTTGCCCCACCGCTGCTCTTCCGCGCAATTCTTGACACGGCAATTCCCGACAACGACAAGGGTCTCATCACCGTTCTCGCTGCCGTCTTGGTGGCTGCGGCATTGGGCGATGCACTGCTCGCAATCGTTCAGCGGTGGTATTCGTCGCGCATCGGCGAGGGACTCATCTACGACCTGCGTGTCGCACTGTTCGACAAGGTCCAGCGCATGCCGATCGCATTCTTCACCAGAACGCAGACTGGTTCGCTGATCAGTCGTTTGAACAATGACGTCGTGGGTGCGCAAACTGCGGTCACCACCACATTGGGCAGTGTCGTGTCGAACGTCGTCGTTCTCACAACGACTCTTGCCGCGATGATCGCCCTTGAATGGCGTTTGACGATGCTGTCGTTGGTCGTGCTGCCTCTTTTCATCCTGCCGGCGAAGCGTGTGGGGCGGAAGTTGCAGGAGATTTCGCGTGAACAGATGGGCCTGAACGCCGAGATGAACACCCAGATGACCGAACGGTTCAACGTGGCGGGTGCATTGTTGGTGAAGCTCTTTGGCCGTCACCGCGAAGAGGTCGATTCTTTTGGTCGGCGAGCCGCACGTGTGCGTGACATCGGTATTCGTTCGGCGCTCTACGGCAGGGTGTTTTTCGTGGCGCTCGGTCTGGTTGGCGCACTGGGAGCCGCGGCAATTTACGGGGTCGGCGCCCATCTCGTCGTCGACGGTGATATCTCGGCAGGGACCCTCGTCGCTATGGCTGCCTTCGTCCAGCGCATTTATCAACCCCTCACCGGACTCACGAATTCGCGCATCGAAGTCATGACCGCATTCGTCAGCTTCGAGCGCGTCTTCGAAGTTCTCGACGCGCCGGTGATGATCACCGATGCGCCCGGGGCGGTCGACCTCGTTGAACCGCGCGGCATGGTCGAATTCCGCGACGTGACTTTCCGGTATCCGGCGGGACGCGAGGTGTCGATTGCTTCGCTCGAGGCGGCCGGTGTCATGCAGGGAACCGACCCCGATGTCGACGTGCTGCGGGGGGTGTCACTGCGGATCGAACCCGGAGAAACCGTGGCCCTCGTCGGCGCCAGCGGTGCCGGCAAAAGCACTCTCGCCTCGCTCGTACCGCGTCTCTACGACGTGTCGTCGGGTGGCGTGGCGATCGATGGTCATGATGTGCGCGCACTCACGATGGATTCATTGCAGGCTGCGATCGGTGTCGTCGCGCAGGATCCGCATCTCTTCCACGAGTCGATCGGCGACAACCTGCGCTATGCAAAGCCCGGTGCCTCCGATGCGGAACTTCGTGCCGCGTGTGAGGCGGCACGCATCATCGACACCATCGACGCATTGCCAGACGGGTTCCGAACCGTCGTGGGCGAGCGTGGTTACCGCATGTCGGGCGGAGAAAAGCAGCGACTCGCGATCGCTCGCCTGCTGTTGAAGAACCCGGCGATCATGGTTCTTGACGAGGCAACGAGCCACCTCGACAACGAAAAATCGCATCGTGGTTCTCGACCAGGGCCGTATCGTCGAGACGGGAACACACGATGAGTTGATGTCCCGCGATGGTTTCTACGCATCGCAGGTACGCGCCGGTTCGGCAGACGGGATTCTTTCGTGAGCCGCATCGTCGACGACATGGACGACGAATTCGACGACGAATTCGACGACATCGAGGAAGTCGATGAGAGTGTCGATGAAGCAACGCTCAGCGTCACCGAGTTCGTCAAGCGTGTGAACCGGGTGTTGAACCGCGAATTCGGTTCGGGCGTGTGGGTTCAGGGTGAAGTCGTGAAGTGGCGGGTCGTCGGCCGAAATGCCTATTGCCAGTTCAGAGTGACGTCTCTTCTTCGCCAGCATCGCGTTGCGATGCAGGACGGCATCAAGGTGCGCGTCTTTGGACGACCGAACGTGTGGGATGCCGCGGGCAAGTTCAGTTTGGTCGTCACGTCAATCGACCCTCGTTTCACGCTGGGCGACATGCAGGCAACGCGCGACGAGCTGGTGAGGAAGTTGAAGACCGCGGGCCTGTACGACGAGAACCGTCGGCGATCCTTCCCCGATCTGCCCCTCCGTGTCGGCGTCATCACCAGCATCGGAACTGCCGCCTGGCACGACATCCTCAGTCGCTTCGAGGCGTCGGGACTTCCGTTCCAACTGAAAGTCGCGAACGTGCGGGTTCAAGGAGACGGTGCGGTTCCCCAGATCGTCGATGCGATCTGGGCGTTGGGCGCGCGCGACGACATCGACGTCATCATGATGGTCAGGGGTGGAGGGTCAAAGACCGACCTTGCATGTTTCGATGCGGAAGAGATCGCCGTCGCCATCGCCCAATCACGCCTTCCCGTTGTCACCGGTCTGGGTCATGAAATCGACGTGAGCATCGCCGATGAAGTTGCGTACAGGAACCACACCACACCGACGGCGTGTGCAGCGGCACTCATCGACCAGGCCCAAGGGATGATCGACCGTGCCGAGGGGGCGTGGCAGGCGATCGCCCGTCAGTCTCGGTCGCTTCTCGAGGTTGCCGAGTCGAAGATCCTCGAACGTGCGGCAGGCATTCGAACGAATGCCATTGGTGCAATCGAACGGTCAAACACCAGGCTCGCGTTGACCGCGCAACGCATCGCGGCACGCCCGATCGTTGTCCTCGGGTCCGCCGAGCAGGCGCTCGCGACCTTCGAGGCACGTACCCGCCTTCTCGACCCGGTGAACACGATGGCCCGCGGATGGAGCATCACGAAGGCGGCCGACGGGACCACACTGCGATCCGTTACCCAGGCGAACGTTGGTGATGCGTTGGTGACGACCGTTGCCGACGGCACACTCACAAGCACGGTGAAAGAGAAGGACGATCCACATGGCTGAAACAAAGAAGGCCGGAAAGACAAAGTCGGGCGCAGATACTTCCGTCGAGTCGCTCGGGTATGCCGAAGCCGTGGCCGAACTCGAGGACATTCTCGATGGTCTTGAATCCGACACCGTCGACGTCGACGTTCTTGCCGACAGGGTGAAGCGCGCTGCAGCGCTGATCAGACATTGCCGGACGAAAATCGGCGATGCCCGCCTGCATGTCGAGCAGGTTGTCGGTGAAATCGATGCCAAAGACTGAGATTCCGCCGTTCGTCGGCGAGTTGGCACAGGCGGTCGAGTCGTGCCTCGCCCGAATCATCGACGCCGAACAATCGCGGTGGGTCGACGCGCATCCCGATCTCGGCGTCGTATTCGACGAAATACGCGGGCTGGCACTGGGTGGCGGCAAGCGCATTCGACCCGCGTTCTGTCTCCTCGGGGCGCTTGCGTCAAATGGGTCGCAATCAAGCGAAGTTGTTCGTGCGGGTGCCGCGCTCGAACTGTTGCACGCGATGGCATTGTTCCACGACGATGTCATCGACGGGTCGCTGTCTCGTCGGGGTCGCGAGACAACCCACGTGCGTCAGACGCGTTTGCATCGCGACAGCTCGTGGGCCGGTGATGCATCGCGGTTCGGCGACGGAGTCGCGATTCTTGTCGGCGACCTCGCGTACGTCCTGGCCGACCAATTGATGGAGCCGATGAACGCTCGTGTTCGCGATGTGTGGTCGCAGATGAGGATCGAGGTGAACATTGGTCAGTATCTCGACGTTGTTGGTTCGGCGCGTCGAGACTTCACCGCTGCCACTGCCGCTCGCATTGCCTTGTTCAAGACGGCGAAGTACACGGTCGAGCGTCCGCTGCACATCGGGTCGCTCATCGCCGATCCCTCGACCGGACAACCCACGCTCGATGTCCTGTCGGGGGTGGGTGTGCTGCTGGGGATTGCATTTCAGATGCGCGATGACGTCCTCGGGGTGTTCGGAGAGCCCAACGTGACGGGTAAGCCGGCGGGTGACGACCTTCGCGAGTCGAAACCAACCGCACTCGTGGCGGCGGCCTTGTCTGCCGCCACCCCGGAACAGCGGGCGGTCCTCGGTCGTATCGGCTCACCCGACCTCGACGTCGATGCCATCGACGCAATGCGTCAGGTCATCGTCGACACGGGTGCGCTTGCCGAGACCGAAGCAAGAATCAGGGATCTCGTCGACGAGGCCATCGAGGGACTCGGAGCACTGTCGCTTCGCGACGATGTGAAGACCAACTTCGTCGATCTCGCCCATGCCGTTGCGTGGCGCGACGCGTGACATACCATCAAAAGCGATGATTCTCCGCGGACGCCTCCAGTGGTCGCTTGCTGCAGGGATGGTCGTCTTTTCAATTGCAGCCATCGTGGCGTCGTTTCTCGGTAACGACGAAGAGTCGACGAGTGCCGACACCACCACATCATCGACGTCGAGCACGGTTCCGGCTTCAACCACGACAACGTCGGCACCGCCATCGGAATACACCGTCATGCCGGGAGAGTCGGTGTTTTCCATCGCGCAGAAGTTCAACCTTGACATGCAAGAGATCATCGACTTGAACGGTTTGGACGACCCGGACAAGGTGAACGCCGGCGATGTCCTGAAATTGCCGTCGGCAACGGGCTTCGTTGCGGTGATTCCCAACACCACCGCGAAGCCTTAGAGACTTACACTGGTTCCATGGCAACCACGTTCTGGCCGACGCTCGAGCACTGGTCGGTGAAGATCCCCCTGCACAGTGGGCACTACCGCATGCCGGTGCTCGATGAGAGTGGATTCGTTGCGCTGAAGCCGATCGGATTCAACGTTCCCGCCGTCGAGTGGGAGTCACTCGAGTACATGGACTGGAAGAGCGGCGGCGACACCAACTTCGCACCCATCGCGTCGGCCGACGGTGAACTCGACTGCCGTGGATTCTGGGACAAGGGCAAGCCCGACAAAGGCGCGATGTTCACGTCGAATGCGGCAAAGGCGCCGACGTTGGCGAATTACGTGCAGGGAACCGGTGCCAATTTTGGGCGTGTACGAATCATCAAGCTCGAGCCCCAAGACCGCGATACCGCCATCCGCTCGATTCATCGTGATGACAACAACCGTCTGAACCCGGAAAACGAAGGTTGGATCGTCCGCAGCTGGGTTGAACTCACCCACAGTCCCGACAGCTACATGCTGCTCATGGACAACGATGCAGATGGACTTCCCGACCCGACCACCGAGCGTCGTGTTCCTCTGTCGCAGGGTGCAAGATTCGTCGTCGACACCCAGCGCTTGTGGCACGTGGTCGTTCACAACCACGACTTCCCGCGCTATGCCTTGATCACCAGTTTCGAGTCCACCCCCGCCTTCGCGGGGTGGATAAACCGCGAACGCCTGTAGGCGGCTCGCGCAGACACGTCGCGAACGCCTGTAGGCGGCTCGCGCAGACACGTCGCGGACGCCTGTGACCGCTTACTTGCGGCGGGCGGCAGCGATGCGGGCGATTTCGCCCATGATGCGCGAGATGTCGAAGTCCTTTGGTGTGTAGACGGCGGCGATGCCGCTGCGGCGCAGGTGCTCGCGGTCGTCTTCGGGGATGATGCCGCCGACGATGACGGGAGTGTCAAGGCCCTCGTCTTTCAGCAACTTCAAAACTTCCGGGACAAGTGAGAGATGCGACCCGGAGAGAATGGAGAGACCGATGACATCTGGATCCTCGTCGCGCGCACTGGCAACAATTTGCTCGGGCGTGAGGCGAATGCCGCTGTAGACGACCTCCATGCCGGCGTCGCGGGCGGCCACGGCGATTTGTTCGGCACCATTCGAATGTCCGTCGAGGCCGGGCTTGGCGACGAGGAACTTCGGGGGTCCGCCCGGAATGCTCTTGACGAACTGGGCAACGTCGGCGAGCTCGGCGGTGCGGCGCCCGAGGGCGGCCGCGACACCGGTTGGTGCGCGGTATTCACCGAAGATCTCGCGCAAGGCGCCACCCCATTCACCCGTGGTGCCACCGGCCTTGGCGAGGGCAATCGACGGCGGGACGATGTTCATTCCCTCGGCTGCGGCGTGGCGCAGCTCACGCAGGGCCGCCTCGACGGCAGCGTTGTCGCGAGACGAGCGCCACGCGTTGGTGTCGGCGATCGTTTCGGCCTCGACCGCGGGGTCGACTTTCAGGATGTTTCCCTCGCCACCGAGCGGAGAGTCGGTGGTTTCGGTGTACTTGTTGACTCCGACGACCACTTGGTCGCCGGTTTCGATGCGTCGTGTGCGTTCGGCCATCGATGCAACCAGACGACCCTTCAGTTCCTCGATCGCCTCGAAAGCTCCGCCGAGCGTGAGAATCTCCTGCAACTCCGTCCACGCGGCGTCGCGGATCTCGGCGGTTCGCGCTTCGACGACTTTCGAGCCGTCGAAGATGTCGGCATGTTCGAGAAGATCGGTTTCGAACGCGAGCACTTGTTGCATGCGCAGCGACCATTGCTGGTCCCACGGGCGGGGAAGTCCGAGGGCCTCGTTCCATGCCGGCAGCTGAACCGAGCGTGCACGCGCCTTTTTCGACAACGTGACGGCAAGCATTTCGAGAACGATGCGCTGCACGTTGTTCTCGGGCTGTGCTTCGGTGAGCCCGAGCGAATTCACCTGTACTCCGTAGCGGAAACGCCGCGCCTTTGCGTCGGTGACGCCGTAGCGCTCGAGGCCAATGCGGTCCCACAACTCGGTGAATGCGCGCATCTTGCACATCTCGTCGACGAAGCGAATTCCGGCGTTCACGAAGAACGAAATCGAGCCGAACACCTGTGCGAACTGCGACTCTTCGACCTGTCCGCTTGCCCTGACGGCGTCGAGGATGTCGATTGCGGTGGCGAGTGAATAGGCGATTTCCTGCACGGGGGTCGCACCCGCTTCCTGCAGGTGATAAGAGCAGACGTTCATCGGGTTCCACTTCGGCGCGTTGTTTGCACACCACGCCACCATGTCGACGATGAGCCGCTTTGATGGTGCCGGCGGGAAGATGTACGTACCGCGCGAGAGATATTCCTTCACGATGTCGTTCTGTGTCGTGCCGCGAAGCGCCGAGCTGGATGTTCCCTGTTCTTCGGCGTTCGCAACGTAGAGAGCGAGCAGCCAAGCGGCGGTCGCATTGATTGTCATCGAAGTGTTCATTTGCCCGGGTGGGATTCCGTCGAGCAACGTGCGCATGTGTCCGAGGTGGGCGACGGGAACGCCGACCTTGCCGACTTCACCGCGGGCCAACACGTGATCCGGGTCGTAGCCCGTTTGGGTGGGCAGATCGAAAGCGATGGACAGCCCGGTTTGACCCTTGGCGAGGTTGGTTCGGTACAACTCGTTCGAAGCCTTGGCGGTGGAGTGACCCGAGTAGGTCCGCATCAGCCATGGTTCTTCGCGGCGAGGTTCTTCACGGCGAGGTTCTTCACGGCGGGCATCGGCAGTCATGGGACAAGTCTCACGCGTTGATCACAATTTCCCAACGGCGGCATTCAGCTGGCGCAGGTACTCGGTTCGCGGAACCTCGACCACACCGAGAGAAGCAAGGTGTGGAGTGCTCCATTGCACGTCGAGAAGCGTCATTCCCGACGCCCGCATGGTGGCGACCAGGTGCATCAGGGCAACCTTGCTCGCGTCGCGTTGCAGGTGGAACATGGACTCGCCGGCGAAGAACGCGCCGACCCGCACCCCGTAGAGACCACCCACGAGGTGGCCATCCGGGTTGTAGGCCTCGACCGAATGCGCCCATCCGAGGCGGTGGAGTTCTTCGTAGGCCTCGATGAACTGGCGCGTGATCCAGACACCCTCGCGTGACGGTGATGCGCATGCGCGGATGACCTCGCCGAAGCGAGTGTCGATTCGCAACTCGTAACGGCGTGCGCTCTGGCGCATCGAGCGCGTGACGCGCAACCCGTCGAGAGGCAGCACTCCGCGGGATGCAGGCGACCACCAGCCGATCTGTTTGTTCGTGCGACCGATCCCCATGGGGAAGAGCCCCGATGTGTACGCGCGAACCAAGGTTGCGGGCTCGAGGTCGGCCCCGGCAGCAACGAGGTCGTCGTGGGACCACGCTTCGGGAGGAGGAAAATCCCATCGACTTTCGCCAACGGGCACCGGCGCAGCGTCCCATGACACGACGCCTTTCTAGTACGAATCCCGACGTCATCGTCGGTGGATCAATACGTGTGGAAATCAGTAGGTATGGAATCCTTGCCCCGTTTTGCGTCCGAGATGACCGTCCGCAACGAGCCGCAGCAATGTCTCAGCTGGCGCATCGGCGGGGTTGCCCGAAGCCTCGTGCAGGGTGCGGAGAATCGAAAGCGACGTATCGAGACCGACCAGATCGAGCAGCGCAAACGGTCCCATGGGGAAATTGCAGCCGCCCTTCATCGCGGTGTCGATGTCGTCCATTGACGCAGTTCCGCGTTCCATCATCTTGATTGCGTTGTTCAGGTACGGGAAGAGAAGTGCGTTGACGAGGGGCATCGTGGTTGCCGGGTTGAAGAAGTGAATGCCGCACACCCGATTGGGGTGAGAGGTGGTCATTGCGAGCTTTGACACGGACAGCGTGCTGGTGTTCGTCGCCAGAATCGCCCGGTTTGAGACCACGGTGTCGAGTTCGCGGAGAAGTGCGACCTTGGAATCCATGTCTTCGACGATCGACTCGAGAACGATCGAACAATGTGCGAGATCAGAAATCTGCGCGGTGACCGTGAGGCGCGTGAGAGCGTCGTCCCGTGTCGCGGCATCGAGCTTGCCGCGCTCGACGCGCCGGTCGAGATTCTTCGCCACGCGAGCGGCAACGTCGTTTGCTCCGCGGATCGATCGGGAGCGCACGACGACGTCGTGTCCGGCGATCAGTGCCACCTCGGCAATGCCCGCGGCCATGATCCCCGAACCCACGATGCCGAGAACGAGAACTGCGGGTGACGCCATGGAGAAACCCTAGTTACCACTCGGTAACTTAGGCAAGTGGCGGGCTGCTTCGTTGGTGCCCCGTGTCTAGGGTGAAGCCGTGACCCCCACCGAAACAGATGAATTCGTCGCGCACCCCCGTCGCCACGTGGCATTGCAGACGGCCCACAACTTCCGGGATCTCGGTGGCTATCCGACCCTCGATGGCAGGTCGACCAAGTGGGGGGTCGCGTACCGGTCCGATGCCCTCTACAGCCTCAGCGCCCCGGATTGGGCGGTGCTCGATGCCCGTGGAGTGCGCCACGTCATCGACCTCCGTTCGAACAACGAGTGGGAAACGCGCGGCAGATTCCGAGACGACCTCTACCCGGTGACCCTGCATCACTTTCCGGTCCTCGACATTCCCTGGGCCGACGACGACACGCCCGATGTCGACACGGCGTACGAGTTCTTGATGTGGGCGTATCCAGAGATGATTCGCAAGGGCGGCCACCGCCTCGCGGCCGCGGTCGAGACGGTTGCATCCGTCGACGAACCGGTCGTGTTCAACTGCGCCGCGGGGAAGGATCGCACGGGCCTCGTTGCGATGCTGATCCTTTCAAGCCTCGGTGTTCCCGACGACGTTGTCGTTGCCGATTTCGAACTGAGCAACGAGGGACTCGCTCGTTTGCGGACGTGGGCCGAGTCTCACGATTCGAACCTGAAAGAGCGTCTCGGCAATGCACCCGCCGCGTTTCTCGACGCTGACGGTCGGGCGTTGCGCGACTTGATGACACGGTGGGCGAGTGAACACGGATCGATCCGCGATTTTGCCCTGTCACTCGGCGTCAGCCGCGAGGCGATGGAGAAACTGCGCGCGCGGTTGCTCGACTGAGTCTTCGCGCGGGCGAAGACCCGCTTCGTCAGGACTCGACGATCGTGACGCTGTTGATGGAAACGGTGCGACTCGGTGCTCCACCCAGGTCGCCGCCGCCGGAATTGAGCGCGAGGATTCCCTTGACCACGTCGAGACCCGACGTCACCTTGCCGAAATTGACGTAGGTGCCCTGTGAGTCGAGGAGCGATGCTTTCGGTCCCGTCACGAAGAACCACTGGCCGCCGGCGCTGTTCGGTTCCATGGTGCGCGCCATCGCGAGGTCGCCCTCGACGTACTTGTAGCCGCTGCCCTCGTCTTCGATGGTGTAGCCCGGGTCGGCGGTGTTGGTGAGCCCGCCACCCTGGATGATGTCGATCGACTGGTCGGTGCGGAAGATGGTGGTGCCGTCGTAGTACTTGTAGCGAGCGAGCACGACGAAGTTGTTGACCGTCTTTGGAGTCTTCGCGGTGTCGAGTGCGACTTCGATCTTGCCCTCGGACGTGTCGAAGGTTGCGGTGTACGACTTTGCCGCATCGATACACATCGGCGGTGCCTTTTCGAACGTCGTGACGCGCTCTTCGGTGCCGTCGGTCTTGGGGCACGGGGTGTCGCCGGAAATCGTCTTGCCGGGAACCGTGCTGGCGGGAATTGTCGGCGCTGTCGAGTCGGCGGTTGCGTCCTCGGGCACAGTTGAGCCACCGAGTAGGTCGGTGACCTCTTCAACGAGTTGTTCGTCGCTTGGGCCCGAGTCGTCGCCCGCAAACACGTTCACGATGAGGAACAAGGCAAGGATGACGGCCGGAATTCCGATGCCGAATTGAAGCCCGCGCTTTTTCACCTTCGCCCGACGCTGTTGAGCGGCGAGCTCGGTGAGACGTTGCTGGCGGTTGGTCTTTTGGCGTTCGCGCTTTTCGGTGCCCACGGGTTCCGCAGGTTAGCCGTGCCCCGATAGCGTTTTGCATCTGTGGCAATAGTGGTCCAAAAATTCGGCGGAACGTCGGTGGCCGATCCCGAGCGCATCAAGGCGGTGGCCGAGCACGTGGCCTACACCAAGCGCCACGGCAACGATGTCGTCGTCGTGGTTTCGGCGATGGGCAAGACCACCGACAATCTCATTTCACTCGCCAACCAGGTTTCGTCCACCCATCCCGGTCGTGAACTCGACATGCTTCTCACCACCGGTGAGCGCATTTCGATGGCCCTGGTGTGCATGGCCCTTGCCGACATCGGTATCGACGCCGTGTCGTTCACCGGCAGTCAGGTCGGCATCATCACCGACACCGTTCATACCAAGGCCAAGATTCTCGAGGTAAAGGGTGACCGCCTGCGCGAGGCTCTCTCGGCGGGCAAGGTTGCGGTTGTGGCCGGATTCCAGGGTGTCAGCACCGACCGTGAAATCACGACCCTTGGTCGCGGCGGGTCCGACACCACCGCTGTTGCTCTCGCCGCGGCGCTGAACGCCGACGTCTGCGAGATCTACACCGACGTCACGGGTGTGTTCACGGCCGATCCGCGCATCGTTCCACAAGCCCGCAAACTCCAGCAGCTCGACTTCGAAGAGATGCTCGAGATGGCCGGAGCCGGAAGCAAGGTTCTCGCGCTCAGGTCGGTTGAGTTCGCACGCAACCACAACGTTCCACTGCATGTGAGGTCGAGCTTCACGTGGGAGACGGGAACATGGGTACTCGACCGCAGTGCACAAATTTCGTCGAAGGAGACAGCGATGGAAGAGCCAATCATTTCGGGTGTCGTGCAGGACACCGGCGAATCAAAGATCACGGTCGTTGGAGTCGCCGACAAGCCCGGAATCTCGGCGGCTCTCTTCGAGCCGCTTGCCGCCGCCAACATCAACGTCGACATGATCGTGCAGAACACCTCGAAAGAGGGACGCACCGACATTTCGTTCACCGCACCGAAGTCCGATCTGAAAAAGGCACTCGAAATCGTGAACGGTGTGGCCAAGGAAATCGGAGCCAACGACGTGACGCACGTTGAATCCGTTGCCAAGATTTCGCTTGTTGGTGCGGGCATGCGCACGAGCCCGGGCATTGCAGCGAAGATGTTCCGGGTCCTTGCCGCCGCCGGCGTCAACATCGAAATGATCTCCACCAGCACGATCCGCGTGTCCGTCGTGGTCGACGCGTCCAGCACCGAAACGGCGCTGCGTGCTCTCCACACCGCGTTCGGTCTCGACAGCGGACAGGCCTACTCGGCACCACTGCCCGAACGGAAGTAAGCCCCGACGCAAGCCGGTCGGCAATACTGAACCAATGGTCCGTCGGCGTGCGCAGCTCGTTCCGTGGCGCGTCGCTGGCGGCGTTGCCGATGAACACTCCAATGCCGATGCGGTGGTGCGCGAGACGGGTTGGGTCTTCAACAACGAAACCGGCGACGACTTGACCCTTGGCGATTTCGTCATGTCGGGAAACAAGGAAGTCAACGCCTACATGCGGGTGTTCGGCATGAACGAACTCGACACGAACAGTCTGTCGATCCTCGAGATCGGGTCGGGCATCGGGCGAATGACGTCACGTTTCACCAAGCGGTTTGCATCGGTGATCGCCGCCGACGTCGACGCGGCTTTTCTTGAACGGTGTCGCGAGACGGTTGCGCGTCACGGTGAGCCCGAAAAGCTGCGCACGATCCATGTCGCAGACGGCCATTCGATCGGTGTTCCGTCCGAGTCGGTCGACGCCGTCTTTTCCTACATCACCCTTCAACACTGCGCACACGACGACGCGCTGCAACTGACCTCCGAAGCGCTGCGTATCGTGAAGCCGGGTGGCACGGTGATGCTGAATTACCGCACCTGGGTACCCGCAGACGTGGTGCTTCAGCCCGCCGGCACGCTGGTTCGTGCGCTGTGGAAGACGAAACTGGCGGGTCCACGCATCGCACGTCAGCGGTGGGCGACACGTCTCGGGTGGCAGGCCAATCGTGTCGCAGTCGACGAAGTGCTGTCTCTCGTCTCGCAGAGCGGTCGCGCGTGCCGCGAGGTGTTGGTGTTCCGCAATCCGTCTCGGCGAAACCTGCTCGCGTCATCGCCCGCCACCGTTGGTGGAGCGCGGCCCGAAGAGAGACCTCTGCCACGGGCCAACAAGAGCCACTGGTGGCTAATTCTCAGGCTTTCGTAGAGACCACGGCGCTAACCTGCCGCCCATGCGCGTAGGAGTCGTTGGAGCAACCGGGCAGGTGGGTGGCGTCATGCGCACCCTTCTCGAAGAGCGAAACTTCCCCGTCACGCAAATGCGGTACTTCGCGTCGGCCCGGTCTGCGGGTTCGAAACTGAAGTGGAAAGGCACCGACATCACCGTCGAAGACGCGGCCACTGCCGACCTCTCCGGTCTTGATGTCGCGCTTTTTTCCGCCGGAGCAACGTCGTCACGTGAACTCGCACCGCGATTCGCCGCGGCCGGAGCAATCGTCATCGACAATTCGTCGGCGTGGCGCATGGATCCCGAGGTCCCCCTCGTCGTTTCCGAGGTCAATCCCGAAGAGGTGCGCAACGCACCGAAGGGCATCATTGCCAATCCGAACTGCACCACCATGGCCGCGATGCCGGTGCTCATGCCGTTGCATCGGAAAGCCGGACTCGTTCGTCTGGTGGCCAGCACCTACCAAGCAGTCAGCGGAGGCGGACTCGCCGGGGTCGAAGAACTCGACACGCAGGCTGCTGCGGTCATCGGCGGGGCGCGCGAGCTCACCTATGACGGTGATGCGGTGACGTACCCGCAACCGAAGAAGTTCGCCCGCCCCATTGCATTCAATGTGGTCCCGTTTGCGGGTTCGATGGTCGACAACGGCGATTTCGAGACCGACGAGGAAATCAAACTGCGCAACGAGAGCCGCAAGATCCTCGGCATTCCCGATTTGCGCGTTTCGGGAACCTGCGTGCGTGTTCCCGTGTTCACCGGTCACTCGTTGTCGATCAATGCCGAGTTCTCGCGCGACATCACCGTTGCCGAGGCGACCGCGATCCTTTCCGACGCGCCGGGCGTGACCGTCGTCGACATTCCGAATCCTCTGCTGGCCGCGGGTGCGGACCCCAGCTTCGTCGGTCGCATCCGTCAAGATCGATCGGTCGACGGCAACCGCGGTCTTGCGCTGTTCGTCTCGAACGACAACCTGCGCAAAGGTGCCGCACTGAACGCAATCCAAATCGCCGAGTTACTGGTGTAACTCGTCGGCTCCGTTGGAGCGACGGTCATATGGTCGGGGTGACAGGATTTGAACCTGCGGCCTCGTCGTCCCGAACGACGCGCGCTACCAAGCTGCGCCACACCCCGTGTGATGCGGGGGTGAGCCTATCGGGCGATTTCTTTCGCGGCGCGTTGCAGACGCAGCGCGTCGAGCGGTTTCACGAGGTAGGCCTCGCAACCGCTGCGCTTGGCCATCTGTGCATCGGCGTCGCGGTCGAGCAGCATCAGAACCGGAATGTGCGGCAAGCGACCACCCGTTTCGTCGAGACGAAGGTTCATCGTGACGGCCATGCCCCCCATGGATCCGATTTGCGAGTCGAGGACAGCAAGGTCGGGTGTGCGCGCACTGACCGCGTCGGTGACGTCACGGCCGTTCGTGCAGACGGTGAAGGAGGTTTCGGGAGAACCGAGGGCCGCGACCACTTCGTCGAGAACCCATTGGGCGTCGGTGGCAACCAGAATGTGCACGACGCGACTCTAGTCCGAGGTCCCCAGAACCGACCCAAGCCTGCGAATCGCGGCGAGTGTGTCGTGCCGCTCGTCGAGCAACTCGGCGACCAACTCGACCGATATCCACGGAGTCTGCGCCAGACGGGTGCGCAGCGGCAACAGGACCAATTCCTCGGCGTGACGTTCGGCAGTCAATTCACGGAGGTTTTCACGTAACGGGTCGGGACTGTCGTACGAAACATCGTCGGCAGAGCCGAAGTCCGGCATCAGACGGTTCGCGACGACGAGCGAGGTTCCGACGCCTTGTGACTCGAGTTCGCTGATGAAGAAACCGGCCTCGGCCACCGGCTCGGCCTGGGCACTTGTGACGACCACGTACTTCGTCGTCGCCTCGTGCAGCACCCGGTCGACGTCGTGGGCTCGTTCGCGGAAACCAGCGTCGAGCCCCTGGAATGCACGGAAGAAGGCGAGTGCATCGTCGAGGGCCTGTGCACCGACAACGCGTGCGATGGTGCGCAGGACGGGCTGGCTCACCGCATTCACCGCACGAAGCCCGAGTGATGATGGTGCGATCACGATTCGGTAGAGCGGATGGTCGATGAAGCGACGCAGGCGCGCCGGTGCGCTGAGAAAGTCGAGTGCCTGGCGGGTGGGTGGCGTGTCGACGACAACCAAGTCGAACCGTTCGTCCCCGTGGAGTTCGTAGAGCTTTTCGGCGGCCATGTATTCCTGCGTGCCCGACAGCGCCCCTGAGATGTTTCTGTAGAAGAGGTTCGAGCGAATGCGCTCGGCCTGATCGGTGCTGGGGCTGTAGCGATCGACAAGAGCGTCGAAAGTCGAGCGAGTATCGAGCATGAGCGCCCACAGTTCACCGTGTGCACCATCGAGGGGAATTCGCACGGGATCATTGCCGATGGGTTGACCCGCTCCGAACCCGAGTGCGTCGGCGAGACGTTTGGCCGGATCGATCGTGACAACAGCGACGCGACGCCCGTCGAGTGCTGCTTGTGCGGCGATTGCTGCCGAGACGGTTGTCTTGCCGACGCCGCCACTTCCCGCAACGACAACCACTCGGGCGGTGGTGAGGACCGAGTCGAGAACGCCCGACGTCACGGTGCATCCGGGGGTTCGGGCAATCTCTCGATTGCGGCGAGAAGTTGTGTTGCGTGCTCGTCGATCGTTGCCGTGGTGTCGAGAGGAAGTCGCAACTGTGGCAACGGAAGTCGATGTTCAAGGTCCGCGATGCAGCGCGTATGGCCGTCAATGCGCGTATTGCGGAATCGAGCGGCGCGCACGAGACCCGATGTGCTGCTGACGGAATCCGGAATCGGAATGTTTTCGTGATCATCAACCCGGTTGATAACAATCGGTGCGAGACGTACGCCGATGTCTTCTTCGAGTGCGAATGCAGTTTCGACGGCTTCGTTGACCGGTGTCGGTTCGGGAATGGTGACCAGAACGACCTGGCACCGCCGTTCGTCATTCAGCATCGAGAGCACATCGTTCGCCTGTTGTCTGATCGGTCCAACGACAACCGATTCGGCGAGGGCCCGCGGGGTGCGAAGCATGGTGAGAGCGTGACCCGCGGCGGGACCATCAACCACGATCACGTCGGCGGCCTTGCTGCGTTCAAGCTGCTTGACCTTGCCGAGGACCAAGAGGTGGTCGATGCCGGGTGATGCCGAAGCAACGACGTCGACGATTCCCGACGAAATGAGACGACGTGAAATTCGTCCCAACCCCGATCGATCGAGGTACTCGGCGAGAGCGTCTGACGGTGTGATTGTCTGTGCCGAGAGGCCCGCATCCGCCGTTCCGCCAAGCATCAGTGGCTTTCCATCGGTTTCCACCAGCAGAGCGGTGAGGCCGATTCGACGGGCGGCCGTCACGAGAGCCGCGGCAACGGTGGATTTCCCAACACCGCCTTTTCCCGCAACAATGAAGACACGTGATGCGGACATGAACCGTCTTGGGTCCACTCAACCTCCGAATGGATCTGGCGAAAGGACTGGAATGCGAAAACTCATCTTGGCAGTCGCGCTGGCAGGTTGCGCATTCTTCGGTTTGTCGAGCGCGGCGGGGGCTGCCGAAGGCAGCGGCAACGATGCCGCGGTTGCGGCGGCTGCCCAACTGACGCCCGTTGATGTCCAGGAAGTCAGCGGTCTTCTCGACGAAATCCAAGCGGACGCGATCGAAAAGGCGATCACGCGGTCCGCCGCGGCGGGTTCGCAGGCGCTCATCTTGCAGGTGAACACCCGTGGCGCAGTGATCTCCCGCGATCGGATGGCCGAGCTGCTCGAGAACGTCGCAGCATCGCAGGTTCCCGTTGCAATTTGGGTGGGACCCTCGGGCTCGCGCCTCTACGGGATGGCCGCGCAGTTGCTGGCCGCGGCCGACGTCACCGCGATGGCCCCCGGTTCACGCATCGGCAAGATGGGCACACCGGTGCAGGCCGATGGCGTGACGTTCGACTTCGGCGCAAGCAGCGACTTGCTGCAAACCGACACGCTCGGTTTTTCCGATGCGCGCAAGACCGGTGCCCTCAAATTCGCCGGCAACGATGAGGGTGTACCCGTCTTGAAGAACATGGTGTTCGCACTCGACGGCTTGAACATCGCTGGTCCAAATTCCGAAAACACGGTTCTTGACACCGTTGCGGAGTCGCTCGACGGATCGGGCCAGGTTGTGCGCGAGGCGACAACCGTGCGCTTCTTCAAATTGGGTCTGTTGCCGCGCCTTTTCCACACGGTGGCGAGCTCCCCCGTCACGTACCTACTTCTCGTGATCGGTTTGTCGCTTCTCATCTTCGAGTTCTTCACCGCGGGAATCGGTATCGCGGGTCTCGTCGGCGCGGTGTGTTCGGTGCTCGCGTGTTTTGGTCTCGCCGAGCTTCCGATTCGGGGTGTTGCCCTGGCGGCGATCCTGGTGGCAATGATCGCTTTCGCGGTTGATGTGCAGGTGGGGGTGCCGAGATTTTGGACGGGGCTCGGCCTCGTTGTGTATTCGTTCGGTTCCTTGTTCCTCTTCCGTGATGTCGATGGTGCGACGCTTCGCCCGTCGTGGATCACATTGCTCGTCGGAATCGGCGGCGCCGCCCTCACGTTCATCGTGGGAATGCCGTCGATGACACGCACCAGATTCGGTACGCCGACGATCGGTCGCGACTGGATGGTGGGCACCAAGGGAATCGCCGTCGACGACATTGCCCCCGAGGGAACGGTGCGCGTGCACGAGGCCTCGTGGCGGGCCAGGACGAACCGTGCGACGCCCATCCGACAGGGCGATGCGGTCAACGTGGTCGCCATCGACGGGGTCACCCTCGAAGTCGAGCCCCTCGAGGGGGCGGCCAAGGACTACCGCGAGCGCCACTAAAAGCCCGAAAGTAGGGACTTTCGGCCTGCCGACAGCGGGAAGAAAGGCCCTTGTCCCCGTGCACCCTCTGCCGTAAGGTGGGCTTTACATATTGGAGGGGACAGTGGCGCTACGCCGCGAAGAAGAACAAGGCCGTTCAAGCCTTGCTTGGCAACGCCAGGCGAGGTGTAAGGGCGCGCTCGCCGAGGCCTTCTTTCCCCCTGTGCGCGTTGAAACCAAGGATGAACGCGACTACCGCGAGGCTCGCGCCAAAAAGGTGTGTGCTGCATGCCCCGTCACCGAACAGTGTCTTGCGCACGCGCTGAAGACCGGTGAAGTGCACGGTATCTGGGGTGGCATGAACGAAGTCGAGCGTCGCGCTCTGCGTTCACAGCCGTAACTTTTCCACCGCAAGGCGAATACCACCCTCCGAGTGCGTCAACCGATGCGTGGTCCCGCGATTCGCACGTCGCCGCGACGACGAGTCACACCACGTGCGTCGAGAGCTTCAATGAGGGGAATTGCATACTTGCGCGACGTGCCCAGCGCCTCGCGAAACTCACTTGCACTGAAGCCACCCGGTTTTGCCTCGAGGAGGCGTCGCGCCACCTCGTGCGCAGCATCGATTGCAGAGATCGAGAAATGGATGCCGTCGAGATTGACCAAACGCCCTGCCTGCGTGAGTCGCCGTAGTTCGTCACGATCGAATGCGACGGCATCGGGCGGGGCGAAAAGCGACGCGTCGAATGCGTCGAGAAGGGGACTGCGCACTTGGGTCGACGGAGCACGATCGGGAACGTAGAGGCGGCCATTTTCGACGACGGCAACCTCGGGGCGCAGCATGCGTGCAGCATGTCGCAAGGCCTCGGACAATCCGGAGACGTCGACGCCCTTGTCGCCCGATCCGCGCACCAAGTCGACCAGTTCACCGTGGGCAGCCGACAACTTCGCGGCGCTGAAGATCACGTCGTCGACGGTGGGCTCGTGAATCTCACCCGTGCGCAGGAACACCTCGCGGGTTCCCACCATGCCGCGGCGATCGATCAAATCAGCAGCCTCGGTCGTCGGTTCCGCGCGGGAGATTCGCGACGCAGGATCGACCTCGAGGACCACCCCTCCCGCAACGGTCTCGTCGCGTCCGGTTTCGCGAAGAATGAATCGATCGTGGGGCGCGAGCGCGAGCGGGCGCGGTAGGAAGATTCGTGCCGTCCCCGATTCACCCGGTGCGATCTCTTCCTTGCGTATCAATCGAATGGTGACGGGTAGCTCCTCCGTGCCGACATAGAGGATGAAGTTCCCCCGACGCGAAAGGGCGTGACGCAAACCCGGAAGAACGCGAAGCTCCGCATCGAATGTCGCGGCGTACCACCACTGGTCGGGATGAACCACTTGATGTCCACGTTCGATGTCGCCGTGCGCGATTCCCGTCAGGTTGACGGCGAGTCGTGAACCCGGGCGCCCGACGTCGATGTCGAGTCCACGGGACTGCAAGCCACGAATTCGGGCCCGTCGGCCCCCGGGCACCAGTTCGACCTCGTCGCCCTTCGCGAGCGGTGCATCGAGCAGTGTTCCCGTGACGATTGTGCCGGCCCCCGGAGCCGCAAAGGCTCGGTCGATCCAGAGCCGCGCACGCGATCCGCCGCTCGCCGACCGCGGCGGAAGTTCTGCAAGTGCGTTGTGCAACATCGTGATGGATTCTTTGTCGCGAATGCTCGTGCGAATGATCGGCGCTCCGTCGAGAAACGAACCCGAGATGCGATGACGAATCAGTGCTTCGACCTCATCGATGGTGTCGGAATCGACAAGGTCACATTTGGTGATCGCGACAACACCTTGGAGAACGCCCAGAACGCGAAGAATCTCGAAGTGCTCCTCGCTCTGGGGCATCCACCCTTCTCGGGCATCAACAACGAAGAGACATGCGTCGATACCGCCGACACCGGCGAGCATGTTGCGCAGAAACTTCACGTGACCGGGGACGTCGATGAAAGAGAGATCGTCGACGTGCGCGAATCCGAGGTCGATCGTGAGACCTCGACGTTTCTCCTCTTCGAGTCGGTCGGTGTCAACTCCCGTCAGCGCAAGAACGAGCGATGTCTTGCCGTGATCGACGTGTCCCGCTGTCGCAACGACGGTCATGTCGTGGCAAGTGAATTGAGGGAATCGACAATCAGTGAGTCGTCGGCAGTGGCAACCGACCGCATATCGAGGAGGGTCGTGTTTCCGTCGCGACGGGCGATGACCGGAACGGACAAGGCGCGCAGTCGGGCCGTGTGGTCGCCGTTGACAGCGATGGCGACCGAGGGGATGGTGGCGCCCGGGGTGCTACCGGCGCCCGGCAGTGCAACGGTCTCGAGGATGTGTGCGCCGAGTGACGGCGCAACGGATCCGAGTACGTTCTCGGCGCGGAGCCGAAGCGAGTCGAGAGACGACGTCGCCATCAACCAAAAGGGGATGTCGGTGCACGCGGTCTTTGCGGCAAAGGCAAGAAGAATGCGCTGCAGCGCGATGAGCGTCTGACCGCCCGGTCTCAACGCACGCATCAGCGGATGGGCGCGGCACTTCGCAACGAGGTCGGCACGCCCGGCGATGATTCCGCACTGGGGCCCGCCCATCAGTTTGTCGCCGCTGAAAGTGACGATCGATGCCCCATCGGCAAGCACCTGGCGGGCGGCGGGCTCGCCGTGCAGCCACTGCGGTGGCGGGCCTTCGATCCATGGGCACCGTGCATCGAGGAGTCCGGACCCGATGTCGGAAACAACCGAAACACCGAGGTTCGAAATTTCGTCGAGACCGGGCTGTTGGGTGAAGCCCTCGATGTGGAAGTTCGACGGATGTACCCGGAGAATGACTGCGATGTCATTGCCACGCTTGGCGATCGCTCGTTCGAAGTCGGATGCCCGGGTTTTGTTCGTGGTGCCAACGTCGACGAGTCGCGCACCGGATTGCTCGAGAACCTCGGGAATGCGAAACCCACCACCGATTTCGACACTCTCGCCCCGTGACACGGCGACGTCGCGTCCTGCCGCCAATGCAGCGAGTACCAACAGAACCGCAGCGGCGTTGTTGTTCACGATGACCGCATCCTCGGCACCGGTGAGTTCGGCCACCAAGGTCGCGACGGCAGTTTGACGCGATCCGCGGGAGCCCTCGGAGAGGTCGAATTCGAGAGAGGTTGCACGGGCGACTCCTTCGAAGCCGAAGAACTCGGCGCCGAGCGGTGCGCGCCCAAGGTTCGTGTGGAGCAGCACGCCCGTGGCGTTGACAACCGGTTGGACGAGGGATCGTTCAATCCCGCGCACGAGGTCTCGCGCCACGGCTTCGTAGTTTCCCGAACTCGCCACGGCGAGGCGTGCACAGCGGACGACGAGAGCAAACGGCAGCGTCGAGTCCACCGCAACGACGCGGGCAAGGGTGTCGACGGACGGCGGGCGCTCGTTCACGCGCGCCAACCTAATGGGCGTCGCGAACGGTGGCTAGCCTGCGTTGCGGTGGTCGTCTTCTTCCTCATCTTCGTGGCTCTACCGCTTGCCGAGATATACGCGCTCATCAAGGTGGGCGGCTGGCTCGGTGTCTTTCCCACGATCGCGCTCCTTCTCCTTGTATCGGCGCTCGGTGCCGTCCTCGTCAAACGTGAGGGCTTGCGTGTGCTGAAGCGAATGCAAGAGCAGGTGATGGCGGGAAACATGCCGTCGAACGAGATTCTCGACGGGGTGTGCCTTCTCCTCGCCGGGCTCCTGCTCGTCGTCCCGGGTTTTGTCACCGACGTCGTCGGTCTTCTTTTGCTGCTACCTCCGTTCCGACTCTTGTTGCGCAGCGGTCTAAAGCGGCGCAACGGCCGAAAGTTGAAAGTCGTGGCCACCTACAACGGTCGGATCGTGAACGATGGTCGCGTGTACGACGTGCGCGGCACCTACGACAACACCCGTGCGGGAGAGCCGCCGAAGGAGATCGAACCGTGAAGCACCGCGCCTCGAACGACCGCGACATCCACGACGACGTTCCGGTGAAACCCGCGGCAACGGTGATGCTTGTTCGCGACGACGACACCACGCACGACATCGAAGTGTTCATGCTGCGTCGCACGTTGAACGCGGTGTTCGCAGGGGGCATGTACGTGTTTCCCGGCGGCAAGGTCGACGACGTCGACGGCGGTGATCACATCGAACACCTGTGCGACGGCCTCACCGACGCCGAGGCCAGTCGCCTGCTACAGCTTCCCGCGGGCGGGCTCGCCTACTGGGTTGCTGCCATCAGGGAGTGTTTCGAAGAGGCCGGTGTGCTTTTGGCGCGCCACGCCGCCACCGGCGAGCCCGTTCGTTTCGACGATCCCGATGTTGCCGAGCGGTTCGGCGAATACCGCCACCACATCCACGACGGCAGTCTCGGTCTGCACGAACTGTGTGACCGCGAATCACTGCGCCTCGCCACCGATGCGATCCGCTATGTCAGTCACTGGATCACGCCGAAGGGCGAAGTTCGACGTTTCGACACCCGGTTCTTTCTCGCGCGTGCGCCGCAGGCGCAAGATCCGTTGCATGACGACGGTGAAACAATCGAGAGTCTCTGGGCATCACCGACCGAGGCGCTCGAGCGCTTCAAACGAGGTGAGCTTGCAATGATTCCGCCGACGATTCGCAACCTCGAGTTCCTCGTCCCGCACAACACCGCCGACGAAGCACTTGGTGCGGCGATGAAGGTCGGCATCCCGCCCGCGATCATTCCGCGACTGCGCGTGAACGACGAAGGCAAGGTGACCGCGGTCGTCATGCCTGACGAGCCGGGCTACGACGAACTGCCCGACTGAACCGCCGGGTGGTTCAGGAACGGGGTCGAACCGAGACTTCGACGCCGTCGGTCTCGTCGCGAGCGCTGCACCCCGACATGGCTTCGAGCGAGACGGTCTGTTCGGCGAGGCGTGCGGCGATTTCGTTGAAGATGCGTGCTGCATCGCCCGTGCCGTGGAGGGCAACCGGCTCACCCGCATCACCACCTGCGGCGACCGTTGGTTCGATGGGTACTTGGCCAAGCAGTTCGACACCGATCTCGTCGGCCAGAGCCTGACCACCACCCACTCCGAACAGTGGATACGACTCACCGTGATCGCAACGGAAGTGGCTCATGTTCTCGATGACACCTGCAACGCGGAGGAAACTGCGTCGTGCCATGTCGGCGGCGCGGATGGCGACCTTTTGGGCCGAGATCGCGGGTGTCGTCACGATGATCAGATCGGTGCGGGGCAGCATGCGGGCGAGGCCCATCTGCACGTCACCCGTGCCGGGCGGCATGTCGATGAGGAGATAGTCGAGTTCTCCCCAATGGACGTCGTTCAGGAACTGTTCGACTGCCTTGGTGAGCATGAGACCGCGCCACATGAGTGCCGTGCTCTCGTCGTCGACGAGCATTCCCGTCGACACGACCTTGAGAAGACCGCTACCGACGTGACGTTCATTCGGCAGAATCATCGGCTTGTCGCGGCCCTCGACGCGTTCGGCTTGGAGTCGATCGGGCATGCCGAGCATGCGAGGAATGGAGAATCCCCAAATGTCGGCGTCGAGCACGCCGACGGTTGCACCATGAGACGCAAGCGCAGCGGCAAGGTTCACCGTGACGGAACTCTTTCCGACCCCGCCTTTTCCACTGGCGATAGCGAGGACCCTTGCACCAAGGGGCACGGCAGTTTCGGTTGCGTTTTCTCGGGCGTTCCAACGCGCACGGGTCATGACGGCTGTGCGTTCGTCGGCGGTCATTTCGCCCCAGTCAATGACGACCTTCGTCACTGACGGGTGGACGTGGAGACGCGACTCGATGTCCTTTTTCAACTGGGCGCGGAGCGGGCACCCCTTGATGGTGAGTTTGAAGCCGATCGTGACGACCCCGTCGGGGCTGACACCGATGTCGCCCACCATGCCCAGATCGAC
Source organism: Actinomycetota bacterium (assembly GCA_009919275.1). Classification (GTDB taxonomy): domain Bacteria; phylum Actinomycetota; class Acidimicrobiia; order Acidimicrobiales; family Ilumatobacteraceae; genus F1-20-MAGs119. The sequence goes on from RGCG01000006.1 coordinate 50,677, forward strand.
GACATTGTCACCGAGTTCGGGGTCGATGACGGCCCGCAGAAGGTTGCGCACCGCATCGGTCGACGGCAGGGCGGATCCCTGATTCTTGTCGGGTGCGCTTTCCATGCCCCAAATGTATCGGTATCATTTTTCCCATGATCACTCTCACCGATGCAGCAGCAACGAAGGTCAAGCAACTGCTCGAGGCCGAAGGCGCAAACGACCTCGCCCTGCGCGTGGCGGTTCGTCCGGGCGGATGCTCGGGCTTCTCCTACGAGATGTACTTCGATGGTGACGTCGCTGCCGACGACACGTTGGCAACGTTCGGTGACGTGAAGGTGATCGTCGACCCTGCGTCGGCACAGCTTCTCGAGGGAGCAAGCCTCGACTACAAGGACGGTCTCCAGGAAGCCGGGTTTGCCATCAACAACCCGAACGCAACTCGCACCTGCGGTTGCGGCAACAGCTTCAGCTGATTCCGTTCCGGGCCAACGTGGCCCGCACTTCGTCGGCATCAAATATCGCATCGAGACGGTCGGTCAACGTTCCGTCCGCATCGGTGATGAACAAAGCCGGCTCGTAGGTCATGTTGTACGCGGTGACCGCGCTTGCAGGAGTTGTTGCGGTGCGATCGGTGTAGATCTCGGCGTGAATGAACGTCACGGCGTCGCCCACTTTTTCGCGTACTTCGAGGATTGCGTCGAGTGCCGGTGAACAGGTTCCCGTCTGGCAGTACGCGGGGGTACCGAGGAGATACGCGACCGGCTTGCCCATTGTCAGTGCCTCACGAAGCGATGTGTCGTGCAGAGGGCACGCCGGTTCACGCGTGCATATCGGGTCGACGTCACGCGAGTCGGCCGTGGTCGGTGTGTCGACGGCTGGAAGCGGATCACCGACGAGAGGAATGGCCACTTCCTTGCGATCGACCAATTGGATCGAGGCACCGGGCTGGTCGCTGCCGACGACGCTCACCACATAGATGCCGGGTGCATCGATGGTCAGTTCGAGAGGCCAGTACGGCTGAGGGACGTCGGTCGTGTGCGACTTCACGACAAACGGGTCCTCGTAGCCGATTCCGTTGCCGTCAATATCGGTGATGGTGAACCTGAGTGTGTCGGGAATCGTCATCTCCGAGTCGGCAGTGACAACACCGTTCGCATCGGCGAGAGAGAAGGGGAGACGCAGGCGGCCGGGGACGAGGACGTC
>RGCG01000051.1 GCA_009919275.1 Actinomycetota bacterium
TCCCCGATCCCGCTTCGCCGTTCTTTGCGACCACGTACCTGCGAACGGCACTCGGCAAGGGCCTTGTCGATGCGTACAGCACGATCGGTGTGTTCGACTGGGACGAAGTCGAAAACCCCGTCGACCCGACGATGTTCGGCGTGTTCGGCGGCTACATCTACAACCCGTTGTCGTACACGAGACTCTTTGGCGCGCGCATGCCCGGTGCTTCGCCCGAAGCCATCGACAAGGCATTCTTCGACGAGCGCGACGAAGTGCCCGCCTACCACGCCGAGCCCTGGCACGAGTCGGTACGACATGCGGAGAAGCTCGGGGCAACGGCGGGCTGGGTGCTGACCACCGACTCGTATCCACAAATCGAGGCCGACAAGTTGATGGCCGACACCGCTCGCGCAACGCGTCCTGACTTTTCGACTCTCGACAATTTCGAATTGATGAATCGTGCGCGTTCGATGGTGCCGCTACTGCGCCAGGCGATGATGACGGGAATGATCTCCTCGACTCTCTCGTCGATCGGAACGGGTGTCGTTGGGGCCATCACCGAGGCGCTCGGCGATCCGTCGATGTCGGTGCGCCTGCTCGCCGGTATCGAGGCCGATTCGGCAGAACCCCCGCGGGCGATTTGGCGTCTTTCGCGCTTGGTGCGTGCTTCGAAAGACGTTGCTGCCGAGTTCGACAGGGGTGTGGTGGGCCTCACCGAGCGGTTGCGTGCGTCGTCGTCGGCCGATGCAAAGAAGTTCGTGTCCGCGCTCGACGAATTCCTCTTTCACTACGGGTCGCGCGGACCCGCCGAGTGGGATGTCATCGCGCTGTCGTGGGAGGCCAAGCCCGACGTCGCACTTGCAATCGTCGACCGGATGCGTCTCATGACCGACGCCGACGACCCCGCCGCACGGCGCGCCGAAGCGGTCGCCGAGCGCGATCGTGTGCTTGCCGATGTGCGCGCAAAGCTGGCCGGTGATGCCGAGACACTCGGAACCTTCGAAGCCGGAATGCGCGCCTCGACGCTCTTCCTCAGTGCGCGCGAGCGCTACAAGGCGAACTGCATCAAGTTGGTGGGCGAAATCCGTGAGCCGATGCGCGAGATCGCCCGGCGCTTGGTCGCCGGGGGTTTGTTGAAAGAAGTCGAGCACATCTTCATGTTGATGGCCGACGAGGTCGATGAGTTCGGTATCCATCCCGACCGCTACACCCAGAAGCTCGCCGAGCGTCACGCGGCGTACCGCACGCTGTTCGATGTCGAGCCACCGTTCGCGGTCGACGGCAAAGTGGCGCCGATTTCGCAATGGAAAAAGCGGACCGCCGCACAGGTCGAGGTCGCCAAGTCGGGTGACGTGCTGAAGGGTGTTGCGGCCTCGAGCGGTGTCGCCACCGGTATCGCGCGCGTCATCCTCGACCCCGCGCAACTCGACGACTTCGAGCCAGGCGATGTCCTGATTGCGCCACAGACCGACCCATCCTGGGCCCCACTCTTCCTTGCCGCATCGGCGGTCGTGGTCAACGTCGGTGCGGTGGGGAGCCACGCGATGATCGCATCGCGAGAGCTCGGCATCCCCTGTGTTCCGTCGGTCGAGAATGCCACGGCACGAATCCCGAGCGGGGCGACGGTGACGGTCGATGGAAACGCGGGAACGGTCACGATTCACTGAGCGGTGATCCGCTAAGAATTACTCATGCCGTTGAGCAAGGTTCTTGGTCCAGCCCGCTACATCGCGATCATTGCCGTGATCGGCCTCTTGATCACGTCGGTGGCAACCTTTGGCTGGTCGATTGCCCGAACGGTGCTGTTCGTCGACGATCTCTTCCAGGGCAAGTGGCGAAGCGACGACCAAGTGGTTTCGCTCCTGAAGACGATCGACACCTACCTGCTCGCACTGGTGCAGTTCATCATCGTCATCGGCCTGTACGAGCTGTTCATCGGTGAGCTTGACGTGCCGCAATGGCTGAAAATCGATTCGCTCGACGACCTGAAGAAGTCGATTGTCGACATCCTTGTCATTTTCGTTGCGGTCAAGGGAATCGAAGGCCTCCTGAAACAGAAGGATCCCCTCGATGCTCTGACATTCGTCGGCGCTTCCGCGTCGCTTATCCTCGTTCTCACGCTCTTTCGAATCGCCAAAGTGGCCGACAAGAAGTAGCGGCGGGGGGTCCGCACCCCGCGGAGACAATGGGGGGAAACATGCGCTACGCGAGTCTGTTCCAGCCGATCACCGTTGGTGGTGTCGAACTGAAGAATCGCATCGTCCGGTCCGCGCACGGGACGTTGTTGACCGGAGAGGGGCTGATCGCGTACCACGAGGCGCGCGCCCGCGGTGGAGTTGCCATGAGCACGCTCGAGGCGACGAGTGTTCATGACAGCGCACCATCGTTGATGCCTCTCTACAACGACTCGATCATTCCCGTCTATCGCGAGATCGCTGATCGCATGCGGCCCTACGGCATGAAGATGTTCGCCCAGGTGTACCACCCCGGAGCCGCCACGAAGCCGAGGAAATCACCGTTCCCTTGGTCGGCGAGCGCGATCCCCAGCCCGAATATCGGAACGATTCCGATGCCGATGAGCACCGACATGATCGGCGATGTCGTGAAGGCGTTCGGAGATGCCGCACGTCGCATCCGCGAGGGAGGACTCGACGGTATCGATGTCCATGCGTCGAGCGGCTACCTCCTTCAGCAGTTCATGTCGCCGGCCACCAACCAACGCGACGACCACTATGGCGGCTCGTTCGAGAACCGTATGCGCTTCCTCGTTGAAACGCTCGAAGAGATCCGCCGGGTAGTGGGAGACGACTTCTGTGTCGGTATCCGACTGCCGAACGAGGAGTACATTCCCGGCGGTCTCACACCGCAGGACAACGCCGATATCGCCAAGTACGTCGAGAAGTACGTCGACTACGTGTCACTGCACATGGGTTCGTACTGGCGCTTCCACAAATTGCTTTCGACGATGGAAGACCCCCTCGGCCACGAAATGAAGCCCAACGAGGTCATCACCCCCGTGGTCTCGAAACCGACGATCGTCGTCGGGCGCATCATGACGCTCGACCACGCGAACCACATCGTGGAAAGCGGTGCGGGCGACATGGTCTCGATGGTGCGCGCCCTCATTGCCGACCCGGAGTTGGTGAACAAGGGTCAGCGTGGAGAGGAAGATCTCGTACGTCCCTGCATCGGGTCGAACATGGGCTGCGTCGCGCAGTTGATGGCGACGGGAAAACTGAGCTGTGTCGTCAACGTCGCCGCAGCGAACGAACAGACCGTGCCCTTCGAACCCGTTGCACCCGCTCCGGCGAAGAAGAAGGTGCTCGTGATCGGCGGGGGACCAGCAGGGCTGGAGGCTGCACGCACGGCCGCCCTGCGCGGGCACGACGTGGTGCTCTACGAGGCAACGAGACAACTCGGTGGTCAGGTGGCAATCGCCTCGCGCGCACCCCACCGCAGCGACCTGGCAGCCATCACCGACTTCCTGTCGCGAGAGCGGAGAAACCCGATGAAGTGGTCGTCGCCACCGGCTCCACTCCGCGTCGAGACGGCTTTCAGCTGTCGACACCCTCAATGCCGGTGAGCGGCGCAGACCTTCCCCACGTGTACACCTCGTGGGACGTTTTCGGGTTCGGTGGTCGGGCCGAGATCAACGGTGACTGTTTCATTTACGACGACACCGGAACGTTCGAGGCCATTTCGGTAGCCGACGCACTTGTCGATGCCGGTGCGAAAGTGACGATGGTCAGCCGATACGACTCGATCGGCGCGATGATTCCGTTTCCGCCGGCAACCGTCGAAGCGTCCAAGGAGCGCCTGATGTCGGGGAACTTCGATTTCATCGGTGGTCATTACTTGCAGGCGATCACCCGCGACGAGGTGCTGATCGGTGTGCCCTTCACCGAGCGCAAACGTGCGATTCCCGCGAACACGGTGGTTCTCGTGACGTACAACCATCCGAATCGCGAAATCGCCGAGTATGCACCGGCAGGTGTGAAAGTTCACCTGGCAGGCGACGTCACGGGTACGAACTCGATCATGGCGTCGATTCATCAGGCCGCCGCCGTGTCGCGGAAGATCTGATGGCGGCACCGTTTCGCATCAGCTCGTTCATACCGCGCCTCATCGAACCGGGAGTGAAGAAACCCTACGAGCGCATGTACAAGGCAACCGAGATGCTCGACCGCCTCGGATTCCACACGGGGTACATCGGCCACCATTCATTCACGAGTGACACCCCCGATGCCTCGGCTCCCATGGTTGTGCTCGGTGCGCTTGCTTCCCGTACCGAAAACATCAGGCTCGGCACCGGTATCTACCTTGCCGCGCTCCATCACCCGGTCAATGTCATCGAACAGGTGTCGCAAGTCGACCAGGTGTCGGGTGGTCGGGTGACGCTCGGCGTGGGTGTTGGTTACCGTCCGTACGAATACGAGGGGTACAACGTCGCCTTCGACTCTCGGGGGAAGCGGCTGACCGACATGGTGCGCTACATGAAGCATGCGTGGTCGACGGGTCGGCACGGTTGGCGGAGTGAATTCTTCGACATTCCCGACAATCTCGTCGACCCTCCCTGTGTGCAGAAACCGCACCCACCGATCCTTGGTGGGGGCACGTCACGGAGTGGAATCAAGCGTGCGGCCGCGGTGTGCGATGGGTGGTTTTCTCTTCCCATGGAAACGCTGCCCGTCGTGAAAGCTCTTGCCGACGCTTACCGTGAACAATGTGCGATCGCCGGTGCCACTCCGTACATCTGCCTGATGCGCGAGACCTGGGCGGGGCCGACACAGGAGGTCGTCGAGGAACAGTGGTTTCGGCCCGCCCTCGAGTTCCACAAGTACTACTGGCACGCGGGCACGCGCGGTGACACCGAGGATCCCGTGCTTCAACGGGTCGCGCACGACGAGGAAGTGGGCTTTCGCGAGTTCGTCCGGGACCGCGCTATTGCGGGAACACCCGAGATGTGCATCGACGAGATCAGGCGATGGCACGAAGCGATCGGTTTCGACGAGCTCGCCGTCTATTTCAACGGACCGCGGGTCGAGGGTGTCTGGGAACCCGCAGTCGAGTTCTTTGCAAAAGAGGTCATGACGGCATTTCGGTAGGTACGTCAGCGTGTCCGCGCGACGTGCACTCCTACCGTGACCGCATGAAGTTCACCAATCGCAGCGATGCCGGTCGTCAGTTGGCGTCGCGTCTGCTCGTGTGGCACGACGCGAATGCGGTGGTGCTCGGGCTACCGCGTGGCGGTCTTCCGGTCGCCGCGGAAGTCGCACACGTGCTGCACGTTCCTCTCGACGTCGTTCCCGTGCGGAAACTCGGCGTGCCGTATCAGCCCGAGCTCGCTTTCGGAGCGATCGGCGAGGGCGGGGTTCGCGTCATCGAACCCGAGACGCTGAAGGCGACGGGAATCCTGAAAAGTGAGGCGGCAGAAGTGGAGATGTGCGAAGAGCGCGCGTTGCGGGCCCGCGTGCATCACCTTCGGGGAATCCGTCCGGCAATCTCACTTCTGGGTAAGACGGCGATCGTCGTCGATGACGGCATTGCCACGGGATCCACCGCGAAGGCGGCTTGTTTGTCCGCTCGGCGACGTGGCGCGGCTCGTGTCGTGCTTGCCGTACCGGTTGCACCCGTCGACTGGCAAGAAAACATCGGCGATGCGGCCGATGAATGTGTCTGCGTCTCGGAAGAGCCGCACTTTTTCGGTGTCGGTCAGTTCTACGCCGAATTCGGACAGGTGTCCGACGACGAGGTCGACCGACTATTGCTGGAGAGCAGGTCCGCCGTGCAGACCGCACTCGGTCTTTGATTGACCGGCCCAACGCCCCGCGCGCTTGTCGTTCGGGTCGGAGACGGGGGCGGTGCATGGCCAGCAGCCGATCGACGTATAGCCGCGATCGATGAGCGGATGCTGTGGCAGGTCGTTGTCGAGCACGTACGACGCCACGTCGGCGTCGGTCCAGTTTGCGATCGGATTGACCTTGATCACGTCACGCAGCACGTCGTGGAAGACGATCGGTGTTTGTGCCCGTGTGGGTCCGTCGTCGCGACGCAGGCCGGTCACCCATGCCGAACGGTTCGCCAGCATGTGCTCGAGTGGGGCCACCTTGCGCACGCCACAGCACAAGTCGGTGTCACGCATCCACAGGTCATCGCGACCCACATCCGATGCCGGAGTGAGGATGCGTAGATTGCCCCCCGTGCGATCGGCGAGGTGCTTTGCGTACCAGATCGTCTCGGCGAACAGGTATTGCGTGTCGATGAGGGACACTTCGATGCCTGGAATCGTGGTCCATGCGAGGTGGGCGAGTATCGGGTCGCCGAAGCTTGACGTGACCGCAAGGCCGTGACCGAACTTCTTGGCGGCCCACGCGAGGATGTCGGTGGGTTGCGCCGATTCGAAATCGGCGTTCAGGGCGCGGATCTCGTCGGTATCGAGGGTCGGATGGGTCATGGTCATGTTGCACACTCCGATTCGCCCGCGGCGGCGACGAACGGACCCGTCTCGTCGTAGTCGACGAAGAAGTCGGGCGAGTCGTCGGGTTTCGGCACAATGTCGAGGTCGCGAAGGTCTCCGGCGATGGTCGATGCGCCACCATTGCGCGAGAGCCAACCCTGGAAGGTCTCACCGGCGTCGCGCTCGTTGGCAAAGCGGCGCACCACGCGGGCAACTGCCTCGGGGGCTGCCTTTGCCGGAACCCGCAGAGCCTTTTCGCCGAAGTGGATCTGTTCGTTGCCGACGTAGCCACCGAGCAGAAGTTGGTAACCGGGCAGGGACTTGCCGTGCGCGCGGCGCTCGGCGCCGAAGAGACCGATGTCGGCCGCGTGGTGCTGACCGCAACTGTTCGTGCAGCCGGAGATGTTGATGCGGACCCCACCGACCTCGGCGAGACCCTCGTCTTCGAGTCGTTCGCCGATGGCCTTGGCGAGACCGCGCGACTGAGTGACGGCGATGTTGCAGGTGTCGGCCCCCGGGCAAGCCACGACGTCGCGGGCGAGTTCGGCACCGGGCCGAGCCATACCGATCGCCTCGAGGCGGTCGTAGAGAACGCGAAGTTGATCTTCGGTCAGGTTGCGGAATGCGACGTTTTGGCGGTTGGTCAGGCGCACGTCGGCACCGAGTTCGCGCTGGATGGAGGCGAGTGCCTTGAACTGCGATGCGGTGATGTCGCCGATTGCCGCGTAGGCGATGGCCGAAACCGTTCCTTTGGCGGCTCCACGGATGACGCTCGCGGTTTCCCAACGCACGAACGGATCGGTCGAGCGAAGCGTCACGCGGACACCCTGACCCATTTCTGTCACTTCTCCGACCGACGCACGACCGGCAGGCAGATCGCCCACCGACGCAACCTCGGGGGGAATGCCACCGGGCCACGTTGACGATGCCGGCAGGGTGTGCCGAATCTTCAGTACACGACGACGAACTTCGTCGATTCCCAACTGATCGATGACCCACTTCAGCCGCGCGCGCAACTTGTTGTCACGGTTACCCGTTTGGTCGAAGACGCGCAGGACGGCCTCGATCGTCGGCAGTAGCTCCTCGCGTGTCGTGAATTCCTCGAGGGACAGTGCCGGATGCGGCGTCGCACCGAGACCACCCGCGATGTACACGCGGAAACCCTGTTCGACCGTGCCGTCTTCGAGTTCACGGGTCACGGCAACCACACCGACGTCGTTGAACATCGCCTGACCGCAATCGGTGGAACAGCCTGAAAAGTTCACCTTGAACTTGCGTGGTAGGCGCTGGCCGAGGGGGTTGCGCACGAAATGGCGGTACGTGGCCTCGGCCCACGGAGTGACGTCGAGGTGTTCGTACGGGCAGGCGCCCGCGAGGTGGCACGCCATCACGTTGCGCACGGTGTCGCCGCACGCCTCGCGGCTGGTGAGGCCGACGGCCGCCAGGCGCCGCAGAAGATCGGGGATCCGACGCAATTCGACGAAGTGGAACTGGATGTTCTGCCGCGTCGTGATGTGGCCCCATCCGCGCGAGAACTCGGTTGCAAGGTCGCCCATCAAATCGAGTTGCTCGGGTGTGATGGTGCCGGCCGGCAACTTGATGCGCACCATCTGGTTGGTGCCACCCTGACGCTGGCCGTAGATGCCGTTGTTCAGGCGCATGACGCGGAAGACGTCTTCATCGATCTCGCCCGCGAGGTACTGAGCGATTGCAGCTTCGAAACGGTCGATGTCGGCGAGTTGCTCGGCGTCGAGGTCTCGTGTTTGGGGTGCGGGGGGTATGCGTGTCATGTGGGTCTCTTTCATCGTCCTGTGTTCTCACCGATTTCGCGCAGTGCGTCGTGGAGCGCACCCCGCAGACGTCGTGCGTGGTCGGCGCCAAGGTGTGCCACCAGGCCCGCTCCGGGATTGCCGATTTCTTCGACGGTCAAAACGACGCGGGGTTCGGCATCGTCGTAGTCGTCGCACACCGCAACCGCCCACGACACTTCCATTGCGTCGTCGGCACCTGTCGGTAGATCGCCCGCGGTCAGCGGCATGTCGTCGATCGAACGGCGCACGTCAGTTGCCTTCCAGCACTTTGGAGCGCCCCACTGTGGGCTCGAAGTCGAATGAAGCAACGGCACCGATGACGATGGTTGACGGAGCTTCGACGTCGGTCGTGGCCAACTGGTCGAGTCGCGTGCGTACCGTGTGCTGCTCGGGGCGCGTTCCCCAGCGCACCGCGGCAACCGGCGTGTCGGGTGCCATGCCGCCGGCCATCAACCGTGCGGCGATTGCGCCGCGTTCGGCGACACCCATCAAGACAACGATCGTTCCGCCGACGTTGGCGAGTGCTTCCCAATTGATGTTGGTCGAACCGCCCTTCTCGCGGTGGCCCGTGACGACCGTGAACGATGTCGACACGTTGCGATGAGTCACCGGGATACCCGCCGCTGCGGGTGCGCCGATTGCCGAAGTGACACCCGGAACGACATCGAAGGGAATACCGGCGGAGATGAGTGCATCGGCTTCTTCGCCGCCACGACCGAACACGTAGGGGTCGCCACCCTTCAAACGCACAACCTCGAGTCCTTGGCTACCGAGATGCACGAGGAGTGCATTGATGTTTCCTTGTGGCGTCGGGTTGCCGGGGCGCTTGCCGACGTCGATGAACTCTGCGTCGGCACGAGCGAGTGTGAGAATCGTCGGGTCGGCCAGACGATCGTGCACGATGACATCGGCCGAGGCAACGAGCCGCGCGGCCTTCACCGTCAGCAGGTCGGCATCACCCGGCCCCGCACCAACCAGGTACACCGTCATCGCGTCACCCCGTGTGTGACGAGCACGTCTTCGATGATCGGACGCCAGTCGATGTCCTCGGTGCTGGCACCGCGCGAATGGACATCGGCGCGCCGTGCCGCGAGTTCGGCGGCAATGTCGGCGTATTCGGGACCGATCAAGTCGGCGATCCATGCGCGCAGATACGACGACAACGCCGGACTCGCGCCTCCGGTCGACACCGTCACCATGACCGAACCTTGGCGGTGGACCGCGGGCAGAGTGAACGTGCAACGCTCCGGGTCGTCGGCCGAGTTGACCCAGATGCCGAGTGACTCGCACTCATCGAAGATTTCTTGGTCGACGGCGACATCGCCGGTTGCCGTGATGACAAGACGGAATCCCTGCACGTCACCCGTTCTGTAGCGACGCTGGATGAGTGTCACGCCCATGTCGAGAAAGTCGTTGACAATCTCGGGGGCGAGCACCGTCAGGTCGGCGCCACACTGCAGAAGTTGCTGCGCCTTGCGCAGAGCGATGCGACCTCCGCCGACAAGCAGCACAGGGCGGCCGGCCAGGTTCAAGTTGATCGGGAACTGCATTGCTGACCCTTCCAGTCGGGTTTCTATTCTGCAAAACCCTATCGGAATAGTCAACTTTTGAGGGCCCGGGACCGGCCTCAGTCCCAGCGCACGGGCAGGGTCTCAAAGCCCTTCAAAACGGGGGCTTTGACGAGTGCCGGCGGACCGTCGGGCCGGATCCGTGGAAGGTGGTCGAGGACGGCCTCGAGCGCGATGGCGCCTTCAAGGCGGGACAGCGGCGCGCCGAGGCAGTAGTGGATGCCGACCCCGAAGGCCGCGTGGCGCTTCAGGGTCGTGAGGTCGCGGGTGATGTCGAACTCATCCGGCCTGTCCCAGGCGTCGGGGTCGCGGTTCGCCGAGCCGAACATCATCAACACCTTCGAGTCGACGGGAATGTCGATGCCGTGGACGGTCACCGGGCAGGTGTTCGTGCGGAAGAGGCCGTGTACCGGTGCATCGAAGCGCAGGCTTTCTTCGATCGCGTTGGGAATGAGACTGCGGTCATTGCGCACCAATTCGAATTGCTCGGGAAACTCCATCAGCCGCTTCACTACGTTCCCGATGAGCAGCGTCGTTGTCGCCGAGCCGGCAACGAGCAGGAACTGACAGAACCCCATCACCTGCTGGAAGGTGAGACGAGTGCCGTCGCGTTCGACGGTCAGCAGTCGCGTCAACAAATCGTCGGGTACGTCGTCGCCCGCCTCGATCGCGGATGCGCGGCCACGAATGTGTGCGCCGAAGTATTCGCCGTAACTCTTGTAGGCGTTGATGACGGTGTCGTTGGCCTGACGTCCACCCACGTACGCCACCGCCTCGGCCATCGGCAACACCCAGGTACGGAACTTTTCAATGTCCTCGACCGGCGTGCCGAGCAGCCAACACATGATGGTGAGCGGCACGGGCATGCCGAGGTCGGCAACCAGATCGCCACGCCCGCGGTCCTTGAAGCCTTCCACGATGCCGTACACGAGCGATCGGATGTCGTCTTCCATGGCGTCGATCGCCGATGGCTTGAACATGCGTGTGATCGCCAACCTCTCGGCGGTATGAACGGGCGGGTCACTCGATACAAGGACGCCGGTTCCGGGTTCGCCGTACGCCAGACCGGGCCCGAACTTCGACGACCAGGTTTCCTCGGCGCGCAGGGCGCCCGCGACGTCGACCTCACGGGTCAGGCTGTAGTGCGGAGCGGGCTCGGAGGTGTGGTGAACCGGACACTTCTCGCGCATCGCGGCAAATGTCGCGGTGGGGTCGAGTTGGAATTCGACCGACATCAGGCTGAAGTCAACGGCGTCGTTCGACGTCATGGACCGACACTAACGTGAGCCCATGGCGACACCTGACAACGCAGCACTCATCGATCTATCGGGAAAGAACGCACTCGTCACGGGTGCGGCGAAAGGAATTGGTCGCGCGATCGCCGAACGGTTGATCGCCGCCGGTGCCAACGTCACCCTGGCGGATCTCGATGCCTCGGGCGCGTCTACGGCAAAAGAAGTCGGCGGATCTTTCGTGGTCTGTGACATCACGAACGCAGATCAGCTGTCGGCGGCCGTCGCGGCCGCATCGCACGGAGGCAATCTCGACATCCTCGTCAACAATGCGGGTATCTATCCCACGACCGGACCGATCGACGGCGTGTCCGATGCGTTCGTGACGAAGATGCTCGACGTCAACGTGCGCGCCCAATACAGCGCGGCACGCGAGGCCGCCCGTGCGATGAAGAACGGCGGCGCCATCGTCAACCTCGCATCGATTGCAGGCATCCGCGGCGGAGCCAATATCACGGCTTACTCGGCTTCGAAGGGTGCGGTAATCGCCTTGACGCGCGCTTTTGCAAACGAGCTCGGCCCGCGTGGCATTCGTGTGAACGCGATCGCCCCCGGCATCATCGACACGCCCGGCGTGCAAGAGCAGATG
>RGCG01000052.1 GCA_009919275.1 Actinomycetota bacterium
ACTCGCTGGAAAGCGAATCTTGACATGGCGATCATCGGCAGCGCGAAGAAAATCGTGGCGCTCGACACGACGAGCCAGGCCCAAATCGGTGACTTTCCGCGCGATCTCATCGCTGCCACCGCTCGGCACGACGGCGAAGCACGAGGTAGGCGCCCATGGTGATGATCATGATGATGATCATCCACGCGGCCATCGCATAGCCGAGGTTGCTCTTTCCGGTGATCGTGTTGCCTTGCAGAAAGAAGCGAATTTGGACGGGAATGAGCTTTGCGCCGCCGGAGGACAGCGCGTACGCGGTGGCGTAGGCGCTGAACGCGTTGGCGAACAAGAGCAGAAAACCGCCGAGCAGCGCCGGCGAGAGGAGGGGAAAGCCGACGTGGCGCCAATACCGCAGGGGCGTCGCGCCGAGGTTCACCGCGGCCTCGCGCCACACCGGTCGTAGTCCCTCGAACGACGGGAGCAGTACGAGGAACATGAGCGGAATCTGGAAGTAGAGATAGACGACGGTGATCCCTGCGAAGTTCGAAATGATGAACCCTGCACCGATCAGGTCGATCCCTCCCCAGTCGAGAAGTTTCGTGACGAGACCCTGGGTGCCGAGGGCGGCGAGAAACGCGAATGCGAGCGGAATGCCGCCGAGGTTCGCTGCGACACCTGAGAAACTCGACACCGCCTTGCGAATCCAGCGCGGATGCTCGATGCGGACCACCGCTGCGGTGAGGATTGCGCCGATGACGGCGCCGAGCAGTGCGGAGAGGGCACTCAACTTCATCGTGTAGACGAACGAATCGAGATATGTGCCGGTGATCGCTTCGCGCATCGCCGGAACCTCGGAGTTCTCCGTTCTTTCGAAGGCCATTCTGAACAGTGTGAAGGTCGGCCACGCGAGGAAGACCGCGACGAGCGTGAAGAACGGCAGGAGACCGATCGTCTCGGACAAAGCAAGACGGGGAGTCCGCCGAAGCGGACTCCCCGTTCGATGATCACCTGTAAGGGGGAGAACAGGCATCTTCGAGTGCTCGTCAGATCAGCCGACGAGTGTCGGCCACTGCTCGGCGAGAACTTCCTTTGCCTTGGCGATCTGGTCCTGAGACGGGAACGCAACCTTTGCGACGAGTTCGTCGGCGGGCATGTTCTTCTTCATCTCGTCCGTCACCTTGCCGGCCGCGACCAACGCCGCGTAGCGCGCCGGAACGGCACCTCCTTGGATGTAGCCGAGTGCACCTTCGTCCGAGATGATGTGGTCGATCCACAGCTTCGCCGCGTTCGGGTGCGGACTGTCCTTGACAGCACCCTGGGCGTAGTAGCCGCCGTACACACCGTCGCTCGGGACGTTGATTTCCCAGGTGATGCCGTTCTCTTCGAGTGTCGGTGCGAGGCCCGGGTAGTTGTAGGTCCAGTCGAGCCAGATCGGCGTCTCGCCCGAGATGACGGTCGCTTCGGTGACGTCGGTGCCCGCGAGGTTGCCGAGTTCTTTCAGTTCGGCGAAGTACTCGATGCCGGGCAGGATGTCGTCGAACGAGCCGCCATTCGCAATCGATGCCGCCATGACCGCAGCAAAGGCCGCACCGGCTTCACGTGGGTCACCGTTGAGCGACACCTTGCCCTTGTACTTCGGGTCCTTCAGATCGGCGAAGGACTTCGGCGCGCCGTCGGTGACGATCGTCGTGTTGGCACCGATAGCCATGATTCCGTAGTAGGCCGCGACCCACTTGCCGTCGGCATCCTTCATGTTCTCCGGGATTTCGTCCCATGAGCAGGGCTTGTACGGCTCCCACAGGCCCTTCGCGTCGACTTCCTGCGCGATTGCGGGCGACACATCGAGTGCGTCGGGCATGTCGGGCTGACCCTTCAGGGTTTCGACGGCCGTGAGCTCGTCAGCAGACGAGGCGTCGGGATTCGCGACGGGATTCTTCACTTCGGGGTACTTGGTGCGGAAAGCCTCGAGGATTCCCTTGTAGTTCGCCCAGTTGTCGGGGAGAGCGATCAGGTTGACCTGACCTTCGGTTTTCGCGGCGTCGATGATCTCTTGATCTGGTGTGCAGGCCTCGCCGGTTGCCGCAGTATCGGCGACGGTGGTTTCCTCGGTTGCCTCCGCCATCGTCGTTTCAGTGTCGGCGATGGTCGCCGTGTCGACGGTTGTCTCTTCGACGTCGGATGATGAATCGTCGCCGCAAGCAGCGAACAGGGATGCGGCCAGGATCAGTGATCCGAGAACACGATAACGCTTGGGGTGATGTGTTTTTTTGCTCATGGAGCTTGGAAGGTAAGACACACGTATGACGTCGAAGTCGTTTCTCGGTGAACTGTGAACAACATCGAGACAAAGGATTGAGTCAATGAATCATGTTGCCGATCAACCGTCATGAGTTGGTCAGACTCTCATCGTCCATACATTCTCCGTTCACCGTTGATCCGTGACTCGGCCGAGAGTGAATGACAACCTGATGACATGCGAATCGGAGAAGTTCGTTGACGAAGCACGACCTGGTTCGTCAGGGTGAACCATTGCACGTCAGCCGCTGGTCGCTTCTGCGATTCACGGATTTTCGACGCGTCGTCCTCGGACAGTTTGTTTCGCAAGCCAGTGACGCGCTGATGCTTGTCGTTCTTGCGAAGTCGATGCTCTTTGCAGACTCCGACGGCCCGACCCCGGTTCTGTTGGCACAGGCCGCGCTGTCGGGTGCAGTTCCACTGGTTCTCGCCGGACCGATCGCGGGGTATCTCGCTGATCGGTGGCCGCGAAAGCAGATCTTGGTGAGTGGCCAGGGTGCGCGTGCACTGCTCGCATTCGCCGCGGCTTGTGCTGTCTACATGTCAGCGACGAACGTCATCCTCGTCGTCTTCGTTTGTTGTCTCTGCGGGACGCGCGTGTTGTTCACGGCGCGCGTCGCCTCGGTGCGCCACCTTGTTCGTCAACACGAACTCGTGGCCGCTGACTCCTTGATGCTGATCGTCGGAGTGATTGCAGCCGGTGTTGGCGCATCCGTATTCGTGGTGTCGTCAGCGATCGGGTCGGTCATGCAGCTGGCACTCGTCGGGGTCGGACACTTTCTCGCTGCTTACTGCTTCGATCGAACGCGTGCCTGGCTCGGCGGCGACGGTGAAACCGCCGGTATCCATTGGCGCGCGGTGTTCACGCAGTTGTCGAGCGGAAAGACTCGTTTCGCTGTTCTGTCGACGGCGATGCATCGGGCTCTGGTCGGAATGTTGGTTGCTTCGGTAGCCCTCGACGTCGACCATAGGACGAACGGCGCGGCATCGGGATATGCGCTCGCTCTCGGCGTTGCGGGCGCCGCCGGGTTCGTCGGCAGCGTCACATCGGAGTGGGCCAACGAGCGAATCCCTCGCCGTACGCTGACGGTCGGTTGTTATGTGACCGCGGGGCTGACGGTTGCTTCACTCTTCGTGATCCCGGGCATCGCGGGCCGACTCGTAGCGGTGGGCGTGTGTGTCTTTCTGTTCCAAAACCTTCGTGTTGCATCGGATGCAACCATCCAAGCCAATGCGGCGCCCGGTTCGTGCGGGCGCGTGTTTGCGGCCTACGACATCACGTTCAACCTTGCTTACGTCGCCGGCTTGATTTCGGGCCTTGGAGTCTCGACGAATGCATCGATCGGGGTGTCGCTTGCAGTGATTGCACCGCTTTACCTCATCGGCTCGATCGGGTTCGCCTCTCTCGAACGCGGCGAATCTCGGCGCGGCGCGGCGCGGTTGTTGTCAAGACTTGCGCCGAGAACCGAAGTTCTCGCGTGCGACGCGCCAGCCGACCAAGGTGAAGGCGTTGAAAATCGTCGCGACGACGATGAAAGCGCCGGCGGTGCCGCGATTCCACGCGAAGTTGCGTAGCAACATTCCGATCACGACGGTGGCGAGGAACGGTGCCGCAGTCGAGAGCACACCCGCGATGTCTTTGTCGGTGTCGTGGTTGCGCGTTCCGATAAAGACGAACAGCACGACGAGAGCAGCGTCAGCCACGAGGGAGAGAACTCGGTGCTTCATGTCTCAATTCTCGGTGTGTCAAGGCTCAAAAAGCGGGTAATTTCACACCGAAAACCCTTTCAGTTTTCGTAGTACTCGCGGCCGAGGTGGGTGATCTGGTCTTCACCCATCATCCAACGAAGCGTGTTCTTCAACTTCGTCAATTGAATGAAGAGGTCGTGTTCGGGGTACAGACCCGGCGCTACTTGCGGGCTCTTGTAATAGAAACTGAGCCATTCCTGGATTCCACCCAAGCCAGCACGCTGCGCGAGGTCGGAGTACAGCACCAAGTCGAGTGCCAGCGGTGCGGCAAGAATCGAGTCGCGGCAAAGGAAGTTGACCTTGATCTGCATCGGGTAGCCCATCCATCCGAAGATGTCGATGTTGTCCCAACCCTCTTTGTTGTCGCCGCGCGGCGGGTAGTAGTTGATCTGCACCTTGTGGAAGACGTCGCCATAGAGGTCGGGGTTCTTCGACGGCTCGAGAATGTCTTCGAGAACGCCGAGCTTCGACTCTTCCTTGGTCTTGAAGTTTTCGGGCGCGTCGAGCACCTCGCCGTCGCGGTTGCCGAGGATGTTCGTGCTGTACCAACCCGACAGGCCAAGCTGACGTGCCTTGACCATCGGCGTTTGACCGGTCTTGAAGTCCTTGCCCGAGATCGGAATGTTGCGCTCGGTCGCGAATTGCCGCAAGCACGGCATGTCGACTGCAAGGTTCGGCGAACCGTTCGCAAACGGTACGCCCTCGAGCAGGGCGGCGTAGGCGTAGAGCATTGATGGTGCGATACGTTCGTCGTTCGCGTCGATCGCTTTTTCGAATGCCTCGATGGTGGCGTGCACCTCGCAGGGCTCGATGTAGACCTCGGTGCTTGCGCACCAGATCATGACAAGGCGGCTCACGCCCTTTTCATCGCGAAAACGGTTGATGTCCTCGCGGATCGCGTTCAGCATGGCGCGCTTGCCGATATCGCCCATCGTGTGCTCGCCCGTCAGGTTGCGGGCGTACTTGCGCTCGAAGGCGGCCTTCATCGGGCGGATGTCGCGCAGCACTTGGGAGATCGCCTCGATGTGTTTGCCCTGTTCCAGCACGCCGGCGCGGGAGGCGGCGACGTAGGCGTCGTCGGGGAAAACATCCCAGGCACCCCACACGATGTCCTCGAGTTTGGCAAGTGGCACGAAGTCCTTGACGAGAGGGGAGCGACCGTCGGTTCGCTTGCCGAGTCGGATGGTGCCCATCTGGGTCATTGATCCGATGGGCAGTCCTTGACCGCGCTTGGCCAGTTCGACGCCCGCGATCAGCGTGGTGGTGACGGCGCCGAGGCCGATGACGAGAACGCCCAACTTGCCCTCTGCGGGGGCGATGGAAGCGGGCGAGGGGGAAGTGGTCGACATGTGAGAGGCCTCCTGGGGCTCAGGGTAGACAGGCTAGGGGAACTGGTCGGGACCGCATGGCTCCCGCCCCGTATCGTGTGTCCGATGCCGCAAGCCGCCGAACCGCTGATTCTTGACGGCATTGCCCTGCGCGACCTGATGGTCACGCGAATCGGCGCGCGAATGGCGGCCGCCGGGAACCCGAAAATCTGCCTGGCCACCGTCCTCGTCGGCGACGATGCTCCGAGCCACACCTATGTTCGCAACAAGCACAAGTTCGCTGCCGCGGCCGGCCTGCAGAGTCGGAACGAAGTTCTTCCGGCAACGGCGCCGCAACGCGAGGTTGAAGACCTCGTTCGCCAACTCGCGTCCGACCCCACCGTGCACGGCATCCTCGTGCAGCAACCCCTGCCCCCGCACCTCGACAACGATGCGGTGCTGCGCCTGCTACCGGCGGAAAAAGACGTCGATGGGCTCACGACCGGCTCGCTTGGACGCCTTGTGCGTGGTGAACCCGGTCTCGTGCCGTGCACCCCGCTCGGCGTATTGCGCTTGCTCGAGCACTACAAGATTCCGACGTCCGGGCGCCACGCCGTCATTGTCGGCCGGTCGACACTTGTCGGCACGCCACTCGCGATTCTCTTGTCGCGCAAGGGTGTCGATGCAACCGCCACGATCGCGCACAGCCGCACGACCAACTTGGCGGAACTCTGCCGTTCCGCCGACATCGTGGTGGGGGCGAGCGGCCAGGCCAAGATGATCGGTGCCGAACACTGCAAACCGGGTGCAACGCTGATCGATGTGGGAATCTCGCGAACCGAGTCGGGCATTGTGGGCGACATCGACTTCGAAGCGGTGAAGGGTATTGCGGGTGCGGTCACGCCCATGCCGGGTGGCACCGGTCCTATGACCATTGCGTGTTTGCTCGAGAACACACTCAGCGCCGCCGCGCTGCAGGGCACGTTGACCTGATTAGTCAGTCCAGACCACCGACGAGCTTTTTCAGTGACTGCTGAACTTCATCGCTCGAGTACGCACGTAACTTTGCGAGCGACTTTCGACGGGCGTTTCGGCGAACTTCTTCGATCGGATTCAACAAGATTCCAACCGAGACGATCGTGTCGGAAGAAACCGTCGAGCCGAGTTTTCTGGCCGCCAACCAGAGTTCGTTCGAGAATGTCACCGCGTCTTGGTGGCGACCGATAGTTGTTTGAAGATCGGCCAAGGTCTCCGTGAATTTCTCGAGTGGTCGGCTGGGGAAATGGGTTTTTGTCATCTCGAGCGAGTAGCGCAATTTCTTCAGATCTTTGCGGGCCTGATGCAGAACCTCGTCTGCGGCAACTTCTGAAAGGGAACCTGAAATATTGACGACACGCTTGTTGATTCGCTTGATCGCGCGCTGGACGACCACATCCGCAGACAACGGACCGACGGGCAGCTTGGCGAGGCGCTCTAATTCCGCTTCAAACGGTGAGAATTCGGGATCTGCTAGCGAAGCATGGATTGTGCGGTACTCCATTTCCCGGATCAAGTTGATCTGACGGAGCACTGGCGCGAGATTCATGACGATGTCGGGATCAAGTTCGAGTGTCAAGTCGTGCCAGTGTTCGGCAAAGACGTCAAGGTTTCTCGCGCGACCCGTAAGGAGAGAAATTCTGGCTCCGACATGGCGCGCCTTGTTGAGTTCAACCGACTCGAAGGAGTCTCGTGTGAGGACAATCAACGACCGCGCCGAGCGCACCGCGATTCTCAATTCGTGGAGCCGCGCTGGAGCTGGCTCGCGGAGGAAAGCCACCCGTTCGCGTGCAACGTTCATTCCGAGGTCCGTGAACAATCCCCGAAGTTCTGGCAACGTCAACTTTTCGCTCACCAATCAAACGTTAGAAGATCAAAATGAACGCTGATTGAACGGAGCTCGATTGGCAGATGACCGGAGTCCAGCTGCGACCCGGTTAGCGGGCAAGCAAGGATCGAACCAGATCGATCAAGTGTCCGCGGGCCGCAGCGCGTGAAAGTCCGTGCTGCATCGTGAATTGGTCCCATGTCTCGAACGACAGACACACGTCAATTCGCAACGCGAGTCGTTCGTCTCCGGCAACCTCGATGGGAAAGGTCTTGGCGACTTGTTCTCGTTGCGCCCTGTGCAAGCGGGTCAGGTTCGATCGAATGAAAGACGAAGTTCGGGTTGATCGGTGTTTGTTCGCCGCCCGACGGACCGGCGCGACGATGGCGTACATCTCGTCGCGCGCAACGACCAGGCGATCGATTCTTTCGCCGAGTGGAATCATGGGATCGATGGGTTCCAGGAAGGGACGAATGGCGAGTTCCTGTCGGGCGGCGACTTCGGCGTATACCGCTTCGATGTCATCGAAATGCTGAAAGACCGAACGTGTCGAAACTCCCGCACGTTCAGCAATTGCCCGGGCACTCGTGTCGTCGAGGCCTTCGCGGAGTATCGAATACAACGCATCGGCAATTGCCGAGCGTGTGCCATTGACAACGTTGGCTAGTTCTTCGCCCTTGTCTTCCTGAATGAAGTGGCCGGCGCCTGCGATTGTGGTGTGCGGCTGCCCGGCGGTTCCCGGAATGAGCTTCTGGAAGTAGCGATCGGAACCGGCGGTGATGGGGTCGCTGTCGCCGAAAGCAGTGAGGAAGGGCTTCTTCCACTCGGTCAACACCTTCCATGCGGCGCGGTTTGGCTCGGCCGAGGGATCGTCGGGTGATGCAGGGACGAGCGTGGGGAAGATTCGTGCGCCGGCCTTGTAGGTGTCGTCGGGGTACGGCGCGTCGTACGCAGCGACGTTGTGTTCGCCGATGGGTCGCGATGCGCACCCACCCTGCACGATGTTGCCGACGTTGAAGTCGGGTGTGGTCTGGCTGTATTCGCGCCATGCACGAAAAGCCGCACCGGGGTCACGATCACCGGTGGGCAGAAATGTGTTCGCGGTCGCGACTCGTGCAAAGCGTTCCGGGAACGCGGCAACGAGGCGCAGGCCAATGAGCCCGCCCCAGTCCTGACAAACAAGAGTGAGATTGGTGAGATTGTTGGCGACGAGCCACTCGGACATCCACGTGACGTGGCGCTCGTAGGTGTAGTCGGTCATCGCGGCGGGTTTGTCGCTGCGTCCGAATCCGACGAGGTCGGGAACAATCACGCGGTGGCCCGCCGCGACAAAGACGGGGATCATCTTGCGGTAGAGGTACGCCCATGACGGCTCGCCGTGCATGCACAGAACAACCTCGCGCGCATCGCGCGGACCTTCGTCGACGTGATGAATCCGCAACGTCGCGCCATCTCCGGAAGGAATCTCGGTGTAGACGGGGGCGTAGGGCCATTCGGCCAGTGTCGAGAAGCGACTGTCGGGCGTGCGCAGGATGTCCATAAATTTGCACGGTAAGTGCAAAAACATGGAAGGTCAAGACCCTGTTGCGCCGGGCCCTAACCCGTGCCAGAATGAAACTCGTGACAAGCCAATACGCGATTCGCCCTGAAACTCAGGTGGTAGTAGTTCACTAGGCGCGCGTCCCATATCACGTCGCCTGGGCTCCCTGCGGGGGGCCTTTTTTGTTGCCCGAATCACCCTGAAATCTTCAGTTTTTTTGCCGAAACCAACCGAAATCAATCCTGAGCCAATTGAATTAACCGAATTCCGAGGAGGAACCCATGAAAATCACCGGCGCCGAGGCCCTTATCAAGGCCCTCGAAATGGAGAAAGTCGACGTCATGTTCGGCTATCCGGGCGGCTGCATCCTGCCCGCCTACGACCCGCTGATTCAGTCGCCGATTCGCCACATCCTCGTGCGTCACGAACAGGGCGCCGGTCACATGGCCGAGGGCTACGCCCATGTCACGGGCCGACCCGGCGTGGCGATGGTGACCAGCGGCCCCGCGGCGACGAACCTCGTCACGCCCCTGTGCGACGCCTACATGGATTCCATCCCGATGGTTGCCATCACCGGTCAGGTTCCGACAACCGCCATCGGCACCGATGCATTCCAGGAATGCGACACGGTCGGAATCACGCGCAGCATCACGAAGCACAACGACCTCGTCATGTCGCCCGATGAAATCCCGCTCGCTGTTCGGCAGGCATTCCACATCGCAACCACCGGACGTCCGGGTCCCGTGCTTCTCGACCTGCCGAAAGACGTGTTGCAGAACACGATGACGTGGCACTGGCCGACCGATGAAGAAGTCGCGGCCAGCCTTCCCGGTTACAAGCCCAACACCAAGGGTCACCCGCGCATGATCAAGGAAGCGGCGAAGATGATGCTCGCCGCCGAACGCCCCGTTTTGTACCTCGGTGGTGGCGTCCTGAAGGCACGTGCCGCCGACTACGTGAAGCAGATCGCCGAGCTGTTGAACATTCCGGTCGTCACAACATTGATGGCGCGCGGAGCGTTCCCCGACAGTCACCCGCTCAACCTCGGCATGCCGGGTATGCACGGCACTGCAGCGGCAGTCACCGCTTTGCAGAAGAGCGACTTGTTGATTGCACTTGGTGCACGATTCGACGACCGTGTCACCGGCAAGGTGGCGACGTTCGCGCCCGAGGCGAAGATCATTCACGTCGACATCGACCCTGCCGAGCAGGGCAAGGTGCGCAAGCCCGACGTTCCGATCGTCGGTGACTGCCGCCAGGTCACGAAGGAATTGGTGAAGGCACTGCGTGAACTTCTCGACGGTGGCGAGAAGCAAGCCGATGTCGGACCGTGGCGCAGCCGCGTGTCGGGTTGGCGCGAACAGTTCCCGCTCACCTACGACCAGTCCGAGCCCGGCGAAGCGTTGAAGCCGCAGTACTGCCTTGAAATGCTGCGCGACAATGCTCCCGAAGACACGATCCTCGTGTCGGGAGTCGGCCAGCACCAGATGTGGTCCAGCCAGTACTGGCGTTTCGAGAAGCCCTACACCTGGGTCAACTCCGGCGGTCTCGGGACGATGGGTTTCTCCGTGCCCGCAGCCATTGGCGCCAAGGTTGGTTGCCCAGACAAGACAGTGTGGGCGATCGACGGTGATGGTTGCTTCCAGATGACGGCGCAGGAACTGATCACTTCGACACTGAGCAACATCCCCATCAAGGTCGGCATCCTCAACAACTCGTATCTCGGCATGGTTCGCCAGTGGCAGGAGATGTTCTACGGCGAGCGTTACAGCGAGGTCGACCTCGGAGGCGGCGTTCCCGACTTCGTGAAGTGGGCCGAAGCAATGGGCTGCGTCGGCATTCGCGTCGAGTCGCCCGAAGAAGTCGAGCCCGCCATCGAGAAGGCGAACGCAATCAACGACCGCTCGGTCGTTGTCGATTTCCGCGTCGCCGAGGGCGAAAAGGTGTTCCCAATGGTGCCCGCCGGCGCCAGTAATGACGACATTCTTCTGCCACCGTCGCAGACACCCAAGAGGGAGTTCCTCCGATGAGCAAGCCCCGTCACCACATTCTCTCGGTCCTCGTCCAGAACAAGTCGGGCGTGCTTGCGCGCGTCGCCGGTTTGTTCGCGCGCCGTGGGTACAACATCTTCTCGCTGGCCGTAGCGCCAACGGAAGACCCCGAGCTCAGCCGCATCACCATTGTTGTCGATGTCGAAGAGACGCCACTCGAACAAATCGTGAAACAGCTCTTCAAACTCATCGAAGTTGTTCGCATCTCCGAACTCGACCCGACGCGGTCGGTCGAGCGCGAGCTTCTCATCGCAACGGTTCGCGCCGGTGCCGAGGTGCGCGGACAACTCGTCGAACTCGCCAACATCTTCGATGCGAAGGTTGTTGCGGTGGGCGTCGACGCTCTCACTCTTTCTCTCGAAGGTTCGCCCGACAAGTTGGACGACTTCGAAGAACTTCTGCGTGGATACGGCATCGTTGAACTTCAGCGCACCGGCCGTATTGCGCTCCCCAAACTCGATCGCGAAGCACGCGTGCGTGCAGTGAAAGGAAAGGCAAGCTGATGGCAGCAAAGATGT
>RGCG01000053.1 GCA_009919275.1 Actinomycetota bacterium
CTCGGGACGCCGCGCGACATCGGTGCAATGGCTGCATACCTGTGCTCACCCGAGGCGGACTTCATCACCGGCATGACCTACCCGGTCGACGGTGGTTGGTCGATCGTCTGAAACGAACAAAACCGGAAAAAAGAAGAGGGGAGGCGGTTTCCCGCCTCCCCTCTTTCGTACCTTGTTTCGTACCGTGCGGTGTCGATGCCTCAGCTGAAGGCGTTGATACCACTCGTGAAGTCGTACTTGTAGGTCGGGTCACCGGTGATGGAACCATCCGGGTGCACGATGTGGGTCGACTTGCTGGCCCACGAGATGAAGTCAGCAACCGTGAGGTCGCCGATGCGCTCGGAGCGCGGGTCGGGCTCGGCGTGGTTCTGCAGAAGAACCTCGGTGTCGCTCTCGAAGATTCCCACCGACTCGAAGCCCTCCGGGCAGTCGCTGAACGGCGTGTGGAACGAACCGGCGGCCTCGTACGAGAACATGCCCTTCATGATCCGGCTCTCCTCGGGCTTCTCAGCCTCGCGGTACCCGAACCAGCCCTTCACCGTCCACGCCATGGCGCGGCAGATGTGGAAGTGCGACGGGAAGTCGGGCGCACCCGGATCCATCTTGAAGCCGAAGGCGACGGTGTTGGTCGGAGCGTGCACGGTGAGCACCTTGAAGTGCGAACCCGGTGCCACTTCCACCCACTCCAGGTCGTTCATCTGAACGTCTGCGGTGATCTTTTCCATTGTTGCCAAATTGAGACCCATGTTCCCCCCATTGGTTGTCGGTTAAGTGGTCTGTGTGACAAACGCGACGTTACCACAACAAGCGTTTGGTTATCAAGGGGCAAACCTGCCCGTCGGGTCTGGCTAGTTACCGGCAACCCGTCGGTCTTGACCCGCCCAGAAGGGTTCGCGCAGCACCTTGCGCTGAACCTTCCCCACGGGGCTCTTCGGCAGAGGGTCGGTCTGGAAGAACACCTCAGCCGGCTTTTTGTACGAGCCAAGAACGCGGGCACACAAGTCCTTGATGTCGTCGGCCGAAACCTTCGCGCCCGCGGCGGTCACGCACATCGCGGCGGGACTTTCGCCCCATCGCTCGTGGGGAATCGCAAAGACGGCAACTTCGACGACCTCGGGGTGTCCGAGAATTGCGTTCTCGAGTTCGGCCGGCCAGATGTTGAAACCGCCAGAGATGATCATGTCGTCCTTGCGATCGAGAACGTAGAGATATCCGTTTTCATCGAGCTTGCCGATGTCGCCGGTGAGAACGAAACCGTCGCCGGACATGCGCTCCTTCGTTGCAGCCTCGTTTTCCCAGAAGCCGAGCATCTGACCATCGCAACGAATGGCAATCTCACCTTCTTCCCCGATCGGCAGCGAGACCGACGAGTCCTCGGGATCCCTGATCTCGAGATAGGCGAACGGCAGTGCCCGACCCGCAGAACGCAGAGGATTCGAGCCGGGCACGTCGGAGAACCATTCCTTTGGACCCATCATGCACACTGGCAACGCCTCGGTCTGGCCGTAGCCCTGGTAGAGAACGTCGCCGAACACCTCGCGCGCCAGTAGCGCCGTGTCGTCGGCGATCGGCGCACCGCCGATTTGGATCACCTTCAGGGCGGAAAAGTCGAGCTCTCGTGCGAGCGGGTCGCGCGCAACGGCGTTCAGCATGGCGGGCACCATGAACATGAACGACACCCGTTCGCTCGCTATCAGTTGCAGCGTCTCTTTGGCATCGAAGTGGTCGAGCAACAGGTTGGTTCCGCCCGACAGCCACGTAGGCGTATAGAGATAGCCACTTCCGTGTGAAATCGGCCCGACGTGCATGCACACCTCGCCCGCATCCATCGGCGGAAAGTTGTAGAACCAGTCGCGTCCGGCCGCCAACCACGAACGGTGGGTGTAGGCAACGCCCTTGGGTTTGCCGGTCGTGCCACCCGTATGGCGGATGATGTACCAATCATCCGGTTCGATTTCGACCATCGGATCGTCGGTCGAGAAAGAAGCCAACCACTTCTCGTAACCCGCATCGCGAACCACCACGTGCTGCAGGTCGGCAAGCTTCGAGGTCATGCCGTCCATGTCGCTGCGGTACTTGTCGGCAACGACGACGGCCCGACAACCCGTGTGGCCGAGCATGTGCTCGTGGCTCTCGATCGAGTTGCGCGCATAAAGCGGGACACGTACCAAACCCGCAATCGCCGCGCCGAGAAAGAAGTCCTGGGCGTCGATCGAGTTGTCTTCGAGCACACCCACGCGGTCACCGGGCTTCAACCCAAGCGAAAGAAGTCCGTTCGCCATGCGTGTCCCGCGATCCCACGCCTCGGCGAAGGTAAGTGTGCGGTCGCCATGCTTCACCGCCACGCGCTTTGCGTTGTAACGCGCTGCCTGACGCATGAGTCCCGTGACCGTCAAGCCCTTGATTGTTTGATTCGGCATCTGCGATTCCTTTCGATTTTCGTGTCCGCGAAGGGTCACGAGCCTTTCTTGCCCTCGGCGGCGAGCCGCCGTTCGATTGTGCGACGAGTCACCCTCGCAAGCATTTCCCGGTTGGACCTGTCTTCGAGGAGCTCGATGATTTCGTCATCCGGGCCGTGCACGTAACAGGTCTTGTGGATACCGAGATCGACCGGTGCCGACTTCGCGCGAAAACCCGCAGCAACCACGTGTGCGTGCATCGCATCGACGTCGTCGACCTCGAGCGCGACGTGCGTGACTCCCCGGTCGGCCGGCTTGTAATCGAGCGGAAGAGGCCGACCCGCCGGGTTGGCGTAGCACCACAACTCCACGAGGCTGTCGCCGGCCGCCAACATGACAACCCGACCGATCGTGTCGGTCATGCCGACGACGGTGTCGAGACCCGCATGCCTGTCGACATCCATGTCCATCACGAGTTCGAGACCGAGCACGTCGCGATAGAAGCCGAGGGAGCGTTCCATGTCGGTGACGCTGATTCCCGTGTGGTTGACCCTCGTGACGCCCATTGCCCCCCTGTGCGTATAATAACCAAACGGTCGTTTCATTTCACCCGGCGCCACGACACGCTGTGGGATGATCGCCGAGAGGGGGGAACATGCCACGTCCAAGCCGCTGGAACGACATCGTCGAAGCCGCAGCCGAAGCATTCCGCACGAAGGGCTTCGCAGCCACCTCTCTCGAAGACATCGCATCGGCGGTGGGCATTTGGAAAGGCAGCCTCTACCACTACATCGACACGAAAGAAGACCTTCTGTTCGCGGTCGTACGTGAACCGGCAGAAGAGATCTTGGTTGGTCTGCGCGATCTCTCGCAGATGGACCTTCCCCCCACCGAGAAAATCCGCCGCGCCACCCGCTCGCACCTGAAGGTGCTCGAAACGAACTTTGTCTACGCCTCGGTGTACCTCCAGGAAATCGCCGGTCGGCGCAGATTGAAGGAATGGTCCGCAATGGACCGCGAGTATCTCGAGCTTCTCGAATCCATCATCCGTGACGGAATTGCCGAGGGCGAATTCGCTCCGCTCACAAACCCACGTATCGCGACGCTGGGAATCATTGGTTCACTCAACTGGCTCACGCACTGGTACCGCCCCGAAGGCCCGCTGCGCGCCGATGCGATCGCCGACCAGTTCTGTGACATGTTCCTGGCCGGACTCATCAATCGATCGAGTTCGGCCGCTGCCGCGAAACCGTCCAAGTCCCGCGCCTCGGCGCGCAAGACCGCCTGAGTCAGCAAAATGACGAACGTCTGGATCATCGGAGCCCACAGCACCGCATTTGCCCGCCGTCCGGAGGACTCCCTCAAGTCGCTCGCGCGCGAGACCTACACGGGCGTCCTCGCCGATGTCGGCATGGCCGATGGGACCGACATCGGCTCGGCCTGGTTCGGCAATTGCCTCATGCACACGTGGGGTCAAGGCGGTGTGCGGGGGCAGACCTGTTTCATCGAACTGGTCGACGAAGGGCTGTTTCCCGAACGCGTTCCGATGACCAACGTCGAGGGCGCCTGCGCAACGGCATCGATGGCGCTACAAGGGGCGGTGAAAGACATCCTCAGTGGCGAGACGGAAGTGTCCCTTGCCATCGGCGTCGAAAAGATCTATCGACCCGGTGCCGACAAAGATCCTGCGGTTCGCCAGGTGATGTTCGACTCGTACTACTCCGGCGTCGACAACTTCAATCTCGACCGACTGTTCGACGAATACGACCGCGCTGCGCAATTCGCCGGGTGCAGTTTCGACAAAGGTGAAGGCCACACGATCTTCATGGAGACATACGGCATTCAGGCCGCTCTCCACATGAAGTTGTTCGGCACGACACAGCGCCAAATCGCCCACGCTGCGGCGAAGAACCACACCTATGCGGTCGACAACCCGAAAGCGCAATACCGCTTTCCCATGACGACCGACGAGGTGCTGAACGATCGCCCGATTTCGTTCCCCCTCACGCGATCCATGTGTGCGCCAATCGGTGACGGTGGTGCGGCAGCGATCGTCTGTTCCGACGACTATTTGAAGTCACTTCCCGAGTCGGTGCGTTCGCGAGCAATCCGTGTCGCCGCCACGGCGCTGACAGGCGGCAAGTACCGCGCGTACGACGAGCCTTCGCTGTCGCACCACGCGGCTCGCCGCGCATACGAGCGCGCGGGAATCAAGCCCGCCGACATCGATGTTGCCGAGGTCCATGACGCAACGGCGTTCTGCGAGATCTACCAAACCGAAATGCTCGGCTTCTGCCCCATCGGCTCGGGCGGCGCGTTCGTCGAGGCCGGAGAAACAGGGCCCGGCGGCTCGATTCCCATCAACACTTCCGGTGGTTTGGTATCGAAGGGGCATCCTGTCGGCGCAACCGGACTCTCGATGATCTACGAGCTCGTCGTCCAACTGCGCGGAGAAGCAGGAGCACGCCAGGTCCCCAACGCACGCCTCGCCCTGGCCGAAAACGGCGGTGGCGTGATCGGCCTCGAAGAGGCCGCCTGCGCCGTCACCATCCTCGAACGCCCCTAACCCGGACGAAATCTTCAGAGCGCCGTGGTGGGTGCCGCGAGGCGCGTCACCACGGCTGCCAGACGCGACGATTCGTCGCAGATATCGGACATGTGTCGCGAGTCGAGGTCGACCACGGCGACCACCTTCTCTGACTCCCACCAGAACTTCATGCCGGCATGGGACATGTTCCAGTCGTTCAGCTCGCCGAGCAGGAACTCACTGTTCCCGACGTTGCGGGCCACGGTCGCCGACAGACGGCACACCGGATGGCGACCACCGTGTACCTGAGCACGCACCTGCACCCCATCAACGAGGTACTCGACCGCACGCTCGCCGTCGCGTTGATATTCAATCCCCACCGACATGAGTTCACGTCGCATCGCGCTACCCCATTCTTGGGCAACCGGGTCGATGAACGGGCACGTGAGAACCCAGTCGGAGCCGACAACACGGCATCCCAAGCCAGTCGGACCATCAACTTCGAGGGTGACGGTGTCGTCGCCGTCGTCCATCGAGGTGAAATCGCGCAGGACCCTTGCAACAACGCTGACACCACTATGGAACTGTGCCTCACCGTTTGTCCGGGCCTCGATCGAGACCGTCGCCCGGCCATGGTCGTACGACGACCAGTCGGAGTGGAACGTGATCTTCCCGTCCCCGATGACGCACCAGAGGGGTGGCCCGTAACCGACAATGTCAAGTCCGATGGGAGGGGTACGTGCCGCATCGAGAACATCGGCGAGCCGCTTTGCGGAGACCACCGCAGTGCAATCGACCGAATCGAGGACGAACGAGGTTCCCGGGTTGAATGACGGGATGTCGTAGACAAGACACGCGTCGTCGGCAGTCACGGTGAGCGTGTCATGGTCAGCCAGCGCAAGAGTGGTATCAAACGATGTAGTTGCGATATCCGTCATCGCGTGGATGACTCGCACCGGAACGGGCACCGTGAAGGTACCGGACGTACCTTCGACCAGCGTGCACACCTCGAAATGGAAGCGCGGCGACGAGATGTGCCAAGTTCGGCAACCACCCGCCACCTCGAGCCACACGCGAAAGTAGACCGAGTCTCTTGCCTCGAA
Source organism: Actinomycetota bacterium (assembly GCA_009919275.1). Lineage (GTDB taxonomy): Bacteria > Actinomycetota > Acidimicrobiia > Acidimicrobiales > Ilumatobacteraceae > F1-20-MAGs119. The sequence goes on from RGCG01000053.1 coordinate 6,030, forward strand.
GGCGTTGACGAAGTGCCACATGCGCCACCACTCGTCGAATGGAATCGACTGGGGGTTGGCACCGAGGCCACCGCGATTGAAAGGGCTCATCGTCGTCTCACCACGCCGTCCGGGGATGGTGACGCGACGCGGCCTGAAACGGCTCGAGCGGCGAAGCAACCGGTTCGAACGGTGCCATGACGTACTCGCTCGCTGCGTCGGGGCCGGACATATCGTCGCTTGCGGGCGTGATCGACGAAGCGGGCACACCGGACACGAGGTCTTCAAGCAAATTAGCGAGACGTGCCGTCGCCTCGAGCGACAAAGAACCAAATGCAACGACAGCGCTACCTTCGTGGGTATCGAGAATTGCCCAGCATTTCGGCTCGTCGTCGATCGGCTGCGGTGTGATCCCCAGGTCGCCGAGGGCGCGTATCAGGCGGCGGTAGACGGCCGGAATCGCGTCACCGGGTGCGCCGCTCGGGTTGCTGGTTGCCGGGTTGGTCGTTGACAAAATGGGCCCCTTCCGCCGAGAAAACCCGAAGTGTGCCCGAGGGGTGTGACACGGTGAGTCCCGTTCGCACGGCGGCCCGCAGAGCCACTATTTTCGGGGATCCAGCGCCCATCGCGGGCCGCGGCACAAGGGGACCAAACATGTTCGATTTCAAGGGAAAGACCGTTCTCATCACCGGAGCCTCGTACGGCCTTGGTGCGAGCTTTGCCGAGGGTTTCGCGAAAGCAGGTGCCAACCTCGTGCTCACCGCCCGCACAAAAGAACTCCTCGAACAGACCGGTGAAGCCTGCAAGAAAGCAGGGGCAAAGGTGCTCTGCGTCACCGGAGACGTGTCGATCGAAGACGACGTGAAGCGCGTCGTTGCAGCAGGGATCAAGGAATTCGGCGGTATCGACACACTCGTCAACAACGCCGGCATCTCCGACGTTCTCGGAATCGGTGCGGAGCGCTTCCCCACCGATACCTTCGACAAAATCATGGCAGTCGACCTGCGTGGCGCATTCCTTTACATGCGTGAAGTCGGCCTCCACATGCTGATGAAGAAGAGCGGCAACATTGTCAACATCTGTTCGATCATGGGCAGTGGCGCGAACGAAATGAACATCATCGCCTACACGGCCGCCAAGGGCGCCCTGCGCAACATCACCCAGCAGCTTGGTTGCGAATGGGCCGACCGTGGCGTGCGCGTCAACGCAGTCAGCCCCGGCTTCATCATCACCGAAATGACCCGCGTTGCACTTGAAGGCATGGGCATGGACAAGTGGATCGCTTCGCGTACACCGATGCGCCGCCTCGGCGAAGTGTCCGAGATCGTCGCGCCGGTCATGTTCCTCGCGTCCGACATGGCGGGATACATCACCGGACACGACCTCCTCGTCGACGGTGGCACGAACGCAGCGAACGGCTACTACCAGTTGCAGCCGATCCACCACGCGTGGAACGCCGACACGGCACCGATGGCAATGCGACACCTTAAAGATCCAAGTGGTGGTTGGTCGGACCGAGTTCCGCATCATTCAGGTCGTGCTCGGTTCACACAGAACGCTCTCTGACAAAGATCGCCGCGAACGGATCCGAGAGATCAGACGCCTCACCCGACCCACGCCCGCGAAGAAGTTGACGCATCTCGATGCGGCCCCACCACCGGGTCTTCGTCGTACCGTTCGCGCGGTGGTACGGATGATCGACGGCGATCACATCACTTGGCAAACCGATCAAGGCGACGAGTCGATGACCTCGATGTCGCCGCGCGCATCCGAGTTGATGGCGGGCCAGCAGATCAACGTCGTACTTCAGGAAGTCGACGGGGCATTCCAATTCGTCGATTTCGTGGCGCATACTCTCCAGGCCCGCGACGACAAGCCCGAACGACCGAAGCTCGGCGAGTTGTCACTCGACGCGATGTACAACCTGGAAGCGGGGGACATTGTCGACGCGTGGTTGTCGTTCGATGGTGTTCCCGGTGCCGACGATGCCGGCCGAGAAGGAAAGACGCGCCCTGCAATTTTCATTGCGAAACGCGGAACTCTCGTGCTGCTACGGGGTATCACCGACGGGGAAAGTTCCTACGCACAGCGCCAAGGCACGACCCCAATTCGCGACTGGCGTGAGGCCGGGCTCAAGAAGCCGAGCGTCGTGATGACCTACGACCAAGAAGTCGATATCGCCGACGTCTGGGTGCGCCGCGGACGACTCTCCGAATACGACCGACGGAATCTACAGATCAACTAGTCGGCGAGCGCGGCGCGGGCAGCCGTAGGGTCGGGTTCGAACCCCGGCGTGTCACGGCAGAACTCGACCATGATGCCGTTCGGATCGAGGTAGTACTGCGAGTGACACCAACCGTGGTCGACGTCCATGATCGGCTCGACACCTCCTGCCGCGAGCGACGCCTTTGCTTCCGCCTGACGGGTCTCGTCGGCGGCAAACGCAACGTGGTTCACCCACACCGGCAAGCCGTTTCCCGTCGACACATCGGCACGCCAGCCCTCTTGTTCTCCCACATTGTGCAGTTCGAAAAAGGCGATGCACTTGCCGTCACCCGTGTCGAAAAACAGGTGACGGAAGTACGACCGTAGAAGTGGCGGGTTGCCTCGGTGTCGCGACAGGCAAAAGCAACGTGATGGAAACCGTTCGGTCGTGTCATTTCAACTCCATCCTTTCATCGCACCCGTAGCTTCATTCGAGGACCGTCGGGTCCGTCCACTTCGACGATCGGGTCATCGCGGTCGTCGAACTCGGTTCGCAGGGCGCGGCTCATGACGGCATGCATGTCGTACATCGCTGTGATGTAGGTGAACTCGAGAATTTCCTCGTCAGACAGATCCGCCTTGAGCGCCTCGAACACACCGTCAGCCACACGACCTCCGTCGTAGACAAGTGCATCGGTGTAGGCAAGAACGGCCCGTTCGATCGCCGAGAAGCACGTCGCGGTTTGCCAGTGCGGAATCGCCGCGATCTTTTCTTCGTCGATGCCTACCTCACGGCACGATTTGCAGTGTTGGGAGAAAACGAACTGGCTGGCTCGCGCCCAACCCACCCGGGTCTGGCCGAGTTCGCGCAATTTCGGGTCGAGACGCCGCGCGGGATTGCGGTAGAGGGCGAAACCCCGAACGGCGTGATCGAAGATCTCGGGGTCGAGGGCAAAAACCGTCCACCAGTCCCCCGGCGTACCCGTCGCCGTTCCGGGTTCGGCGACCGGGTCCCGGTCGCCGAACAAAAGGTCGTACATGGGCAACACCTTCGGGTCGGCCTGCGCCCTTGGCACCTGACGAAGTCTCGGCATCTTCACACCCCCGCCTCTTTCTACCATCAACCGAACATCGGCAAGACTGGGACCATGGGGGCCACAACGGTGCAGAGTCGCTCGCCGCTCATCGGAACCGTGATCGCCGTCAATGCGACTACCGGTGATGCCGTGCGCGCGGGACGCGAGGTGGTGGTCCTTGAATCGATGAAGATGGAACACCCTGTTGTCGCCGAGGTTGACGGAACCATCGCCAGCATCGATGTCGCCATTGGTGACACCGTCGAGGAACACCAGGTGCTTTTCACTCTGTCCCCCGGCACCGTTGCCGCCAACGAGGCCGATACCGGATCGAAGAATGCTTCGATCGAGCGTGCTGATCTCGCCCGCTTCCGCGAGCGTCGACGACTTACCAGCGACGAAGCGCGTCCCTCCGCCGTCGACAAGCGTCGCGCCAAGGGGCAGCGCACCGCCCGTGAAAACATCGCTGATCTCGTCGACCCTGGGTCCTTTCACGAAGTGGGCTCGTTCGCCGTTGCGGCACAACGCCAACGGCGCAGCGCCGACGACCTGATTGTGAACACACCCGCCGACGGACTCGTCGGGGGCACGGCCACCATCGATGGCAAACCAATCGCCGTTGCGTCGTACGACTACACGGTCCTCGCCGGCACGCAGGGCCTCATCAACCACATCAAGAAAGACCGCCTCTTCGCCTTCACCGAAGAGTTACGCCTTCCTTTCGTTCTCTTCGCCGAAGGTGGCGGTGGCCGGCCGGGCGATACCGACTCGCATGGCGTCACGGGAATGGACTGTATGGCGTTTTCCCTTTTCGGTGCGCTGTCTGGTCTCGTCCCACTCGTCGGTATCGCCTCGGGATACTGCTTCGCCGGCAACGCCGCCCTGCTGGGTTGCTGCGACGTCATCATCGCCACGGAGAACTCGAACATCGGGATGGCCGGCCCCGCAATGATCGAAGGCGGGGGCCTCGGCCGCGTCGAGCCCACCGCCATCGGCGACATCGACACACAAACCCGCAATGGTGTCGTTGACATCCGCGTGACCGATGAATCCATGGCTGTCGCCGCAGCGAAGAAGTACCTCGGTTACTTCCTGCACCGCCGGATCGAGTCACGACCCGGCAATGATGAGGCACTCCGCGAGGTCGTTCCGGAACAACGCACCCGTGTGTATCCCGTTCGCGATGCAGTGACGCATCTCGTCGACGACGGCGACTGGCTCGAACTACGCCGCGACTTCGGTGTCGGAATCGTCACCGCACTCGGTCGAATTGGTGGACATTCGGTCGGCATCATCGCAAACAATCCCGCGCATCTCGGTGGCGCCATCGATAGTGAGGCGTCCGACAAGGCGTCGCGGTTCGTGCAACTCTGCGACGCACACGATCTGCCCATCGTGTCGTTGTGCGACACACCCGGATTCATGGTGGGACCCGAGGCAGAGAAGTCGGCGCAGGTCCGACATTTCGGCCGCATGTTCGTCGTCGCCGGCAGCATCACCGTTCCGTGGATGACCGTGGTGTTGCGCAAGTGCTACGGGCTCGGCGCACAAGCCATGGCCGGTGGCACGTTGCACGGTCGCTACCCCACCCTTTCGTGGCCGACCGGTGAATTCGGCGGAATGGGTCTTGAAGGTGCGGTGCGTCTCGGTTACCGCAAGGAGATCGAAGCCATCGCCGACCCGGTCGAGCGCCAGGCACTTGAACACAAGCTCATTGCCGCGGCCTACGAGCGCGGCGGCGCACTCAACATCGCGGCACACGCGGAGATTGACGAAGTCATCGACCCCGCCGACACGCGCGCTCGCCTGATCGCGCTTCTCGATGCAGCACCTGTCCCACCG
>RGCG01000054.1 GCA_009919275.1 Actinomycetota bacterium
GGGTGATCGCCACGGCGATCGGTGTTGCGATCGAGCTCGGAGCGGTCACGGCCTACGTCGGCGACGTCGCATTCGTCCATGACGTTTCGTCACTGGCGATGCTGGCGGCGAGAGGTCTCGACGTACGGATCGTTGTCACGAACAACGACGGCGGCGCGATCTTTTCCTATCTTCCCCAGGCATCGACGGTGAGCGCGGCAACTTTCGAGAAACTTTTCGGAACGCCGCACGGTACCGACATCGCTGCGGTTGCGCGAGGCTTCGGTCTCCGCGTCGAACAGCCCCGAAGTGTGGGTGAACTGCGTGAGGCTCTCGCCGCACCCGGACCCTCTGTCGTGGTGGTCAATACGGATCGCACCGTCGACCACGCCGTGCACGGTCGACTGAACGCGGCCATCAGCGAGGCTGTCGATTCGGCGCTCGCCGGTTAGGGGCGGACGAGAGCCGACAGCATCGCCTGGAACTTCGCCTGTGTCTCGGCGAGTTCGGCGAGCGGTTCACTTTCGGCGACAATGCCGCCGCCTGCGAACAGGCGTGCCCTCGTGCGGTCGGCGGAGAACTCGGCACAACGAATCGTCACCGCGAAGGTGCCGTTACCTCGTGCGTCGCACCAGCCGATGGCACCCCCGTAGAGACCGCGGTCCATGCCCTCGACTCGCGCGATCAGGTCGACCGCCGCATCCCGCGGATGGCCGCCGAGAGCAGGAGTCGGACACAGCAATCGGGCGAGATCACACGCGTGGATCGGCCGACTAAGTCGGCCCTCGACCCGTGTGCCGAGATGCTGCACGTTCGCCACCGCGACCACCGACGCCTCGGGCTCCCAGTCGAGATACGAGCAATAGGGCAGGAGGGCGTCGTGCACCATGTCGACGACGACCCGGTGTTCGATCTGATTCTTCTCGCTGGCGAGCAGCGCATCGGCAAGCGCGCGATCCGTGGCGGGATCGCCGGTACGCGCCGTCGTTCCTGCAAGTGGGTTGCTGCGTACGGTCTCGCCGTCAACCTCGACCAACAGCTCGGGGGAGGCACCGACGAGACCGCGCAGGCTGTAGCGGTAGCTCGACCCGAACGACGCCTTGAGGCGAAGCAGGACGGCATGAACGTCGATTGGTTCGCTCGCCGCCACCTCGATGTCGCGAGCGATCACGGCCTTCGTCAGGTCTCCTCGACGCACCGCATCTCGCGCGGCGGCCACGGCGGCCAGATACACCTCGACTTGGGTAAGAGCGCCGACGTCGAACCTGCCGGCCCGTGGCTCGGGCAGTGACCTTTGGGTGCCGACGATCTCGGTGTGCGCCGTTTCCAGAAGTTTTTCGGCTTCGTCGGCCGTGTCGGCAACCGTGACCAGGTGTTGTTCGCCGTTCGGTGTCTTCATCACGCTGACGGAAGGAACAACGAAGGTTCCCGTGCTTCCCGGTGCGAATGGCAGAGCCCCGATCGCCCGAGGCTCGAACGTACCGGGCCGCGCGACGATCGCGGTGAGTACGGCCGCGACGTCGGTCGAGGGCACCTCGGCGGCGGTGCCGCGACCGGCCATTCCGATCCCGTCGCGAACGAACAAGTATCCGTCGTCGCGCGCGACGTCGTTCAGGTCGACAGGCTCTTCGAATCGACGGCTGCAGGAATGCAGGGCATTCATGCGTTCCGGGTTCCCGTGAGCAATTGTGTGAGGCCCCCGCTCAACTGCTCGTGCACGGCATCGGCAAAACCCGCATCACGGAGCTTCTGAATCAGTAGTGGACGGGATGGGAGGTAGGCGACGCTCTTCGGGAGATAGCGGTAGGCGGGTCCGTCGGATAGGAGTGCGCCGATCTTCGGCACGATCTTTCCGAAGTAGATGTTGTTACCGAATCGCACGATGGGGTTGTGCGGAACACCGACATCGAGAAGGGCGATGCGTCCACCTGGTCGCACGACACGGGCGAGTTCAGCGAAGAATGCGTCGAGATCGACGAGGTTGCGCAACGCGAATCCACACGTCGCACCGTCGACGGACGCATCGGCGAGGGGTAGCCGCAAAATGTCGGCCTGTACGCGGGGTTCGCCGCTGCGGTCGGCGCTGAGCATGCCAAAGCTCAAGTCGAACGAGACGGGTTTGAGGTCGCGCCGGCGAAGGTCGATGCAGAGGTCGCCCGTCCCGGAGGCGAGATCGATCACGGTTGATCCGGCCGGCAGTCCGAGTGTGCGAATGGCGCGTCTGCGCCAGCGTGTGTCGAGGCGGAAGGTCATGATGCGGTTGACGAGGTCGTAGCGGGGGGCAATTGTGTCGAACATCGTGCGAACGGCTCGCACCTTTTCGGCCCCCTCGGGCAAACGACCATCGGGCATCGACACGAGAGCAGGCTATGAGGCTTTCTGGTTGCCGCCCACTCGTGCGCGGGCAAGAATGGGCGGTCATCGGACACCGATGAGTTGGGGGACACCACGTGATCGATTTCAGTTTTCCGCAGGACGTCGAGGACATCCGCCAGAAGGTGCGGAGCTTCATGGACGAGTCCGTCCGCCCGGCGTGGGAGGCCATCGACCAGAACGATCGGTCACAAGTGGTGAAGACCATCGTGAAGTTGCGCAAGGAGGCGCGCGAGGAACGAGGCTTGTGGTTGCCGCACATGCCGGCCGAGTGGGGTGGCATGGGTCTCGGTCCGACGGCGATGGCGGCGGTGTCAGCCGAAGCGGCCAAAGTGAGCATCGGACCGTTCGTCTTGAACGCCCAGGCTCCCGACGAGGGGAACCAGCACACGTTGTTGCACTGGGGCACCCCCGAACAGAAAGAGAAGTACCTCCGTCCATTGTGTGAGGGAACCGCGCGGTCGTGCTTCGCCATGACGGAACCAGAAGTTGCGGGCAGCGACCCCACGCTCATCAAGACCTTCGCCTACAAAGACGGCGATGAGTGGATCATCAACGGGCACAAATGGTTCATCTCGGGTGCGCGCGGAGCAAAGTTCGCATTGCTCATCGCGCGCACCGAAGAAGACCCGGACATTCCACAGGCAGCGAACAGTTGCTTCATCGTCGATCTCCCGAGCGAGGGGTGGAACATCGTGCGCGACGTTCACACCATGTCGGGCGGTCACAACCATTGCGAAATCAACATCGAAGACCTCCGGGTTCCCGCAGCAAACATGTTGGGTGGCCGCGGTCAGGGCCACCTTCTCGGTCAATACCGACTTGGGCCTGCCCGCTTGGCGCACTGCATGCGATGGATCGGCCAAGCCGAAATTGCGCTTGATCTCATGGTAAAGCGGTCGCTCGAGCGGTATTCCCACGGCTCGTACCTCGCCGAGAAACAGGGTATTCAGTGGATGATCGCCGACTCGACGATGGAGCTGTATCAGTGCAAGCTGATGGTGCTCCACGCTGCCTACAAGATCGAGCACAAGATGGACTTCGTGGCTGAGGTGTCGATGGCGAAACATTTCGTTGCCAACAGTCTGTGGCGGATCATCGATCGCGCGATCCAGGTACACGGGGCCCTCGGATACTCAACCGACACACCGCTCGCCGGCATGTTGCAGCAGGCCCGCTGGAGTCGCTTCGCCGACGGCGCCGACGAAATCCATCAAATGCGCATCGCCCAGCGCACCATTGCCGCTTACAAGGATTTCGGCTCCACGAAGAAGGCGACCGGCGAGCTGCCGCTCTAGGGTGACCTCATGGCCGCCCATCCGCTCCACTCGACAGACAAGCCGATCTTCGGGGTATTCATGCCCCAGGGCTGGAAGATGGAATTGGTTGGCATCGACGGCGACGCAGAAAAGTGGAACGTCGCGGTTGATGTCGCGTTGAGGGCCGAGAAGCTCGGTTTTCATTCGATCTGGGTGTACGACCACTTTCACAACGTGCCCCGTCCCGCGCACGAGGCGGTGTTCGAATGTTGGACGACGATGGCTGCCATCTCGCAACGCACCAGCACCATCAGGCTCGGCCAAATGGTCGGCTGCAACAGTTATCGCAACCCCGGGCTGCTCGCAAAGATCACATCGACGCTCGATGTGATATCGGGTGGTCGTCTCGAGTGGGGAATCGGCGCCGGTTGGTACGAAAACGAGTATCGCGGTTACGGATTCGAATTTCCGAAGCCCAAGGACCGCATCGGAATGTTGCGTGAGTCGGTCGAAATCGTCAAGTCGATGTGGACCAACGTCGAGACGACCTATGACGGCAAGTACTACCGCACGGTGCGTGCGAACTGTGATCCGAAGCCGTTGCAAAAACCCACGCCACCGGTGTGGATCGGCGGCGGTGGCGAGCAGTTGACCCTGCGGGTGGTGGCTGAGCATGCCGATTGTTCGAACTTCGGTGGGAAGCCCGATGAGTGGGCGCGCAAGCGCGAGATCCTGAAGGGTCACTGCGCCGCGGTTGGCCGCGATGAGAGCGAAATTCGCAAGACATGGTCACCGGAAGTCTTCATTCGCTCGACGGAAAAGGAATTGGCAGAGCGCACCAGGGGCGGCCTCTGGGGTGATTCGGTCGAGAACTGGCGTGACAACAACTTGGTCGGCACGCCCGAGCAGGTGTCCGAGATGGTTGCAACTTACGTGAAGCTCGGTTGTACGGGTTTCATCCCGTGGTGCGCCGATTATCCCGACACTGAAACGATGGAATTGCTCGCTACGAAGGTGATGCCGAACTTCGTTTGACGCGCATTGTCGTCAGACGTAATAGCGGAAGATGATCTCCGCGACACACGACGGCTTCGCGGCGCCCTCAACTTCGAATGTGACTTCCATGGTGACCTGCGCGCCGCCTGCGACGTCTTCTACGTTCACGAGCTTGGCACCGGCCCGTAGCTTCGCGCCCACCGGCACCGGCGACATGAACCTGATCTTGTTCGCTCCGTAATTCACGCCCATCGAGATTCCTCCGACGGTGAAGATCTCGGGGAGCAGTACGGGACCAAGCGACAACGTCAGATAGCCGTGTGCGATGGGGCCTCCGAAGGGACCCGACTTGGCGCGCTCGATATCAACGTGAATCCACTGATGGTCACCCGTGGCCTCCGCGAACTGATTGACGCGCTCTTGCGAGATGGTCATGTAATTGCTGTAGCCGAGGTGGTTGCCGACGGCGGCCTTCAGTCCGTCGATGCCGTTGATCACTGTTGCCATCTTGGAAGTCTCCCACGCCGGGCGCGGGCGGTGGAAACCGACTATCGATACCAGATCTTTTGGTGGTTCCGGCTGTGCGGGTGGAGGAGAAGCGCGCAGAGAGCGATCTCGAAGATCGCGCTGAGGGTGCTGCCGCCGGTCAACTTGCGGTAGATACTGATGGACCCCGGAAGTTGTCGGTCGATGTCGGAGTACGCGAGAAAGCGCAGGACGAACGGCGTGAATGAAGCTGCCACGGCGAGTTTCCAACCGAGTTTTCTGTCGTTCGCCATCAACCAGCCGCCGCCGGCGTGAACAAGAACGGCAGCAACGCCCAACACGACCCCCCAGCCATATCGCATTCGGTAGTACCCGAGGTAGTCACTCTTGTCGATGACGTCAACGAGGAGAAAGAACCCGTTGAGGTAGAGGAGCCACGTCGCGATCTGCAGCGTCTGGGGCTGCATCCGGTCGAACCAACGCTTGGGGTCGAGGGAAGAGCGTCCGCTTGCCATGGGCTTAGTCTGTCACTCGTGAGCACTGAACCCAGACCTTTTCGATTCAGCGTCATGTCCTCGGGTGCGCCCGACGCGACTGCGTGGCGTCGTCTCGTCTCGCGTCTCGACGAAGAGGGTTACGACCTCCTTCACATGCCACAACACCGCGGCACGAAGGGCTTCTCGCCATTGGTTGCGCTCGCGGTCGTCGCCACACTGTCGCAGCGGCTTCGGGTCGGCACGCTGGTACTCGACAACGAATCCGTTCATCCCGCGATCATCGCCCGCGATGCGGCAACCCTCGACTTGCTGAGCGGCGGTCGTCTCGAGCTCGGAATTGGCGCCGGGTGGCTCGAGGCCGACCATGTCTCGATCGGACAGGACTTCGCATCGGTGGGCACCCGTGTCGAGCGGCTCGACGAGGCAATCGATGTCTTGCGTGCGTGCTGGTCGGGCGACACGGCCAATCACGAGGGAAAGCACTACGTGTTGCGCGACGCACCGAACGACCCAAGGCCCTCGCGACCAGGCGGGCCCCCGATTCTGGTTGGAGGTGGCGGAAAACGTGTGTTGTCGCTGGCCGCACGAAAGGCCGACATCGTCTCGTTCGTACCGAACATGTCGGCGGGCAAGGTGGGTCGTGAGTCGGCTGCCAACGCAACCGGAGCTGCAACCGCCGAGAAACTCGCATGGGTGCACGAAGCGGCCGGTCAGCGGATCTCCGAGATCGAGCTTCACACCAACCTCACCAACGTCTTCGTCACCGATGACCGGCGTTCGACCATGGAGAAAGTGGCGCGTGGCTACGGCTTGGACGACCCGGTGGCCGCGCTCGACATTCCCCATGTCGTGATCGGCACGGTTGCACAGTGTGTCGATCAACTCCTCGAGCGTCGCGCGGCAACGGGCATCAGTCACTTCACGGTATTCGAGGCGAACCTCGACGCATTTTCTCCCATCATCGCGGAACTGCGCGGCCGATGAGGTCGGGACTCGTCGCCGTCGTTGGTCGTCCAAACGTCGGGAAGTCATCTTTGGTGAATTCCATTGTCGGCTCGAAGGTGTCGATTGTCTCCGACAAGCCGCAAACCACGCGGCGTCGGATTCATGGGGTGGCGACGGACGACGATGCGCAGATCGTGTTCGTCGACACGCCCGGTCTTCACAAAGCCGTCACTGCGCTCGGTGAGCGCGTGAACGCGACCGCGCTTGCCAGCACAGCCGACGTCGATGTGGTGGTCCTCGTCTTTGATGCGGCCAAGGGGTTCGGCAAGGGCGATGAATGGGTCGCTGCGAATGTCGCCATCGACAGGTCCGCCACCAAACTGTTCGTCGTCGCGAACAAATGCGATGGCCTGGCAGGACCGAAAGTGCTCGAAGAACTCTCCCGGTCGGCCATTTTGGGGGCCGATGAATACTTCCCCTTGTCGGCGCGCTCGGGCAAGGGTGTCGATGAATTCCGTCGCACGCTTTTCGGCGTGATGCCGGAGGGACCGTGGTTCTACCCCGACGGAGAAACTCACGACCTCACCGAAGAGGAGTGGGTGGCCGAACTTGTTCGAGAGGAACTGTTGAGGCTGACTCGTGAGGAACTTCCGTACTCGATCGCCACTCGGGTGACCGAATGGGAATGGCCGCGCGTTCGGTGCGAGATCATCGTCGAACGTGAGAGCCAAAAGGGCATGGTCATCGGGCGGGGCGGACAGGTTCTGCGGGAAGTGGGCGAGGCGGTCCGCAAACAAATGTCGCCCGGGGCGTTCATCGAGTTGCGTGTCGTTGTCGACAAAGATTGGCAGCGCCGACCGGGTCGAATCGAACGGCTCGGTTACTGATTCGCCGCCTCACTGTTCCGACGGAGGCGCAACCCCACCCGGTGTGAGCAGCATCGCGTAATCGTCGTACGCGACAGGTTGATCCGCGGGAGCCAGCTCGCCACCGCCGCGCGGCACTGCCTGTGGTTCGCCGTTCACGAGGAAGGTCACCTGTCCGATGCCGGGTCGGGATGTCAAGGTCAGCACGATCTGGGCGATGGCTAGACGTTGGTCAATCGGGGAGATCTCGGTGAGAAGCGAGCCGTCGGTGTCGACCGTGGCCAGGCCTCGCTCGACGCTCACGGTGGCCTCGAGATCTCGAGGAATCGCACTTCGGACGTCGGTGCCGAACGAGCTCGTCGGGAAGCCGTCGAGAAGCGAGTCGAGGACGTCTTGCGGCTCGGGACCAACGGGCAGGGTGCGCAGGACGGTGGTGATCGAGTCGCCGAGAATGAAGTGGAGGAGGACCGCTTCCGATGCGACCGTCGATGTGGGCGAAGGTGGAAGCGACGTCGTGGTGGTCGTGGACGTCGAGGTCGGTGCGGTGAGGTCACCGGGTACGGCTCGCAGGGGTGAAGCCGAGTCCTGTGCTTGAGGACCACACGCGGTGACGAGCAAAATCGCGAAGGCCAAAGACATCGCGCGTTGGAGACGGCGAATCAGCGAACTCATGCAGCGCTCACCTTGTGCTCAGTCCGTGCCCGAGGTTGAAGGGCCGGATTCGGTCGGAATCTCGAGTACGAAACGCAATCCTTGCGGCAGGTTGTTCTCGATGCGGATCTTGCCGCCGAGGGCAATTGCATGTTCGAGAGCGATCGACAGCCCCAACCCCGTCCCGCTGCCTCGGGCTGCGGATGATCCGCGCGCGAACCGGTTGAAGATTCGTTGACGATCGCCTTCGGGTATGCCGGGGCCTTCGTCGACCACCGTGATCGTCACCGTGTCGACGTGTCCGTCGAGGAGGATCGCGACGGGGCCTCCCGCATGTTCGCGGGCGTTAACGAGAAGATTCACGATGATGCGCTCGAGTCGCAGTCGATCGGTGGTGACATGGTCGTGAACGATGCCGGAGACGACGATCGGTACGGAGCCGAAGCCCGATCGCTGGGCGATGCGACGGACAAAGTCGGTCAGATCGACGTCCTCGTAGCGCAGCGAGCTTGTGCCCGAGTCGAGCCTCGACAGCTCGAGAAGATCGATGACCATTCGGTCGAACCTTCGTACTTGTGTCGTGAGGACATCGAGAGCCTGTTGGTTGCGGTCCGACAACTCTGATCGACGCGCAGCAAGTACGTCGACCGCGGCACTGAGCGCGGTGATCGGCGAACGCAACTCGTGACTCACGTCGCTCGCGAATCGCACCTCGCGCTCGATGCGTTCCTGAACCGCGTCGGCCATTTCGTTGAAGGTGACGGCCAGCCTGTTGAGGTCGGGATCGTCCTCGGGTTCGAGGCGCGCGTCGAGTCGTCCACCACCAATGTCGGCCGCGGCATCGACGACACGTCGCACGGGCAAGAGCAAGCGCCGCGAGGTGAACCAACCCAGTGCGATTGCGGTGGCGGTAGCCACAATGAGTCCGGCAAGGAGGGCGCTCAGGATGAAGCTGAGGGTGCGTTGAGTTTCGCGAAGGGGAAAGACCTCGTAGTAATCGGCCCCGACCGCGGTCATCGGTATGCCGAACCCTTGATAGAGCTCTCCGTCGTGGTCGAAACGCTGGGTGGCGGCACGACCCATTTGCACTGAATCAACGAGTGAGGCGGGTAGGTCCGACTGGGTGAAGCTCAAAGGGTCGGTGGCGTAGAAGAAGTTCTGTGGGTCGATGCGAACGAGTGCATATCCGCGGGAGTCGGTACGGATCGTGGTGATGAGGCTTCCGGCAAGGTTCCGTCGTGTCTGCAGCAGGGTCTTCATCAGCTGTGCATTCGAGAAGGCCTGCGACTTCGTGGCCTCGAAACGTTGGTCGACAAGGTTGGTGCGACTGAAGGAGTACGTTGCGACCCCGGCAAACATCGATGTGAGAAGCGCGATCAAGCCGAATGACACGAGCGTTCTCGCACGGAGCCCGAGACGGGCGGGGCGTCGCTTTTTGCGGCTCGTCGGACCCACGCCCCAAGTGTGGCCGATGGCGCAGACCTTCCCGCCCGGTGGATCACAAAAGGGGGAGGAAAGTGATCCACCGGGAGGAAACCACCCAGCCGCCAGTATCCCCAGCAAATGTGACGATCCGCCCCGAATTCTGTGCGTTTTGTGTAACGATTTGGGCACGTTCGGCCCGACATCGGCAGAATGAACCGCGTGCATCGGCTGCTCTTCGTCGAAGACGACGACAACATTCGACTCGCTCTGCGTTTAGCTCTCGAAGACGAGGGCTACGAAGTTGTCGAGGCGCCCGACGGCACCAGCGGCCTGAAGCTCTTTGCGGAAACGAATCCTGACCTCGTGTTGCTCGATCTTCGTCTTCCCGACATCTCGGGTTTCGACGTTTGTCGCCAACTGAGGTCTCACTCGCTCACTCCAATCATCATGGTCACCGCACAGACCGACACCCACGATCTCGTGGCAGGGCTCGAAGCCGGAGCCGACGACTACGTGACCAAGCCCGTCGTGACGAAAGAACTCGCCGCACGCATTCGGGCGGCCCTGCGTCGTGCCCAATTGCTGGAGGGTGCTGCATCGGCATCGGCAACAACCGTGCGCCTCGACAAAGTGGCCGATCTCGAAATTCGGCGAGACCTCGGCATCGTCATCAAGGGCGGCCGTAGCGTGTGTGGGGTTACGAATACCTCGGGGACAGTCGTCTTGTCGATGCCCACGTCCGGCGTTTGCGCGTGAAGATCGAAGACCAACCCGACGAACCTCAGATCATCGTGACAGCGCGAGGTCTTGGATACCGGCTCATTGCCGGTTGATCGCAGCGCGCAAGAACTCGATTGCCTCCGATTTGTCTCGCGTGCGCGACATGGGCGGAAGAGCGTTGATGATCGTCCATCGGTAACCCTTGGTCGCCAGTCGCGGGTCGAGGACGGCCACGACTCCGCGGTCGTTGCGCGAACGCACGAGTCGGCCGGAGGCCTGCGCCAGTGCGGTGATGGCGCGGGGAAGGTCGATCTCGGTCGGGATGCGGTCGATGATGACGAGTGAGAGGGAGCGCCCCGGAATATCGACGCCTTCGAAGAACCCCGCTGTGGCGAAAAGACACGACGTCTCGTCGAGGGTGAACTCGCGAAGCAGGGTCGCGCGTTGGTTTTCGTCCTGAGCGAGAATGCGATACGGAAGACGCGACCGTAGTTCCTCGACAGCCGCCTGCATTGCCCGCCGGCTCGTGAAAAGTGCGAGCGTTCTGCCGCCGGCCGCGGCGATGAGGTCGGCCATCTCCGTATGCACCGCGTCGTCACGTTGTGCATTCGGGTCGGGAAGATGCGTTGCGCAGTAGAGCATGGCCTGTTCCTGGTACTCGAACGGGCTGCCGACGTCGAGCATTTCGACTGATTCGGACAGGCCAACGCGCAGCGGCATCGAGAGAGGAATCGTTGCGCTCGTGAGAACAACGGCATGCTCGGGCCATGCGTGCTCGGCGAGCGAAGCCCCGATGTCGAGGGGGGCGAGTACGAGCTCGGCCCGGTCGACGGAACCCGTGACGTAGGGGACGAACGAAGAGTCGGCGCGCAATGCGGCATCGATGTTCTCGGCGAGTCGGGTTGCGAGTGTTTGTGCCCGGAGCATCTTTT
>RGCG01000055.1 GCA_009919275.1 Actinomycetota bacterium
CTCGAAGCGATCGGCCTTGCCCGCCTCGCCGCTCTTCGTGAAACCTTCGTTCAGGCACTTGCGGTAGAACGGGTCTTCCTTCGGCGAGAAGAACAGCGGGAGCCAGCCGTCGCAGATTTCGGCGGCAAGAGCGACGTTCTTTGGTCCCTCGGCACCGAGGAAAATGGGAATCTCCTTGCGCAGCGGATGGATGGTGCTCTTCAGTGGCTTGCCAAGGCCCGCGCCGCCCGGATACGGCATGTCGTAGAACTCACCGTGATGATTGATTGGTGTCTCGCGACGGATGATGTCGCGAACGATGCCGATGTACTCGCGCGTACGGGCGAGCGGCTTCGGATACGGCTGGCCGTACCAACCCTCGACGACCTGCGGCCCCGACGCGCCGAGACCAAGAATGAATCTGCCGTTGCTGAGGTGGTCGATGGTCATCGCGGCCATCGCGGTCGCGGCGGGTGTGCGCGCGCTCATTTGGACGATGCCCGTACCGAGTCGCACGCGTTCGGTGTGTGCACCCCACCATGCGAGCGGCGTGAGGGCATCGCTGCCGTAGGCCTCGGCGGTCCATACCGAGTCGAAGCCGAGACGGTCGGCCTCTTTGATGCCTTCGAGGGCACCTGCAGGTGGGCCGCTGCCCCAGTAACCGGTGTTGTAGCCGAGCTTCAGATTTTTCTTGGGGGACATTCCCCAGACGTTACGACAGTCCCCGAGATCAGGTCGGATCGAACTCGACCGGCAGCGACGTCGGCCCGAAGATGCCCGCGGTGGCGATCTTGTAGCGGGGCTCTCCACCCCGACGGAGGTTGGGCATGCGGCGCGCGAGGATGGGCAGCGCCTCTTGCAGCTCGGCCCTGGCGAGGGCTGCGCCGAGGCAGTAGTGAATGCCCGAGCCGAACGTGAGCTGCGGCTGATCCGATACGCGCCCCACCGGTTCGAAGGCGTTCGGTTCCGGGAACACTGCGCCGTCGCGGTTCGCGGCGGCGAGCAGCGGAAACACGATGGTTCCGGCGGGAAACAACACACCCTTGTACTCGATGTCGCACGACGCGACACGGCCCGTTCCTCGTACCGCACCGTTCACGCGCATGGTTTCTTCCACGAACTTCGAAGCCGTCGAGGGATCGTCGGCGAGGCGCGACCACTTGTCGGGATGGTCGACGAGAAGATCAATCGCAAGACCGAGCTGGTTGCGAGTGGTATCGGTGCCACCCACGATGACGGCCTCGACCATCATGACGAGCTCTTCGGTTGTGAGTCGATCGCCCGACTCTTCGGCAGCGATGAGGTCGGTGAGAAGGTCGTCGCGCGGCTTGCTGCGACGATCGGCGATCAGCTCGCGCGTGTAGGCGTCGAGGCCATCTTGAGCCGCGGCGATGAGCGGCATGTCCTCTTTGAAGTTGTTGTCGAACACACGCAGCACGTCGGTCGCCCAACGGCTGAACAGCTCCCAATCCTCTTTTGGAGCGCCGAGCAACTCGCAGATAATGGGAATCGGATATGGCTCGCAGATGTCGGCGGCGACGTCGGCGCGGCCCGATGCTGCGACGGCATCGACGAGGCCGTTCACTACGTCGCGCATGAAGGGTCGCAAGAGATCGGCTCGTCGGGGAGAGAACGCCGGGGCGACGAGGCGACGCAAGCGGACATGGGTGTCACCCTCGGCGGAAAGGATGGATTCGCGACGGCGCATTTTGAATTCGGGTGTGACATCGGCGGCCATTTCGATGACGAGCGGCACGGCACTGTGCCAGCGTTTGTCGCGAAGTACCGCAACGACGTCGTCGTAGCGAAGGATCGAGTAGCCGATATCGCCGCGCGCGATCCAGGACTTCGTGGCCGCATCGAGACCGGCGATCAAGCGCTCGTTGCGATCGTCGGGAATACTGAGATACGGCAGGTCGAGATCGCCGACCGGAGTGGGGGACATGGCGATCAGGCTAGGGCCGTTGTCGGCGCGACGAACGGGAGACCAAGCGCTTGAGCGACGGGCTCATTCGTCACGGCTCCGCCCGCAACGTTCAGACCGTGGGCGATCGCCGCATCGGACTGCACTGCCTCGCGAGGACCTTTCTGAGCGACCGTGACGATGTAGGGAAGCGTTGCGTTCGTGAGTGCGTAGGTGCTGGTGTGCGGCACGGCGCCCGGCATGTTGCCCACGGCGTAGTGCACCACGTCGTGCAATACGTACGTGGGTTTCGAGTGGGTTGTTTCCCTGGTGGTTTCGACGCAGCCGCCTTGGTCAACCGCGACATCGACGATCACGGCCCCCGGCTTCATTGTTCGCACCATCTGCTCTGAGATCACGACCGGGGCGCGACCTCCGGCGACAAGGACCGCACCAATGACAAGATCAGCCTCGGCAACCGAGCGTTCGATCGCCCCGCGGTTTGACGCAAGGGTCATGATGCGTCCCTTGTGGATTTGGTCGACGTAGCGCAGACGGTCGATGTTCTTGTCGAGAAGGATCACCTCGGCTTCCATACCCGCGGCAATCCACGCGGCGTTCCAGCCGACGTTGCCGGCGCCGAGTACGACGACCCGCGCGGGACGAACGCCCGGTGCGCCACCCATCAGCACGCCGCGACCCCCGTGGGTGCGCTCGAGGAAGTGAGCACCCATTTGCGGGGCGAGGCGTCCGGCGACTTCGCTCATGGGTGCAAGGAGCGGAAGTTGGTCGTCCTTCTTCTGCACCGTCTCGTAGGCCAATGCAGTGGCTCCTGATACAACGAGCGCCTTGGCGACCTCGGGATAGGCGGCGAGGTGGAGATAGGTGAAGAGAACGAGATCAGGTCGCATGAAGCCGAACTCTTCGACCTTTGGCTCTTTCACTTTCACAACCATGTCGCATGCCCAGGCGTCGGCCGCGTTGGGAACGATGTCGGCACCCGCAGCGACGTAGTCGGCGTCGGCGATGGAAGCTCCGTCACCCGCATTCGTTTCGACGAACACGTTGATGCCCAGACGCTCGAGTTCCCGGACCCCGTCGGGCGTGAGTGCGACTCGACCCTCGGACTCTTTGATCTCGCGCGGAACACCAACGGTGCGAATGCCCGAACCAATAGTGGTGGTCATGACCTATTTATACACACGAATCGCTGTGGCAGGATGACGGAATGCAGGCGTTCAGGAACTTCATCAACGGTCAATTTGTCGATGCAAAGAACGGCGAAACGACCGATGTCATCAATCCCTCAACCGGAAAGGTGTACGGAAAGGCTGCGCTGTCGCGCGAAGCCGACGTCGACGCGGCAATGCGCGCGGCCGAAGCCGGATTCGAGGTATGGCGCGATTCGACGCCGTCCGAACGTTCCCTTGCGCTCTTTCGCATCGCCGATGCGGTCGAGGCTCGTGCGAAAGACCTCATTGCTGCCGAGGTCGAGAACACCGGCAAGCCGATCAGCCTGACCACCAGTGAGGAAATTCCGCCCATGGTCGACCAGATCCGCTTCTTCGCCGGTGCTGCTCGCCATCTCGAGGGCAAGAGCACGGGCGAATACATGCGCAACATGACGTCGATGATCCGTCGCGAACCGATCGGCGTGTGCGCACAGGTTGCTCCTTGGAACTACCCGATGATGATGGCCGTCTGGAAGTTTGCACCCGCCATCGCCGCGGGCAACAGCATCGTCTTGAAGCCGTCGGATACGACCCCCGCCACAACTACGATCCTTGCTGAAATAGCGGCTGAGTTTCTTCCCCCCGGTGTATTCAACGTCATCTGCGGCGACCGTGACACCGGTCGTGCCATGGTGTCGCATTCAACTCCGAGCTTGGTTTCGGTGACGGGCAGCGTGAGAGCGGGAATGGAAGTGGCGCAGGCTGCTGCGGCGAGCCTGAAGCGCGTACACCTGGAACTCGGCGGGAAGGCCCCGGTTGTTGTGTTCGACGACGCCGACCTCGAAGCTGCCGCCGCCGCGATTGCGACCGCGGGACTCTTCAACGCTGGCCAGGACTGCACCGCGGCAACTCGAGTGCTCGCCGCTCCACGCGTGTACTCCGATTTCGTGGCGGCACTCACCGAGGCGGTGGCGGGCTCGAAGACGGGGCAGCCCGACGACATCGACGTTCTCTACGGCCCGTTGAACAATGAGAACCAGTTGGCCCGTGTCGCAGGCTTCGTCGACCGCGCGCCGTCGCACGCACGTGTCACGACCGGCGGCGGCAAAGTGGCAGGCGACGGATACTTCTATTCACCCACCGTCGTCGCCGACCTGAAGCAGAACGACGAGATGATTCAAAATGAGATTTTCGGTCCGGTGCTCACGGTTCAGCAGTTCAGTGATGAAGACGAAGCGGTGCGATGGGCGAACGGCGTCGAGTACGGTCTTGCCTCGTCGGTGTGGACCAAGGACTTTGGTCGTGCGATGCGGATGGCCAAGCGCCTTGACTTCGGCTGTGTGTGGATCAATACGCACATCCCGGTCGTCGCGGAAATGCCACACGGCGGGTTCAAGAAGTCGGGCTATGGCAAGGACCTGTCGGCGTATTCGCTTGAGGATTACACGCGGATCAAGCACGTGATGGCCAACCTCGACAGCTGAGATGTCGGCGTTCAGTGAACGCCGTACCCCGGACTCGGCGTTCAGTGAACGCCGTATGTATACGTCTGCTTGGCGATGTCGAGGTAGACGAAAGTTTCCGTGGCGAGCACTCCGCGAACCGCTCGAATCGCATTGGTGACGGAAAGCAGTTCGGCTTCATCGCGCACAATCACTTCGGCGAGAAAGTCGAACTTGCCCGCGGTGACCACCAAATACTCGATCGCGTCGACTCCGCGCAGGGTGTCGGCGATGCCGTCGGTGGGGCCCGTTGTCGAAATGCCAATGAGAGCCATGCGCCGCAGGCCGACCATGAGAGGGTTCGTCACGGCGGCCACCTGGATGACGCCCGTCGTGATGAGGCGCTGAACACGCTGGCGCACCGCCGCCTCTGACAACCCAACGGCGGTACCGAGTTGCGTGTAGGGAAGTCGTCCGTCGGCCTGGAGCTGCTCGATGATGCGTTGGTCGGTGGCGTCGAGACGCACCGGACCATTCTGCGGCGAGGTCGCGGACGAGTCGGTCATCACGAGTGATCGTACGCCCGGTGTTACGCTCGTCCCAATGTCTGGGGAGGGACGACACAGCGTGGGCGGTGCTGCGCCACCGGCAGGTGGCGACGTCATCCGCCTCGACCAGGTCCGCAAGCAGTACGGCTCGTTCGTGGCGGTCGACAACGCGGACTTCTCCATCGGGCGAGGTGAATTCTTCGCCATGCTCGGCCCCTCCGGCTGTGGCAAGACCACCACGCTGAAAATGATCGCCGGATTCGAGCAGCCAACATCGGGTCGGGTTCTCCTCGAAGGTGTCGACGTGTCAGCTGTCCCGCCCTACAAGCGCAATGTGAACACCGTGTTCCAGCAGTACGCGCTCTTCCCGCACATGACGGTTGCCGACAACATCGCTTTCGGTCCCCGAAGCAAGAAAATTGCTGACGCTGAAATCAAGAAGCGCGTCGGCGACATGCTCGATGTTGTGCGGCTGTCCGAGTTCGCCAATCGCCGACCGGCGCAGTTGTCGGGCGGCCAACAGCAGCGCGTTGCTCTTGCCCGTGCATTGGTCAACTATCCGAGCGCGCTGCTTCTCGACGAGCCGCTCGCGGCGCTCGATCTGAAGCTGCGCGAAGCCATGCAGATCGAATTGAAGCGCATCCAGCGCGAGGTCGAGATCACCTTCGTCTTTGTCACCCACGACCAGGGTGAGGCCCTGACGATGAGCGACCGCATCGCGGTCATGAGCCAGGGGGTCGTCGAACAGATTGGCTCGGCCACCGATATCTACAAGCGGCCGCAATCCTTGTTCGTCGCCGGGTTCATCGGCTCAGCGAATCTTCTGCCGGCGGTTGTCGTCCAGGGCGACTCAGCGGGTGCAGCCTTCGACTTCTGGGGCGGTGGCCGCATCACGGTGAAGTCCGATCATGTCAATGCCGCCGTCGCGCTGACCGCGGGTGAGCAGGTCACCGTCATGCTGCGCCCCGAACACCTGCACGTCACGGGAACCCAGCCCGCGGGCGAGTCGCTCGCGGCGACGGTCACCGACATCGTGTTCCAGGGTGCATCGGTGCGCATCGTTGCCCGACTCGCAAACGGTACCGAAGTGACCGCCGTCGTGGCCGGAGACGCCGATCTTCCGTTCCTGCGTCCCGACTCCTCGGTTTGGCTGTCGTGGAACCCCGATGCGCCGTACGTTCTCGACGGTTGGCCGAGTGTTGCGGGAGCAACCACCACCAACGTTGACTCGATCGAGGCGTCTCTGTAATCCGAAGTCGCTTCGTAATAACCTCTCCTCACTCCGCGAGAAAGGCAGAACCATGGCAGGAAAGTTGAATCGTCGTCAGTTCCTCATTCGTTCCGGCGTTGCCGGCGCGAGCGCGCTGTCTCTGCCGGCCTTGCTTGCCGCATGTGGTGGCGACGACGGCGGCTCGGGAGGCGGCGGGAACTCGCTCTTCTTCGAAAACTGGCCCGAATACATCGACGAAGAGACGGTTGCTCTCTTTGCCGCAGCGAGTGGCGTCGACTTCAAGTACACCGACGCCTACAACGACAACAACGAGTACTTCGCCAAGGTTCAACCCCTTCTGGCGAAGGGCAAGAAGATCGAACCCGACATCATCGCGCCGACCTTTTGGATGGCCGGTCGTTTCGTGCAGTTGGGCTGGGCGCAGAAGTTGCCCGTCGACAAGATTCCCAACATGGCCAATCTGCGCGATGACCTGAAGGGGCAACCGTGGGACAAGGCTCAGGAGTACAACCTTCCGTGGCAGACCGGCATCGCCGGCATCGCCTACAACATGAAGGCGACGGGCAGAGAGTTGAAGAGCGTCGAGGATCTCTTCGACCCGGCGTTCAAGGGCAAGATCGGCATGCTCACGGAAATGCGCGACACGATGGGTCTCGTCCTCCTGGGTCTTGGCAAGAACATCTCGCAGATCACCACCTTCGACGAGGCCGCAGCGGGGTTCGAAAAGATGGAAAAAGCGAAGAACGACGGTCAGATCCGCGCCTTCACGGGTAACGACTATCTCGACGACCTCAGCGCCGGCAACTTCGCTGCGTGTGTCGCTTGGTCGGGTGACGTTCTGCAACTCGCGAAAGACAATCCCGACGTCAAGTTCTTCATTCCCGAAGAGGGTGGCACCAGCTGGTTCGACACCATGATCTGGGTGAAAGGTTCGGAGAACGGCGACGCGGTCGCGAAGTGGATGGACTACGTGTACGACCCGGTGAACGCCGCGCGCATCACCGCATCGGTGCAATACATGTCGCCGGTGAAGGGAGTGCAGGACGAACTCGTCAAGCTGGGTGGAGAGGCTGCAGCACTTGCCGAAGACACGCTGCTGTTCCCCGACGATGCAACACTGGCGCGTCTACAGAGCTGGGGTGCGCTGGCCGAAGAAGAAGAGGCCAAGTTCGACGAGGCCTTCGCAGCAATCACCGGCGCCTGACAGGAAGCAGCGTCACAACGTGAATCCCACGACACGACTGGCAACGGTTGCCTCCCAACCCGAGCGCGTCGGTCTCGGGGTGATGCTCGCTCTCGCCCTGGGCGCGGTCGCGCTTGGTGCGAAGTGGGTGAGCGGGCCGGGTGCCGCCGTTGTTGCCGCATTGATGCTGGCAGCGGTCATTGGCCTCATCTGGGTTGCTTTTGTCGGAGGTCTTGAAACTCGACGGGCGCTCGCGCCGTACGGCCTCTTGAAGCCTGGCGTGCTGTGGCTCAGCCTCTTTTTTCTCGCACCCCTGTGGTCGATGGTTGTGATGTCGCTCTCCAGTAAACAGAGCCGATTCGACTTCTTTCCGTCGTTTTCATGGGAGTGGGACAACTACCGCACGGCCCTCACCGACTTCCGGCCGCAGTTCCTCCGCAGTTTTGGCTACGCCGCCATCGCCACGCTGCTGACGATCCTCATTGGTTTTCCGCTCGCGTACGTCATTGCATTTCGCGGTGGGAAGTACCGCAACATCCTGCTCGGTCTCGTCGTGGTTCCGTTCTTCACGTCGTATCTCATCAGAACCCTTGCGTGGGGCAACATCCTCGCCGACGAAGGCCCGGTCGTTTCGATCTTCGACAACCTGGGCCTCACCGGTGTTCTCGAGTCGCTGAACATCATGGACAACGGCAAGTTGCTGAACACTCCCGCGGCGGTCATTGGTGGACTCACCTACAACTTCCTGCCGTTCATGGTTCTGCCCATTTACGTGAGTCTCGAGAAGATCGATCCGCGCCTCGTAGATGCCGCGATGGACCTGTATTCGTCGGCTTCGGCTGCTTTCCGCAAGATTGTCGTACCTCTTGCACTTCCGGGCATCTTCGCCGGAAGCCTTCTTGTGTTCATCCCGGCGGCGGGCGACTTCGTCAACGCCCAGTTCCTGGGCAACCCGCAAACCACGATGATCGGTAACTCGATTCAAGATCAGTTCCTGCGCCAGTTGAACTATCCGGTTGCATCAGCGATGTCGTTCGTCTTGATGTTCATCATTACCGTCGCCGTCCTCGTCTACACCAAGTTCATGGGGACAGAGGATCTGGCATGAGACAGATCCGTGTGGGTAAGGATCTGGCATGAGACAGATCCGTGTGGGTAAGGATCTGGCATGAGACAGATCCGTGTGGGTAAGGATCTGGCATGACGGCGTTTTCGCGGCGGCAACGTGTCGGGCAACGGGTGATCAACACGATCGCCGGGCTCGGGCTCTTCTACATCTTCCTGCCGATTCTCGTCATTGTCCTTTTTTCCTTCAACGCTCCAAAAGGCAAGTACAACATCAAGTGGCAGGGTTTCACGCTCGACAACTGGGCGAACCCGTTTTCGGAAACCGAACTCACAAGCGCGTTGTGGGTGAGCCTGCGCATCGCGCTCATCTCCACATTCTGTGCAACTGTTCTTGGGTCGCTGATCGCCCTGTCGCTCAGCCGCTACAAGTTCAAGGGCAGTGGCGGCATCAATCTCTTCCTCGTTCTTCCACTGACTTCACCCGAGATCGTCCTCGGCTCGTCGCTTGCGACTTTGTTCTTGAACAGGGGAGTCAATTTCGGCTACGTCACCATCATCATCGCGCACATCATGTTCCAAATTTCCTTCGTAGCTGTCACGGTTCGCGCCCGTATCCGGGGCTTTGACTGGACTTTGGAACAAGCCGCAATGGACCTTGGTGCCACACCCGCTCGTGCCTTTTGGAAGATCACCTTCCCTCTCATCCTGCCGGGCATCCTCGCCGCAGCTCTGCTGTCATTTGCCCTTTCGATCGACGACTTCATCATCACCTTCTTCAATGCGGGCTCACTCGTCACCTTCCCGCTACAGATCTTCGGTGCGTCGCGCGTGAAGATCCCGCCACAAATCAACGTTCTCGCCACGATGCTTCTCATCGCCAGTGTCAGCCTGATGGTGGCCGGAACCGTGATCGGTAATCGCCGTCAGCGCAAGCTCGCCGGCAACTAAAGAAAAAGAAACCGAATGCCGCATCCTCCCGCCATCTTCGTTGGTCCCACGTCCGCCCCCTTGTGGGTTGCCGACGCCGTCGTGGCCGGTGGGGGAGAACTCGTCGGTGTCGAACGCGCAAAGGGCCTCGTGTGGGCCTCACCGACCGCGGCCCAAGAACTGGGTGATGTTCTCGATGCGAATCCGCACATCGAATGGGTGCAGCTGCCGTGGGCCGGAGTCGAACGTTTCGTGCACCTCGTCGATGAGTCCCGTCTGTGGACCTGCGGCAAGGGTGTCTATGCCGAGCCGGTTGCCGAACATGCACTGTCGCTGATGCTCGCCGGCATGCGCAACGTCGCCGACTACGCCCGCCAACACGACTGGACCGGCCCAGTCGGCCGCAACCTACTCGGCGCAAACGTCACCATCCTGGGCGCGGGCGGCATCACGACGTCTCTCGTCAGGCTGCTCAAGCCCTTCAACTGTCACATCACCGTCGTGCGCAACATGCCCGAGTACTTTCCCGGCGCCGACACGGTGATGACGAGCGTGAATCTTGTCGACGCCCTTGTCGGGGCCGATGCAGTGATCGTTGCTCTTGCTCTCACGCCCGACACCGATGGAATCCTCAGCAAGGGCGAGTTCGAACACATGGAGCGCCACGCCTGGGTCGTCAACGTGGGCCGCGGTCGCCACATCGTCACCGACGATCTCGTCTGGGCGTTGCGCGAGGGAATAATCGGAGGCGCCGCACTTGACGTCACCGACCCCGAACCGCTTCCCGCCGGACACCCGCTCTGGTCGATGCCGAACTGCATCATCACCCCCCATGTCGGCAACACCCCCGAGATGGCGGTGCCGCTGCTTTCGGAGCGGATCACCGAGAACGTTCGCCGGTTTGCCGCGGGCACCGAGCTCATTGGTGCGATTCACCCCGAACTCGGCTATTGATGTTCGGGTGAATCGACCCCGCGACCACTACGACGTTCTCGGGGTCTCACGCTCGGCAAGCACCAAGGCGATCAAAACCGCGTATCGCCGACGAATGCGCGAACTGCACCCCGACACCGCCAAGCAGACGGTCGACACCGAACAGATCGCAGCCGTCTCTCGAGCGTGGTCGGTTCTTTCCGATCCGAAGAAGCGCAGCGCCTACGACGCCGACCGCGACGTCGCCGAGCCCGTCGAGCGGCCAGTTCCGCCACTCCGGTTCGACGTCGCTCCCGCGCGTTTTCCCTGGCGATTCGTTCTCAGTCTCATCGGTATCGGCACTGCCGCGATACTTCTTGTTGCTGCGTTCACAAAACCAACCGAGCCCAGCGGGCCCGACAATCTCCTTCAATCCGGATCCTGCGTCACAGTCGCCCCCGTCGGCACGGTGAGCGAGGTTCGATGCGACGAGCCGCACGACGCGGTCGTGCGCAGCCTCATCGCCTTCGACGCCGCGTGCCCGTCGGACACCGAGTCTTTCCTCGACCGCCAGGG
>RGCG01000056.1 GCA_009919275.1 Actinomycetota bacterium
AGTTGAATCGCATCGGTGCGGAAATCGCCGCAGACCCCGAGTGGGCGCCGCTCATTCTCGAAGCCCCGAACGTGCTGGGTGTCGACGACATCGGGGCAGAAACCTACGACCTTCGCTTCTCCGGACGCACGCTCGCCGCACAGCAGTGGAAAGTGGCGCGTGAGATTCGTCGCCGAATCGCAATGGAGGGCGCCCCGTGATGCGCGAAACACGCGTACGACGAATCGGCCGCGCCACCATCGGCTCGGCGATCGTCTTCGGTGCGTCGCTCACCCTGTGGCTCAGCCAGCGTCCCGAGGAGAGGCTTCAGCAAACGCCCGAAACCATTCCATGGCCGAATGTGAGTTGGGTGATCATCACGACGACATCCACATCGACAACGGTGGCCGAAACAACCACCACGAAACCGAAGCGGCCAACGACGACACTCGGCACGACGACCACGGTCGCCGACACCACGACAACGGTCGATCCTTACGCGCCAACGACAACGGTCGGGGCGGACGAATCCACCCCGACCGTGTCAGATACTTCAACCACGACGACTCTGTCGTCGTAATCCTCGCCTTTGTCAGCTACCGATCTTCGCTGCTTGCGCCTTCGCAACGTTCAAGACTGCTCCAGTCAAAGCGGCGTAGCCCTTGACTTCGGCAACCGCCGGAGCGCATGAATTGAGGAAGAAGTCGACGAAGCTCTTCGAAGCGGCGATCTCGCTTGTTGAGGCCTGCGCGGAGGTGGCCGCCGCGGTGTTTGCCAATCCGTATGAGATCGCCGTAATCGGGTACGCACCCGCTGTCGTCGTGTCGTAGTTGAACGTCACCGTGCCCGCTGCCGCGTCGATCGTGCCAGCAGCCACGAACGCGGACGCTCCGCTTGACGATGGCGTAATCCACTCTCCGGCGGCATTCTTGATCTTGGCAGCGTAAATGTTCTTGCCAGCTGCCTGACGTTCGTTGATGAACGACAGCTCGTTGTAACCGATGCCGCCGTCCTTGCCCATCACTCCGTTGGCAATGCCATCATTACCCTGTGCTGCGACAAACGAGCCGTCGGTCGGAACGGTGGTCGGGAACGCCGACGTGAATGCGTCATTCGTTGCTTTCGTCCAAACAGCCGGGCTCGTCTTGTTCAGGTAATTGGCGAAGTTGTTCGTCGTACCCGAGGTGTCCTTGCGGTAGTAGACGGTGATCGGGGTTGACGGAAGCTTGACCGTCGTCGGGTCGATAGAGACCGTACCGACCTCATTCTTGTCAAAGATCACGACGTATTCGGTACCTGTGGTGTGCTTGGCCGAGATCTTCAACGCACCAGTCTTCGGCTTCTTGTTGTAGATCGGGGTTTGCTTTCCGGTTGGATCGATTGCCCGGATGATCAGGTTCTTGGTCTTCGACGTGACAAGACCGCCCTTGATGTTCACTGTCATGTCGATTGTCCCCGCTTTCTTACCGTTCACGGCGGTCACGGTCAGGAACTTGTTCAGGCCTTCGAGCTTTGGCTTGGCAACCACGGGGTTGTCGGCCTTGATCGCGGCATCGTCCCACTTCGTGATTTGTCCGGCAAAGATTCGCGCGACGGTTGTCGGCGAAAGCTGGAGGATTGTTCCCTCAGGCTTGACACCATCGAGGCGATACGAGACACCGATAGCACCCGCGATCATGGGCACAAGCACAAAGGAGGCGCGGTATCCGCGGCTCGCGTCGCCGGTCGCGGACGGAATCGCATCGGACATTGCAAACTTGTAGGTACCGCTGTAGAAATTTTGGCGACCTGTCCCGGAGCCCACACCGGTGTAGTTGACGGCATCACCGATGCTGTTGTAGGTGGTGTCCTGGGCAAAGTCGGCGCGACATGCCTCAATGATGTTGAGCGGGAATGTGGCGCCGCCCGCGGTCAGGGTGACCTTTGAACGAGCGGAAGCATCCGCAAAACCGACACCGGCTCCGACGGTGCCGACCACGACTGCGATCGCCGCAAAGCGCTTCTTGAATCTCATCTTGTTTGTCCTCCATTGGTTGGGTGATCAAACAAGAACATATTGAGCGCAAGCAAAGCCTTCTTGAGACCGAGGTGAACGCGACCGTTGCGGCAGGTGAACAACAGACGAACTGCGATCAGTGACGTCCAATGATCCTCAGCCGAAACGACCCTGCACGTAATCGGCGGTGCGCTGGTCTTTTGGCGAGGTAAAGACGACATCGGTGCGGTCGGCTTCGACGATTCGTCCAGGATGACCATCGGAGAGGAAGAACGCGCAATAGTCAGACACGCGGGCGGCCTGCTGCATGTTGTGGGTGACGATCACGACGGTGATTGTGTCCGAGAGTTCGTGAATCGTGTCTTCGATCTTGAGCGTTGAGCCCGGGTCGAGAGCCGAGCACGGCTCGTCCATCAACAAGACTTTCGGCTTCACCGCAAGAGCTCGCGCAATACAGAGGCGCTGCTGCTGTCCACCCGATAGCGACGCACCCGACAACTTCAAGCGGTCTTTGACTTCTTTCCATAGACCGGCGCGCGTGAGGCATTCCTCGAGTAGTGAGTCCTTGTCCTTCACCTTGATGTTTGCCAGCTTGATACCTGCAAGGACGTTCTCGGCGATCGTCATCGAGGGAAATGGATTCGGCTTCTGGAAAACCATTCCAACCTGAAGACGTATGGCGGCGACATCGACATCGGCTGCATAGATTTCCTCCCCGTCGAGAAAGACCTCCCCGGCCATCGAAGCAGAAGGAATGAATTCGTGCATGCGGTTCAACATGCGCAAGAAAGTGGATTTTCCGCAGCCCGACGGACCGATGAGGCCCGTCACGGTGTTTGAAGGGAAATCGAGCGAGATGTCCTCGAGTACGTGATGGCTACCGAACCACGCGTGGATTCCCTTGGTTTGCAGGCCTGACATATTGACCATCCGTTCATCGAGACTAGTAGACCGTGTGCCAATCGGCATTTCCGCGGGCATCTTGCCGGGGGTGAAAAGCGAGGGATTTGACGTCTTGTTCTGACTGGTTTCCATGATTCCTACTTGTTGGTTCGACCGCCCACAAAGCGGGCCAGAATGAAAAGGGACAGGATGAGGGACAAGAGAACAAACGCTCCGCCCCAGGCGCGGGTGAGGGCGTGCTCGGTTCCGACCGTGAAATTTTGGAACACGTACATTGGCAACGATGCGAGCGGCTCGCCCGTAAGTTTCCTTGAGAAGATCGCCGAGTAGAACGACGTGAGTAGCAGAGGCGCCGTCTCGCCCGCGACCCGCGCAATTCCCAGCATCGACGCAGTGATCAAGCCTGACCGAGCTGACGGCAGAATGATTCGAAAGGTTGTCGCCATCTGACTCGCACCGAGCGCGTACGACGCGGACCGAATCTCTTCGGGCACGAGCTTCAGCACTTCTTCTGCCGTCCGTGCGATCGTCGGGAGCATAAGGATGGCCAATGCGAGCGCACCTGCGACTCCGCTGAATTGGTAGCGAGATACGACGGTGGCATAGATGAAAAGACCCGCAACAACCGAGGGAACACCGCTCATCGACTGGACCATGACGCGAACGAAACCCGAGAGCCTCCCGCGGATCTCGGTGATATAGGCAGCCGTCAGGATTCCGAGCGGAATCGCAATGACGCTCGCAACAAGGAGGATCAGGAAGGTTCCCATGATCGCGTGGGACAGACCACCCATTCCTAGGTCGTCATCGGCGCCGGTCACGGACATGTCGTTTGTGAAGTAGCCCCCATAGATCGCGGGCCAGCCCTTTTGAGCCAGTGTCACCAGAATGGACACCCACGGGATAAACGCGGTTGCGAACCCCACCACGACGAACGCGGTGGCAAACTTGTCGATCGCCTTCACTTTGTCGTGACGCAATCCAAACACGAGGGACGTGGCTGCGAAGAAGATCACAAATGCCAGATAAAAGCCGAGCAGACCGGCGAGACCAGTGACCAGATTTGCCACGGCGGCGAGGACGAGTGCCACGGCAACCGGTGCCGACGCTTCGCGAAACGAACGCCTTCGATTCAACCACGGGCGACCTGGAGACACGGCGGCACCCAATGCAACACTCATTGGACTCTCCTCTCTGCGCGAGCAACGATCGATGACGCGCCGAAGTTGACGAGCAGTGTCAGCACGAAGAGAACGAGGCCCGCCGCCATCAACGCCTTCAACTCAAGCGGTGTTGCTTCACCAATACGACTAGCAATGAGAGACGCGACGCTACCGCCGGCGCTCGCGAGGATCTGGAACTTGACTTCGAAGACAAGATTCAGCGTCAGCAGGACCGCGATTGTCTCGCCTAGCGCTCGACCAAGACCGAGCAACATCCCGCCCACCAAACCACTTCGACCAAACGGAAGCACAACTGCGCGGATGGCACCCCAACGTGAACCACCAAGCGCATACGCCGCCTGGATCTGGTCGAGCGGCGCACGCGAGTACACCTCACGGGTGACCGACATCGCGATCGGAAGAATCATGAGAGCGAGCACCAGTCCTGAGACGAATGGTGAAGCGTCAAAGTTCTCTACCTCCACCCCGAAGATCGGGATCCAGCCGAGATACTTGTTGATTGTTGCTGCCCAGCCAGCGGCCAGCGGCATCAGCACGAGGTAACCCCACAAGCCATAAATGATTGACGGGATCGCTGCCATCAGGTCGAGAATCGAAACAAGGATGAACTTGAGTTTTTTGGATGCGTAAAACTCGAGGAAGAGCGCGGAAGCCACGACGA
The DNA here is from genome assembly GCA_009919275.1 of Actinomycetota bacterium. GTDB lineage: Bacteria > Actinomycetota > Acidimicrobiia > Acidimicrobiales > Ilumatobacteraceae > F1-20-MAGs119. The sequence goes on from RGCG01000056.1 coordinate 4,724, forward strand.
AGGGGAAAGCTACGACCATCGCGATGACTGCGGTCACGATGGACCCGACGAGCATGGCGGCGACCCCGAACTTCGCATTCTCGATTGTTCCGTCGGCGGCGTCCCACGTCGATGTGGTCACGAAGTCCAGGCCAAATGCTCGGAATATTTCGAAGCCACGGAAGAACAGCAAAGCGGCAATGAAGCACATCACCACGAACGATGTGAGGGCACCGGCGGTCACCCCGCGTCGGAACACCCTGTCCCCGAGGCTTCGCTTTTCAGAAATCTTTCGTCTCTCAATCGACGAAGCAGTCCCAGAGTCAATCGCGATAGCCATACCTTGCGCACCCTTACACCTTGTAATGACTTTGAATCGAACCGAAGGTGTACGGAAGGTGAACGAGATCAGATTTTTCGGTCCGGTGGACCGAGTTCTTCTGACTGAATCTTTCTGACCTAGACCGCGACGGGCACAACCCCGAAGACGTTCACGTCGACGAGACCGTGGTCGGTGATACGAAGGTCGGGAATCACCGACAGACCAAGGAACGACAGCGACATGAACGGCGCGTCGAGCGTGATGCCAAGGGTCCGGGCCACCTCGACCACGTGATCGATCTCGGCTGCAACCTCGGGCAGGGATTTCTCGCTGATCAGGCCGGCGATCGGCAGTGCCACTTCGGCAATCACCTTGCCGTCGACGACGACCACCTGTCCCCCGCCCATCTCGGCGACACGCGCCACGGCAGCGGCCATGTCTGCGGGCCCCGACGCGTCGCGGGCCCCCACCACCATGATGTTGTGAGCATCGTGGGCCACCGTCGAAGCGATGGCACCGCGCGTGATGCCGTAACCCGACACGTAGCCAAGCCCGATTCGACCGGTTGCCTTGTGCCGCTCGACCACGCCGATACGAGCAATGTCGTTCGCAGGATCGTTGACGTCGAGGATCAGCGATGTCGTACGCACGGTTCCCGATGCGACACCGATGACCCGGGCCTTTCCGCTGGTGGGAGGCTCGATTGTCATCTCCGCCACCGACGGCACGTGGTGCAGTCGAACCCGGTTGTAGAGGCTCTTCGGTGCGGCGACCTGCGGCACCACGCTGGGAAGAATCTTGCCATCACGGGCAACCACCCGGCCCCGCTGCAGCACCATCGACGGACGGAACCCCGTCAACGTGTCGAAGACAACGACGTCGGCCTGATACCCGGGTGCGAGCTGACCGAGGTGGAAAAAGTTGTGATACTGCGCGGGAAAGTACGACCCGATGAGCAACGCATCGATTTCGTTCAACCCCGCTTCAACGGCCAGCCGGATGCAGTGATTGATGTGGCCTTCGTCGCGCAACAGGTCGGGTTCGCGATCATCGCTGCAGAACGCCGAACACAGCGGGCCATGGTGGAGCACCGTGGGCAACAGTTCAACGAGGTCCTGACACACCGACCCCTGCCGCAGGAATACCCACATTCCCTTCTGGCGTTTCTCGTGCGCCTCGTCGGGAGCAAACGATTCGTGGCAACTCTCGACACCCGCGGCGAGATAGGCATCGAGCGCGCGACCGGTGAGACCCGGCGCGTGACCATCGACGCGGCGCCAGCCCGCTGTCTTGATGATTTCGCGAAACATGGGATCGCCGTTGATGACGGCCGGAAAGTTCATGACCTCGGCGACGCCGATGGCACCCATTTCGTCGATGATCTTCTTCACGTCGGTGGGAGTGAACGCCGCCCCCGCGCTTTCGAACGGCGAAGCCGGCACACACGACGACGCGGCGACCCCGAAAGTGAACGGCATTTGCTCGGCGGCATCGACCACTGCCCTGATGCCCTGCCATTCGGCAACACGGCTTTCACGTATTCACTCACCCACAACTTCGATGATTCAAGGTGCATGTGGGCATCGACAAAGCCGGCGACAAGCGCGGCCCCATTGACGTCGATGACTTCTGCCGCGTCACGGTCGCCCCAGCCCACCACCGCACCATCGCAAATCGCGAGGCTGGTGTCGACCCATTCCTTCGTGACAGGGGCCAGCACTCGTCCACCACGTATGAGAAGGTCGGCGGGTTCGTCGCCGCGCGCAGCTGCGAGAGCCCTGAGAGAAACGGGTGGTCGCGCCATGTGGAGACGCTAGTCCACTGGGAACTTTCGCCGCCACGATGACAAACTGGCGGAATGGGATTGCGCGATGGCGACGGCTGGGTCGACTGCGACTGTGGTCGCTATCACTGGGGCCTCTACGGAGCCGCGGGACTTTTGTTGGTGCGTCGCGATCTTCCCGAACCACACGTGCTCTTGCAATTGCGCGCCGCATGGACGCACGGCGGCGGCACATGGGCCCTGCCCGGTGGCGCACTTGATTCACACGAAGATCCGATCGCTGCCGCCAAGCGGGAAGCGTGGGAAGAGGTCGGCATCGAAGAACAGCACGTCAACGTCATCGACGTGTTCACCGACGACCACGGTGCCTGGGGCTACCACACGGTCATCGCTCACTGCCACGGCGATGCCAATGCGGGCATCGCCAACGGCGAATCAGAGGCGCTTCATTGGGTGCACGTCAACGACGTCCACACCTACGACCTTCATCCGGGTTTCGCCGGTGCGTGGCCGCACCTGCACCCACGCATCATCTCGTCCCTCACCCTCTGAGGCCCCTCCGGTCTGCGGCTAGTGTTTGTTGCATGTCGAACATCGTGATCCCGCGCTTCGGAGAGCTTCTCGGGCCTTTCATTTCCCAGGTTCCGCCCGAGATTTCGCCCCGCTTCTTGGCCTTGCTCGAGCGCGGAGCCGCAAGTCGCTACCGCGGTTGGGCCGACATGTTGCCCGAACATGCCGAGGGGCTGCTGCGCTGTGCCGAGGCCGAAGACGAAATTGCGAACCGAATCGAATCCGCTTTCCCGATGGACGAGTCACGTCGCGCGGAGCTCGAGGCTCCGTTGCCCGGTGCGCTGAAGACGTACTACGACGTTTTCGCACCGCTCGACGTGTGGGACCAGCTGCGCATTCAGGCAAACGCCGAGCGTCAGGGCGCAGGTGCATGGGAGCGAATTGCGGGCAATCACCCCGACCCAAAGGTGATCGAGGTTTTGAATTCTTGTTCCGAACTGGAATTGACGAGCGCCGACTACCTCGACGCGCTACTCGCCGAACACGACGGGCGCTAACTCGTTTTCATCGTTGACGATTGCGTCAACGATGCGTTTCGCCACAACCTCGGCTTCGAGACCCTGCTTCATCTTTGGCGCATCGCCAAAGATTGCGCGCGTGGCAAGGCCCGTCTCGGTGTGCGGAGGCCGCGCGTCGATGACGTTGATCTTCCGGCTGCGAAGTTCGCGGCGCAGCACGGGGCAAGCCGCCGACAGACCCGCCTTGGCGGCGGTGTAGGCCGCCATTCCCGCGGTGGTGAAATCGACAACGGCGCCGGTGATGAACACGATCGCGCCACCATCGCGCAGATGCGGCAGAAGATCGTTCGTCAACTCGAGAGGACCCACCGTGTTCACGTCGACGAGGCGTTGAACCGAACCCGGCGGAATCGTTCCGTGCGCACCGAAGCCAACGACACCCGACGCAAAAACAGCTCCGTCGATGCCACCGTGGTCGACGACCAACTGAGTGATGATCGATCGATCCTCGGCGACGGTGATGTCGCACTCTCCGCCCGAGGTACGAAGTGCATAGCCACCGCGAGCCTCAATCTGGGATGCGATTTCGCGACCAAGACCTCCGTTCGCGCCCGTGACGAGAATGAGTTTTCCGGAGAGTTCCACGTGGGAATGATGACCCACCCGAACTCAATCACTCTCACCGTGTTCGGGGAACGTGGTGGGCCCGTGGTCACTTCGGCTGGTAGCCACCCATTTCCGTGCCCACCGACGGGGGCTCGTAGAGATATGGAGCGGGCATCTTGTATTCGGTGTCGGTGAGGCGCCAGCCCCACTGACTCGATACCAACCACCGCTTCGCTTTCCATGTGCCGTCGCCCATCGGAACGAACGTGCCTTCGTACATGCCGCCTTGATTGCCCCATGCGATGGTGGTGACGAAGAAACTCGTCACTTTTGCCTCGGTGATGTCGTCGTTGACCCACACCGACGTGTTCGAAGCGTTGTGGCGATGCCCGTCGGCCTTGATGGGGCCGTAAACCGCGCGAATCTTCTCTTCGGTGTCGAGAAGAAGGTTCTGACCGCTGCCCGGCGGGTAATTCGAAATCACGAGAACGGCGTCCTTCGTGAAGACCTCGTTGATCAACAGGTCGATGTTGTTGTTGTCGATTGCGTAGAAGTAGCGGTGGAATGCGTAATGGCTCAACGAAACCGAGGCGGTCGCGTGGCGCGCGTTCATCGAGAGTGTCGGCGACCTGATGACTGCTTTCGAGGCGGGTCTTGCCGAACACGGTCTGACGCTGGGTGACTACCAAGTTCTCGTCTATTTGTCCGAGGCCGATGACCGGGCGATGCGCATGTGCGATCTCGCCGACGCTCTGCGACTCTCTCCCAGCGGTCTCACGAGGCGGCTCGACGGACTGGTGAAAGGTGGGCTCGTTGCGCGCCAACGCAGCGAAGAAGATCGGCGCAGCATGATGGCGGTACTCACCGCAGCCGGACTGCGTCGACTTCAGAAGGCCGCTCCCGACCACGTCGAAAACGTTCGGGAGCATCTCTTCGATCATCTGAACCCGACGCAGGTGAGGAACATGGCCGGAATCTTCGAGTCGATCCAGAGGGGAATCCGCGGATGAGAAAGCCAGCAACAGAACACACGCGTGCGGCAAACGCCTCGGTTCGATTCGATCTCGATGCCGACGACTTCACGCGCGCCGACCGTGGGTTCATTGCCGCTATTCCCGATGGCCGAATCACCGATCCCGCAACCGGACGAAACGTGTGGGACATCTCCCGCTATTCGTTTCTGGCCGACGACGCGACCCCACCCGAGACGGTCAACCCCAGCTTGTGGCGACAGGCGCAATTGAACCGTCGTCACGGCCTGTTCGAGGTGGCACCGAAGTGTTGGCAGGTGCGCGGCTACGACATCTCGAACATCACCTTCATCGAGGGTGCGACCGGCTGGATCGTCATCGACCCGTTGACGTCGGGCCAGTGCGCCCGAGCATCACTCGACCTGGCGAACAACCAGCTCGGCACGCGACCGGTCGTTGCAGTGATCTACACCCACTCGCACGCCGACCACTTCGGTGGTGTCAATGGCGTCACCTCGCAGGCCGACGTCGATGCTGGACGCTGCATCGTCATTGCTCCCGAGGGTTTCCTGCACGAGGCGATCTCGGAAAACATCATCGCCGGCCCGGCAATGTTGCGCCGCTCGGCCTATCAGTTCGGCCCGCTACTGCCACCCGGACCCGATGCGCACATCGACGCCGGCCTGGGCAAGGCAGTGCCGCACGATATTTCGGGCCTCATTGCGCCAACCCACGACATCACACACACCGGACAGGAAATGACCGTCGACGGTGTGCGCATCGTCTTCCAGATGACACCCGAGACCGAGGCGCCTGCGGAGATGAATTTCTTCTTCCCCGACTTCGGCTGGTTGTGCACGGCCGAGAACTGCACCCACACAATGCACAACCTTGTTCCCATTCGCGGTGCACAAGTGCGCAACGCACTCGCATGGTCGAAGTACATCAACGAGGCCATCGAACTCTTCGCCGACAAGGCGAACCTGATGTTCGCATCGCACCACTGGCCACGGTGGGGCGGCGAGAACGTTCGCGAATTCCTCACGCTGCAGCGCGACCTCTACAAGTGGATGCACGACCAAACGATGCGGCTCGCCAACAAGGGCTACGTCCCCACCGAAATTGCGGCCGAATTGCGCCTGCCCGACGAATTCCTCGCCCAGGGTCACACCCGCGGCTACTACGGGGACCTTGTGCACAACTGCAAGGCCGTGTACCAGCGTTACCTGAGTTGGTACGACGGCAACCCGGCGAACCTGAACAAGCTCGCGCCTTCCGACGCCGGCGCA
>RGCG01000057.1 GCA_009919275.1 Actinomycetota bacterium
CCCGAGCGAAACCATGCGCGATGGTCTTCAAGGCATCGGGATTGGTCTTGCGCACTCGTGGAACGAGGCCACCAAGCACCACCTGTCCGCCCACCCATACCGAGGCTGCAAGGAGGTGGAGGAACGTTCGCAGGCTGTCAAGGGTTGGGTCGATCATCGTTGTGGTCCTTTTGCCGAAGAAAGTGCGTGGAGAACGGTGCTGGCGGCGATGTCGTGGTCGCGACTCGGCTGACGCTTCGTGGCCGGCACGCCGAGCATCGAATAGAACGTCGAGAGTGTTGCCGACTGAAGTTCACGGATGTTGCGTGGCGGCGGAAAGTACTCGTCTTCGTCGGTCACACGAACCTCTTCGACGCCGAACCGCGGGTTGAGTGCGGCCAGAACCTCGTCGACGAGTTCTTCGGGTGCCGATGCTCCTGCAGTGACGCCGATCGTTCCCGACAACGTGGTCGGCAATTCATCGGCGCGATTGATGCGGAGAACCCGTGAACAGCCGGATTCGATAGCGAGTTGTTCCAATGCCCTGGTGTTCGAGGAGTTCGACGAACCGATCACGATGATGGCATCGCAACGCGGTGCCATTTCGGTGAGGGCACTTTGGCGGTTGGTCGTAGCAAAGCAGAGATCGCTGCGACCCGGCGACCACACATCGGGGAATCGTTCACGGACGCGCACCGCGACGTCGGACCAGTCGCGGTGCGAGAGCGTGGTCTGGGCGAGAAGGGCCACGGGTTCGTCGAAGACGGGCAGTGCATCAACGTCCTCGACGGACTCCACGCGACTGATCGCACGCGGGGCAACTGCCATGGTGCCGACGGCTTCTTCATGTCCCTCGTGACCGACGTAGACGATTCTGTAGCCCTTGTTTGCGCGGACCTTGACTTCGTGGTGGACCTTTGTGACGAGCGGACACACCGAGTCGACCACGTAACTGCCACGACGCTTTGCCTCTTCGACGACGGCAGGTGGCGAACCGTGTGCCGACAACATGATGGGGCGACCTTCGGGCACTTCGGCGAGGTCGTCGACAAAAATGACGCCGCGCTCTTTGAAGCGATCGACGACGATTCGGTTGTGGACTATCTCGTGGTAGCAGTACACGGGTGGTTCGAACGAACGAACCAACCAGCTGAGAGCCTTGATCGCCATCTCGACACCCGCACAAAAGCCCCGCGGCGCCGCGAGGAGCACTTTGTCGACGTTGGCCTGGCTGGTTGTCATGTGGTTCTGGGGTGGGTGTCCGACACCAATGTGAACGTTACTTCTCTGGCCCAGCGTTAGCCTGACCTTGTGAGTGATTCGGCAGATCTCAGCGCCCGAATCACCGAGGTGGTGCCGGGCTCGTCCGCGGCGAACGCCGACGTTCGCGTGGGCGACGTGGTCGTCATGGTGAACGATCGACCCATTCGCGACATCATCGAGTGGCACCACCAGGTCGACGAGGCATTCGTCACGCTGCGTGTGGATCGCGGTGGGATGCAGGTCGACATCGAAGTCGAGAAGGCCGCGGGGGAGCCCCTCGGGGTGTCGATTGCCAGTGCGGTGTTCGACCGGGTGCAGACGTGTGACAACCACTGCTCGTTCTGCTTCATCTACCAATTGCCCAAGGGCCTTCGGCGCAGTCTCTACCTGAAGGACGACGATTATCGGCTGAGTTTTCTGTTCGGCAATTTCACCACTTTGACTCGTTTCACGGAGATGGATCTCGAGCGAGTTGTCGACCAGGCGCTGTCGCCCCTCCACGTGAGCATCCACGACACCGACCCGTGGGGTCGCGCGGAGATGTTGCGCAACGAGCGCGGTGCCATGAGTCTGCGATGGCTGCGGGCGCTTCTCGACAACGGCACACGAGTGCGAGGTCAGGTGGTCCTGTGTCCGGGGCTCAATGATGGCGAGGTGCTCGAGCGAACCATGGCCGGGGTCCTCGATGAGTTTCCGGAAATCGATGCCGTCGCCATCGTGCCGCTCGGTCTCAGCAGGTTCAATCCGGAGGCGCAATTGCGGATACACACCGTCGACGAGGCGCGCGCGACCGTCGATCTCATCGACACGTGGCGCAAAATTGCCCAAAGAGTCGTCGGTCATCCGATGTTCTGGGCATCCGATGAGTTGTATCTCTTGGCCGGCCGAGACATGCCTCCGGTCAAGGAATATGGCGACTTCCCGATGTACGAGGACGGTGTCGGCATCGTCGCGAGTTTTGTCGAGGAGTTCGAGGGTCGCCGGCGGGTCGTTGCCGATGTCACGTCGGGGTTCTTTGCGTCGGTCGACGGTGCGACACCCGGTGGTTACCGCGGCGAACGAGCCCCGATCAATCCGGCGGGGGACACCGGGCTTCGCCCCGCACGCGTGCAACTCTCCGATCGGCGGATGCCGCGGGGCGAGGGAAAGATCGGTGTGTTGACAGGCGAGTACGCCGCTCCCGTGCTGTCGAAGCTCGTCACCGGTCGCAACGTGAGCGTGATTCCCGTCCACAACGAGTTCTTCGGCGGCAACACTGCGGTGGCCGGGTTGATGGTGGGGGCCGACATCGCGCGCGAGATCTCCAATCACCCCGAGATCGACCAATTTCTCCTGCCTGATGTGTGTTTGTCGGAGAACCGGTTCCTCGACGGAACGACGCTCGCGGACCTACCGTCGAATGTCACCGTGGTTCCCACCGATGGAGCATCGTTGCGCCGTATCCTCGATCGTTCGCTATGAAACCCCACGTCGTGATCGTCGGCCGACCAAACGTCGGCAAGAGCACCCTGTTCAATCGCTTCGTCGGCGGCCAGGTGGCCATCGTCGAAGATCGACCGGGCATCACCCGTGACCGCAAGACCCACGACGCAAACTGGCTCGGCCGCGAGTTCCTCGTCACGGACACGGGCGGGTGGATGCCGGGTGGCTCTGAGCTCGACGAAAAGGTCTCGCGACAGGTCGAGCAGGCCGTGAAGTCGGCCGACCTGGTGTTGTTCGTCGTCGATGCGTCGGTCGGTGCCACCGACGAGGATGAGCGAATTGCCGGCTGGTTGCGACGCACGGGTCGATCGGTCATGGTGGTCGCAAACAAGGCCGACAACGACCGCCGCGAGACGGATCGGTGGAGTTTTCTCTCCCTTGGCCTCGGCGAGCCCTATCCGGTGTCGGCCCTTCACGGTCGACGCGCGGGCGATCTGCTCGACGTCGTCGTTGACGAATTGGGCATCGTGGCCGAGGACGAGATCGACAACGCCGATGACGTCGAGCCCGTGCCAGCAATCGACGCCGACCTCGAGGGCGTACCCCGGGTGGCGATCGTCGGGCGACCGAACGTCGGGAAGAGCACGCTGTTCAACCGACTCTGCGGCGAAGAGCGCAGTGTGGTGCACGACATGGCCGGGACCACCCGCGATGCGATCGACACACTCATTGAGACAGAAGATGGTCGCATCGTTCTCGTCGATACGGCCGGCATGCGTCGGCGCGCAAAGATCGATGACTCCGCCGAGTACTACTCGCTCGTCCGTGCTCTTCGCGCGGTTGACGAGGCCGATGTGGCGTTGCTCGTGATCGATTCGACACAGGGCGTGACGAGCCAAGACCAGCGACTCGCCGAACGCATCGACGCCGCCGGAAGCCCGCTCATCGTGATCCTGAACAAGTGGGACTTGCTCGATACCGAGGCGCGCGAAGCGATGACCACCGAGATGGCTCGCAAGCTCTACTTCATCGGGGATGCTCCCGTCCTTCGCGTCTCGGCGCTGTCGGGAATGGGAGTGCACCGACTCCTGCCGATACTCACCGATTCGATCGAGCAGTATCAGCGTCGAGTGCCCACGCGCGATGTCAACCGCGTACTCGCCGAAGCCCAGCAAAAGCAGCCCGCAGCGGCCGGAGCCCGTGTCCTCTACGCGCTTCAGGGTGCGGCCGACCCGCCCACATTCACCTTGTTCGTGAATCGCGAGCTCCCTCCGTCGTATCTGCGTTATCTCGAACGTTCGATCCGTGAGGCCTTCAAGTTCGGCTCGACTCCCATCAAGCTTCGTGTTAGGCGGAGGGCCGAGTAATCATGCCTTGGTGCGAGGAGTGCGCGAAATATTTCGCACCCAGTTCAATGACCGATGACGGTCGTTGTCCAAAGTGTGGCAAGGTCGCCGATCTACCCGATGCCCACGGTCGCATCACCGCAAAGAACCTCGACCTGAAGGCGCTGGCCAAGGGCGAAGAAGACGCAGGAGACGAAAAGGCCCCGTGGCACTTCAAGCTCCTTCTCACCGGTCTCGTTCTCTATCTGTCGTGGAGGGTTGTCGATCTCTTCAGGTAGCCTTTCGACCGTACGGGCTGTGGCGCAGCTTGGTTAGCGCGCTTGTCTGGGGGACAAGAGGTCGTGGGTTCAAATCCCGCCAGCCCGACCATCAAGTTGTTTTCGGTTTTGCTGTTCTTCGTGGGTGCCATCGGTGTGTCCGACGCGAGCGCCAGTGACGTCGTGCATCAGGAGATTGTTGTCGAGGTCGGGTCGGCGAGTTCTACTGTCGCAGCGCTCACATTGTTCGAAGTGTCGGCTGGAGTTGCAACGAAGGTGCTGGGGCCCGTTTCCGCACGGGTGGGGCGAAACGGTGTGAAGAGAAATCGCCGTGAGGGCGATGGCACGACTCCACTCGGCTCTTTTGGGATCAGCGGCGCGTTTGGGGTGGCGGAGTCTCCGCGGGTGGTGTTGCCGTACCGGCGTGTCAAGGACGGGGATTGTTGGATCTCCGACGTGACGGATGGGTTCTACAACCAGTGGGTAACGAGAAAGCAGTGTGGCCGGCAGAACGAGGATCTGAGAAGAATCGCCTTGGCCGGACCGTACGAGCACGCCCTGACCACCGACTACAACAGTTCCCCGATCGTGGTGGGGAAGGGGAGTGCGATCTTCATCCACGTACATGCCTATGACGGGGCGGGGCGAACGAAGCCGACGAGCGGTTGCGTCAGTGTCTCGCGGAGCGTGATGAAGAAACTGTTTGCGCTCTTGGATCCGGCCAAGAATCCAAGGGTGACGATTCGAATCAGATCGTGAGAAAATCGGTGTTGTCGGTCGTCATCAGCATCACGCGGGAAATTCCGAGCTCTGCAAATTCATCGAAGCGTGGGTGACTACGGTCGGCGAGTTCGGGCTCGTAATGGATCCACACAGACGACGCCCATTCACCGAGGGACGGATCGGCTGCGGCGGCGATGGTCGCGAGATCCGGATGACTGCCCCGCACGTTGATGCCACAGCCGTGTGCCGCAGCCTTGGTGGCCAGCTCGAGGCTGTTCAGGCCGACGATGACCGGAATGGGACTGAGAGGCTTGGGAAGTCGAACCCCCCGATCATGATCGCCGCGCCAGACGCCGCGGATTTTCTCGAGTGATTGGAGTAGTAGGTCGTGGCGATGGGACATCGGCGTGGGAATCGGAATCTCCAATGCATCGAATTCGGCCGCGAAATACGTCGATGGTGCCGCACCTGCCCCGAGACCGAGCACCGCACGACCGTTCGAGACGATGTCGAGCGATGCGGTGGCACCGGCGATCACCTCGGGGCGACGAAGTGAGACATTGTTGACGAGGACGCCGAGTTTGAGTCGTGACGTTCGAACGGCCATCGCACCGAGGAGAACGTGGGGATCGAGCATGTCCCCCGAGGACGCCTTGGGCTGCATGGTTGCGAGATGATCAAAGACAAAGATCGAATCGAAGCCGGAAGCCTCGGCGCGCACGGCGCAATCAAGCAGTTCGCTCAACGAAGCAAGTGATTGATCCACGAGAAGGTCGACGCGCACGGCGGTCAGTCTTACACTCGGTGCCGATGTGTGGCCGCTTTGTCAGCTCGACGCCAGTGTCGACTCTCGCTGCGATCTTCGATGCGGAGGTCGGCGACGTCAGCCTTCGTCCGAGTTGGAACGTCGCCCCGACGACTCGCATCGCCGGAATTCGTGAACACCAGGGCCACCGCCGTCTTGACACGTTCGTGTGGGGGCTGATGCCCGCCTGGCGTCGCTCCACTCCGGCGCCACTGATCAATGCGCGTGCCGAATCCGTGACGGAAAAGCCGTCATTTCGTGGCCTGGTTCCGCAGCAGCGCTGCGTGGTCCCCATGACGGGCTACTACGAATGGTTGACCACCAAGGAAGCGAAACGCAAGATTCCCTACTTCATCTCACGGGTGGATGGGGCCCCGTTGGCCGTCGCCGGGTTGTGGGACGTCGGTGATGAAACAAGCGGCGGTCTGCCTCGCGCTTGCGTGATCACGGTTGCGGCCAACCCTTCTCTTTCTGAAATTCACGACCGTATGCCCGCGATCTTGACGGGGGATTCACTTGAGGCGTGGCTCGAGGGTGATGCCATCGAAGCAGTGACCGCGTTGCGTCCGCTGGAAGAAGGGATTCTTGGGGCCGTTGAAGTGTCGACGAAGGTGAACTCGGTGCGCAACAACGACCCGACAAACGTGGACCCCGTGGCGGGTCAATTGCCCGACAGTCTCTTCGACTAGTTCGCGGTCACTTCAACTTCGCCTTGATTGCCTCGGCAAGGCGACGAAGTTCATCGGGATCAGCGTGTGCGGCCGCGTTGGCGAAGGAAACGTCGCCCATGTCGTTGGCCGGAATGACGTGCACATGGCAATGGGGAACCTCGAAACCGGCAATGATCAATGCGACGCGGTTGCAAAAGAAGGCTTTCTTTTGCGCTTCGCCGACCTTGTGGGCAACATCAAAGAGTCGGGTTCGCGTCTTTTGATCGAGGTCGGTCCACTGATCGACCTCGGCTACGGGTACGACGAGTGCGTGGCCGGGCGAGATCGGATTGATGGTCATGAAAACGACCACCTCGTCGTCGCGGTGAACGAATGTGCCGGGTAGTTCGCCCTTGATGATGCGCGTGAAGATGGTTGTCATGCCAGGTAACCCCCTGAGGCGCTGAATATTTCGCCCGTACAGTACGACCCGGCTGGAGAAGCAAGAAATGCAATGACCTCCGCAATTTCGTCCGCGGTTCCCATTCGACCCATTCCGATCTGGGAGATGATGACCGATCGCATCATCTCGGAGTACTGACCGAGCAGTGGCGTGTCGGTGTACCCGGGGCAGACGGCATTGATGCGAACACCGAACTGTGACACCTCAGCCGAAGACGCCTTCGTGAGGGCGATGATGCCGGCCTTGGCGACCGAATAGTGCGGCGCCGATGCCGATGGACGCAATCCGAGAATCGAGGAAATGTTGATGATCGAGCCCGTGCGTCGCGGCGTCATGTGGGCGAGTGCTTCGCGTGTGCCGTAGAAGACGCCGTAGAGGTGTGTTTTGATCATCCGATCCCAGACGGGGTCGGAAAGGTTGACCAGGATGTCGAGAGGCGCGGCTTCGATCGACGGGTCGAGTCGAGCCATTTGGTTGTTGACCATTCGCTGAAATCGATCATTGTCCGGTGGAGGTGCGATCCCGGCGTTGTTCACCATCACGTCGAGCTTGCCGAACGCGCGGACGGTCTCGTTCACGGCATCGCGTACCTGTGTCGAGTCGGTGACATCGCAGGAGACGGCGACACCGTCGAGCCGACGGGCGAGGTCGGTTGCGGCGTCGATGTTGATGTCGGCAATCGCGACTCTGGCTCCGCGATTCGTGAGAAGTTCCGCCGTTTGGGCACCCAATCCGGAGGCTCCACCGGTGATCAGCGCTGTCGAGCCTCCGAGGTCGAAACCCGCAAACGAATCCGATGCTTTCATTGCCCCCATGGGGCGAGATTAACCATTCGAGTGGTCCGCGCACGGCGGGCATGGGTGGGTCTATGGTGAGCCGCGTGTCGGATCTGTTTTCGCGTCGCAGCCTGTTGACGGTTCCGAACGCCATCACCTTGGTGAGACTGGGGTGTCTTCCGGTCTTCCTGTGGGTGCTCTTCGGCCGCGACTCTCGACTCGCCGCCGGAATCATCATCGGGTGCCTCGGGGCAACGGATTGGGTGGACGGCTGGGTAGCCCGTCGGTTCAACCAGACTTCACCTTTCGGAGCCGTCTTTGATCCGACGGTCGACCGGGTTCTTTTCATCGTCGGCTTGTCGGCACTCGGTATTGACGGTGCCGTCAATCTGGCGGTAGCGATCTTGATTCTGGCCCGCGAGGTTGGCGTCGGCTTGATGATGGTCGTGGCGACCGCCTTTGGAATGGAGAGGTTCGCGGTGACGTACCTCGGAAAGTGGGCGACTTTCGTTCTGATGTTCGCGGTTCCGGCCCTCACCCTTTCAAACTCGGGGATTGCACTCGAACCACTGTTCGGCCTCGTCGGCTGGGTGCTGGTCGTGCCCGGTTTGGTGTTGAGTTACGTCACCGCAGTGCAATACGTACCGAAAGTTCGCGAGCATTTACGTGCCGGTCGGCAGCGCCGAACTACGGTATGAGCCATGAATATCCCGTCCGATCTGTCCTATAGCGCTGACCACGAATGGGTGCGCCGCAACGGTGCCTCGGTCAGGATCGGTATCACGGATTACGCCCAAGATGCACTTGGCGACGTTGTCTTCGTGCAGGTCCCGTCCGTCGGTGTCGCGGTGACCAAGGGTCAATCGTTTTCCGAGGTCGAGAGCACGAAGTCGGTGTCCGATATCTATGCGCCGGTCTCGGGAACCGTCACCGCGGTCAACGAGGCGCTGAACTCACAACCTGAACTCGTCAACACCGATCCCTACGGTGAGGGCTGGATCTGCGAAATCACGATGGGCGACGAAACCGAATTGGGTGACCTTCTCGATGCCGCCGCCTACGGCAACCTGACGGGGGCGTAGGACGCGTGTCGTACGTCTACTGCAACCGCTGCGCACACCGGAATCCGCCCCAGGCGGCGTTCTGCAGCGTCTGTGGAGCCGTACTCGACAGTGCGACCGACCGCACCATCACCCTGACGCGGGTCGATGCATTGCAGGATTCTGCGGGTCATTCAGACGACGTTGTCTTCCGGACGTCGGAATTGCCGATCGGCGGCGCGGTCCTCGTGTCGCGTACGGGGGAGCAGTACGGCGATCGCTTTCCCCTCGGGTTGGGCACAACAAACATCGGACGGCATCCGAACTCAGACATCGTCCTCGACGACATCACGGTGTCGCGACGTCATGCACAGGTCGTGCTCAGCGAGGGCGCCTATGTGCTTGATCGAACCCGAGCGGACGCCGTCGGGTTACCGCAAGTTCACCGATGCAGAGATCGAGCGACTGCGTTACATCCTGCGCGAGCAAGAAACGAACTATCTACCGTTGCGTGTCATCCGCGACCGTCTCGATGAATCCGGCGCAATTCCGCGGGATCCCACAGCGCCGACAAACCTGCCGCCCGCTTTGCGTCACCAAACCGTTGGCGACGTCAGCCGTGAGTTGGCTCGCATTCACAAACTCAACCCACCCTCTGCCAGTGACCAGGGTTTCGACGAAAGCGTTGAAATCGAGATCGATCCCGTGGTGCTCGCTGAATCGGAGCGGCTGCATCCAGCCGCTCGTCGAGCGGTGCCGAAACCAACGTCCGCGGCGCCTGCGATGACTACCGCGTCGGCCGGTCCGCAGGGCGGACCCGTCTCCCATGAGGATCTCGTCGAATTGAGCGGATTGACCGACGCCGACGTGCGGATGCTCGAGCAGTTCGGACTGATTTCGGCCCGACAAGTGGGTGGTGACACCTTCTACGAGGCTGCCGCGAGGGAAATCGGTGCCCTTGCCAAGGGTTTTCTCGACCTCGGAATCGACATCCGTCACTTGAAGTCGTGGCGGTTGGCAGCCGAGAAGGAGGCCGCGCTGTTCGAGCAGCGTCTGATGCCGCTTTTGCGGCAGAAGAACCCCGAGGCCAGGTCGCAATCGGCCGACATGCTCGCATCGCTCGTCGGCCTGGCCGGTGACCTCCGTCGCGTTCTCGTGCAACAGGCCGTCGGCCAATTTCTCGAGCCCCGTCAGTAAGTATCCTCGGCGTCATGGATGGTGTGGCGCGCGTCGAAATCGTCGGCCTGCGTCTTGAGTTGCCGAGCAACCAACCGATTCTCGTTCTGCGCGAGTCCGAGGGTCGTCGTCGCGTCATGACGATCTACATCGGTGGTCCCGAAGCAAGCGCCATCCACACGGCTCTCGAGGGAACGACGCCTCCGCGTCCATTGACGCACGACCTGACCTTGTTGCTTCTTGAATCTGCGGCGAGTCGACTCGAAAGGGTGGTTGTCACGGAGATCCGCAACGAGACCTACTTTGCCGACATCGTCTTGAGCGGACCACACGGCGAGTCCACGGTGTCCGCCCGTCCGTCCGACGCAATCGCTCTGGCGCTCAGGGCCGGGGCGGGGGTTTTCGCCTCGGCCGATCTTCTCGACAAAGTCGGCCGCGAGATCAGCGACGACACACCCGCCGAGGAGGAAGAGGAGTCGGTCGTCGATGAATTCAGGGACTTTCTCGACACCATCTCGCC
The DNA here is from genome assembly GCA_009919275.1 of Actinomycetota bacterium. Classification (GTDB taxonomy): domain Bacteria; phylum Actinomycetota; class Acidimicrobiia; order Acidimicrobiales; family Ilumatobacteraceae; genus F1-20-MAGs119. The sequence goes on from RGCG01000057.1 coordinate 10,421, forward strand.
CGAAGACTTCTCGGATCCGACCTCCTAGACTGACCAACATGGGAGAGGGGTTCAGCGGCACGAAGGCCGCGCAGATTGGTTTTAGCGGCACGAAGGCCGCGCAGATTG
>RGCG01000058.1 GCA_009919275.1 Actinomycetota bacterium
TCGGGGAACTTCACCTTGAGCACCCGGTCCTTGGTGACGGCTTTGGTGCGGTTCGCCTCCATGCGGTCGATGCGCTTTTCGATGCTGTGCGCCATCGATGCCTTGGTGGCCTTGGCGCCGAAACGGTCGACGAGCGTCTGCAGTCGGTCGATTTCCTTCGACTCGAGGGTCGCCTTGCGGGCAAGGCGCTTTTCGTCCTCCGCTCGAGCCGACTTGTATTGCGAGTAGGTGCCCTTGTATTCGACGAGGTTGCCAAGATCGTCTTCGCCCGGACGGTCGAGATGCAAGACGCGCGTAATTGCCTCGTCGAGAAGTTCGAGGTCGTGACTGATCACCAACAGCGCACCCCGGTACTGGCGCAGGAAATTGAGGAGCCACGTCTTGGCGTCGACGTCGAGGTGGTTGGTCGGTTCGTCGAGCAGCAGCACGTCGCTGCCCGCAAAGAGGATCTTCGCAAGTTCGACTCGTCGTCGCTCACCCCCAGACAGCACGCTCAGCTGCAGATCAAGGCGGTCGGCGCGCAATCCGAGCCCGGCCGCAATCGCCCGTGCTTCGCTTTCGGCAGCGTAACCACCCTGCGATGAGAACAGGTCCTGTGCCTTGGTGTACTTGTTGATGTTCGCTTCGCTCGCGTTCTCTTCCATTGCGATGCGGAGCTTTTCGATGCGCGTCAACTGCTCATCGATGTTGCGTCCCGCAAGAATGTGCGTGATCGCCCGACGACCATCGAATTCGCCCGCCTGGCGCGGATCCTGCGACAGGTACCCGAAGCCGCCCTTGCAAATGACGGAGCCACCGGCGGGTTCGAGATCACCGCCGAGCGTCTTGAAGAACGTGGTCTTTCCGGCACCGTTTCGGCCGACCAAGCCGACCTTGTCCTTCGGCATGATCGTGAACGAGGCACCCTCGACGATTGTCTTTCCACCCACCTCGACGGTGAGCGAGTTCACCTGAAGCATCAGCCCGCCGACGAGCTGGGCGCAACCACCGTGGTCGCCGGTGCGGCACTGGGCGGCGGCGGAGCAATCGTGGTCGGTGGCGCGATTGTCGTTTGCGCGACGATCGTTGTCGGCGCCCCGGTGGTCGCAGGGATCGTGGAAGTTTCAGCCACTACAGCGGTTGTGTCGATGCTCTCGCTGGTCGGAGGAACCGTCGTGTCGTCCTTGCCCGGCATCACGTCGGGAAGCACCCGACTGTCGTCCTGGAAGTAGACCTTCATGCAGTCACCCGGTGATGACGGCGCAACACCGGCAGCGCGCGCAATTGCGGTGGCGAGCACCACACGACCTTTTGGTGTCGGATGGATGCGATCGCCGCTCAACACGCCCGGCGACTTCGAGATCGCAGCCCAATCGAGAAGGGTTGCATTCGGGTACCTCTCGACAAGATCATCGATGACTGCATTCACTTCCTTTTGCGGTGCGCGAAACACCGTGGTGTTGGCAAGAACGACGGGTGTGTCGCCGATGCGATCGAGGATCTTCTCCATCGTTTCGCGGTACCGATCCTTGCTGCCCGCATAGTTCGTGCCGAGTTCGATCAACACGGCATCCCAGCCCTCGTTCCAACGCTTCTCGAGCACGTCGAGCCCGAACTCGACGAACTGACCGGCTTCGGCCTCGAGTGCCACGTTCCAACCCTGCGGCACCAAAAGTCCGCAGGCTTCGTTGCCGTACCGCTTGGCGATCGACGAGAGAATCGAGTCGCCGATCATCAAGAACCGGTTGCCCTTGGCAACGGCGCCAAGGACGGCGCCGTCGATCTCGGGAATCGATACGTCGGAAGCGATGTCGGGCGGCAGAGTTGCGACGCCGACGAAATCGTTGCCCGGGATGCGACCAACGCCGTCGAGAGTGCCGCTCGTGTTGCCGGAGTCGCCGCCGCACGAGGGCAGAACCAGTGCAACGGCCGCAAGCGCCGCTACCGCGGCGAGCATGACAGGACGTTTTGTCATGGACGTCGACGCAATTCGTCGCGAATCTCGGTGAGGATCTCGTTGGTTGTCGGGGCGGGCTTGGCATTTGCTTCGCCCGAACGAAATCGGTTGTAGAGACGAATGACAAGAAACATCGCGAGGGACACGAGAAGAAAGTTGAAGGCGGCGGTCAGAAGCGACCCGAGCGGAAGGAAACTGCCGTTCAGCGTGACGCCCTTGTCGTTGAAGTTCGGCGTCTTGCCCCCGAAGATCGCGCCGATGAGGCCGCCGAGGATTCCGGGGTTCTTGCCGCCGTCGCCGGCCAAGGCGTCGATGACGGTCTTGAAGGTCGCACCCATGACGAAAGCGACACCCAACTCGACCACGTTGCCGCGGTCGACGAACGCACGGAATTCGCGGACCAAGCGCTTTTTTTCGCGCAATTTTTCGGTGGGGAGTACCGGCACTCCACCATTTTACGCGGCGTCAGCCCGAATTCTCGGCGCGCTCCTCAAGATCAGAGAATCGATCGACGCGACGCAAGGCAGGAAAGAGGAGCCACCACAACCCGGCAATGCCCACGGTTGCAATACCTCCACCAACGACCGCACCGGCGGTGCCGAGGGCCTGCGACGCGACGCCGGATTCGAATGCACCAAGTTCGTTCGACGCACCAATGAAAACGTTCTCGACGGCCAACACCCGACCACGCTTTTCATCCGGAGTGACCAAAGGAACGATCGAACTGCGAATGAAGACGCTCACCATGTCGGCGGCGCTCATCACGACGATCGCAATGAAGGCGACGACGTAGTTGTGTGTGAGCCCGAGGACGACTGTCATGACTCCGAAGGTTGCAACCACGACGAACAACTTGTGTCCGACACGTCGGCGGACCGGCCGCCATGCGAGAAAGAGCGCCATCGCCGCTGCCCCGATTCCGACCGCGGCGCGGAGCCATCCGTAGGCGACGTCACCCACCCCGAGCCGCTCTTCGGCGATGACGGGTAGCAAAGCGATGGCGCCGCCGAAGAGCACAGCGAACAGATCGAGGGAGATTGCCGCGAGCAGAATCGGTGTGCGGCGAATGAAGACAAGCCCCTCGATCGCGTGCCGAAAGGTGGGTCGTTCGGTCGTTGCCACGATGTTTCGCGGCACGTTCACGCGAAGAATCGCCGCCATACCCATCGCGATCAACAGTGATGCAGCGAAATACGCGATCCACGGGTCGATGCTGTAGAGCAGCCCCGACATCGCCGGGCCCGCGATGGCAGCACCCGTCCACGTCGCCGACGACAATGCGACGACGGCGGGCAGACCCCCCGGCGGCGCTATCGACGGCCAGATCGACCGCGCAGCGGGGGCGACAAAGGCGCGCGCGATGCCGTACAGGAGGGTGATCATGAAGATGGGGGCGACAGCCGTCGGGTTGGTGCGGGCGTAGAGCATGAGAGCGACCGCGCTGATCAGCTCACCGGCAACGGCCACCAAGACGACATTGCGTCTGTAGAAACGATCGGCCACGACACCCGTCACGAGCACCAGCACCGCTGCGGGGAGGAACTCGACGAGGCCGATCCAACCAATGTCAATTTCGCGACCGGTGATGTCGTAGACCTGTTTGCCCAGGACCGCTGCCTGCAACATGAGACCGGTGTAGAGACACGTCCCGTACACCAACATCGCTCGCACGTCGGGCGAGCGCAGGACCTCTCGAGAGGTCAACTGAGCAGGTGGCTCGGGCGTGCTCAGTTGGCTTGGATCAGGGGACACTCTGGTCGACGCTAGCCCACTACAAGCACTGATAGACTAAAGGTTTGAAAAGGGGGCGCACATGACATCACTCGCGGACGACACTCGTTGGCTCGACGCGACCGCCCAGGCGCAACTCGTGCGCGAGGGCGAGATTTCCGCAGGCGAGCTGACGCAAGCCGCGGTCGAGCGCATCGAATCGATCGATCCATCGGTGAATGCCGTGAACTACAGATGGTTCGACCACGGCCGAGAGCTCGCCGCCGCCGTCGACCGCGACAAACCTTCCACGCCCTTTGCCGGGGTCCCATTCCTTTTGAAGGATCTTCACACGTTCTACGCGGGCTTCCCCATCTCGAATGGCAACAAGGCGATGAAGGCTGCCCACTTCACGCCGACGTTTTCGACCACACTTGTCGAGCGCTTCGCGGCCCAACACCTGGTCTTTCTCGGACGCACGACGTCACCCGAGTGGGGCAGCGTTCCCGTCACCGAACCAGAAGCGTGGGGAATCTCACGCAACCCGTGGAACACGAATCACACATGTGGTGGATCGAGCGGCGGATCGGCGGCGGCGGTTGCAGCAGGCATGGTGCCGATTGCACATGCGAGCGACGGTGGCGGTTCAATCCGCATCCCCGCATCATGCTGTGGTCTCGTCGGTCTCAAAGTCTCGCAGGGACGCATCACCGTCGGTCCGACCCGTCTCGAGTCGAACCTCGGAGTCGAACTTTGCGTGTCGCGCTCGGTTCGCGACACCGCAGCAATGCTCGATGTCGTGCACGGTCCCGGTGTGGGCGACCTCGTCATCGCACCCGCACCCGCCCGCCCCTACACCAACGAGCTCGGCTCCCCGACGGGTCGCTTGCGCATCGGATTCGTGACCACGAAGTTCACCGGCGAGGCAATCCACCCCGACTGCGTCGATGCGGTGTCCCACACTGCGCGCTTGCTCGAGTCCCTCGGCCACCACGTCGAACCCGCGTTCCCGGCCGCACTCGACGACCCTCGTGCCGCGGCACGGTTCTCCGCGTTGTGGGCCACGAACATGGCCGCCAATCGCGATGGGCTTGCCACATTGATCGGTCGCGATGTGACGATCGACGACATCGAGTTGATGAACTGGTCGATGGCCGAATACGCAAGCAAGCTGTCGGCACTCGACTACGCCCTTGCAACCAATGCCGCCGGGGCCTTCAGGCGCAGGGTCGCACAGTGGTGGGAAGACGGTTGGGACCTTCTTCTCACCCCCACCACTTCGGCCCCACCACTCCCCGTCGGCACGTCTCGCAACGATCCGTCCGATCCCGGTGCGACCGGACGCATCGCCGCTGATTGGGTGTCGTTCACTTCGCAGTTCAACACCACTGGGCAACCCGCGATCAGCCTTCCCCTGCACTGGAACGCGGACGGTCTGCCGATCGGTGTGCAACTCGTTGCCGCCTACGCGCGCGAAGACATCCTCCTTCGTGTCGCGTCACAGCTCGAAGACGCTGCTCCGTGGGCACAGCGCCGTCCGGCAATCTGATCAGCGCGCCGTCCAGCTTCACCCACGGGCTGTCCGGCGCTCAGCGCGCCGTCCAGCCACCATCAACGACGAGGGTTTGACCCGTCATGAAAGATGATGCGTCACTCGCGAGAAACAGCAGTGCGCCGTCGAGTTCGTCGGCATGCCCCATTCTTGGGATCGGCGAGTTCAAGTTGATGTAGCGCTGACTGCCCTCGTCGGACTCCATGCCCGCGGTCATTTCCGTTTCGAACCAGCCCGGGCACATGGCGTTCACCCGCACTCCTTTGCGGGCGAACTGCAGGGCAAGTTCCCGAGTCATGTTGATAACTGCACCCTTGCTTGCCGCGTAGTTCGACTGCTTGACGGGCGTCGCGCCGACGAGGCCGAGCATCGAAGCGACGTTGACGATGACACCGGACTTCCGCTCGAGCATTCCGGCACTCACCAACTTGATGAGATGCCACGCACCGACGGTGTTCACCTGAAGCACGTTCTCGAAAGTTTCCAAGGACTCAACCTCGATCCCGCCCGTTCGCGAGATCCCGGCGTTGTTGACGAGAATGTCGACGCGACCGAAGTGCTCCTCGGCGCGTTTCACGAGGTTCTCGCGGTCCGCCGCCACACCAACATCGGTGGCCACCGCCAGACAGCCCGGCAGTTCGGCCGCCAAAGCCTCGAGTCGATCGGCGCGACGCGCGGCGATGACAACTTTTGCGCCAACTGCGTGGAGCACCCGGGCGAATCGAACACCAAGGCCCGATGATGCACCCGTGACGATTGCGACACGATTGTCGAGACGGAACTGCGAGAGGGGGTCGAGGTTCTGTGGCACGATCTCCACCATGCCAGAAAGAGCCGTTGGATCGGAAAGCCAGCCGCTGATCGTGTTGGTTCACGGAGCGTGGCACGGCGCATGGTGCTGGGCTGCGTTGCAAAATGAACTCGACCGTCGCGGAATTGCTTCGTTGGCGGTCGACCTGCCGGGCCACGGCGCATCGGTCCTCCCTCTCGGCGATCTCCACGGCGATGCCGGCCACGTTGTCGACGTCGTCACGGCGCTGTCCAGACCGGTCGTGCTCGTCGGACACTCCTACGGGGGTGCGGTCATCACCGAGGCGGCCGAGCGACTTTTGGAAGTGCGCGACTCCGCGATCGAACACCTGGTGTACCTCGCCGCCTTTTGCTTGGACGAGGGCGAGTCGGTCATGGATGTCGCTCTCCATGAGTCAGGGGGGCCGGTTGACTTGGGCGCCGCCATGGTTCCGATCGATGGTGGCCTCACCGTGCTTGATCCCGGCAAGGCGGCACCCGCCCTGTACGGCGAGTGCAACGAGCGCGCAATCAAGGCAGCACTGGCGCGACTGTCCCCACAACCCGTTGCAACGATGACGCAACCAGTCAGTGGGGCACCTTGGCGCTCGATACCCAGCACCTACGTCGTGTGCAACCGCGACCGCGCGGTTCACCCGGGCAACCAGGAATACATGGCCCGACGGTGCACAACAACCATCCGACTCGACACCGATCACTCCCCCTTCCTCTCGATGACAACGAAGACCGCCGACGTACTGGAAGGCGTACTGCAATGAAGATTCGCGTCGGATACGGGCTCGGAGTGCGGACGCGGCTGAACGACACCTCGTTTCTCGACGTCGTCGACGCCCTCGAGGCACTGCGCTACGACAGCTTGTGGGTGAGTGAACGCATCGGTTCGGAATGCCCCGACCCAGTCGTGGCAATGTCGGTCGCCGCCGCGAGAACGAAAAAGTTGAAATTCGGCATGAGCGTGATGGTTCTTCCGGGCCGTAATCCCGTCCTTCTCGCCAAACAACTGGCAACCCTTGATCGCATGTCGAACGGGCGCCTCCTGCCCGCGTTCGGACTCGGCGTCGCCGACCAGGCCGAGCAACAAGCCTTCGGCGTGGAACGCAGCGAGCGCGCCAAAATCTTCGACGAAGCATTGGAACTCATGCGCAAATGTTGGCTCGACGACGTGGTGACCCATTCGGGTAAGTGGTTCACCGTCGAAGGCCTGCGCGTCGAACCAAAGCCCAAGCAACAGCCGCCCGACGTCTGGCTCGGTGGAATCGCCCCAAGCGAATTGAAGCGCGTGGCACGACTGAGTGACGGGTGGTTGCCGAGTTTCGTGATGCCCGACGAGGCCGGATCAGGATGGGAAACCATCAACAGGCATGCGGCAGAACTCGGCCGTGAAATCGAAGATGAACACTTCGGAGTACTCATCCCTTACCGCTTTGGTCCGTTGCCCGGTGCGCTGATGGCAGGCCTCGGTGCTCGACGACCCGACCTCGCCGATCCGGGAGTGCTCATTCCGAATGGCTGGGACGAACTCGTGGTTCGAATCAAGGACTTCATTTCCGTCGGAGCGAGCAAGTTTGTCGTGCTGCCCCTCGTGGAACCGGACGGATCCGATGCTTGGATTAGGCATCTTGAAGAGGCCGCCGATGTCGTTATTCCCCTGCAAACCTGAAACAGTCCGACGCGCAGTCGCGCTGCTGACCGTCACCGCCGTCTCTCTCGGCGCCATGTCCGACACCGCACGGGCGGCCGCACCCGAAAAGAAATCCCGAAAGCCGCGCGTTCTCGTGCTCGGGGACTCGGTTTTCTCCATGCTTCTGGTTGCGGACGAAGCACTGGCGGAACTGAACGACATCATTCCCGTCATCTATCGGGGCCAACCGTGTCAGAAGTTGCTCACTCGGGGCTGCATTCCCGAGGTTGAACTCAGTGCACTGCAGCAATTCAAGAATGCGCGGGGCGAGTTCACCGATGCCGTCGTTGTCGCGACCGGATACAACGAAAACCGACCTGACGCCCTGCGGGAGTCGCTTCGCGAATTCAAGGCCGAAGCAAAACGTCAACGGGTCAAGTTGATCTGGGCCACGTACCGAATCGCCGGCAACGTCAAAGGCAAGGCCACACAGTTCAACTCCGAGCTCCGTCGGTCCCAGAAGCGCGATGTGAGTCTCGCCCTTTTCGATTGGAACCGACTGTCAGGGAATCGCCCGTCGTGGTTTGCCGGCGACAAGGTGCATCTCTCGCGCGGGGGGACCGTCAATCTCGCCCGTCAACTCGGCAAGTTCCTGAAACGCGCACTCGCACCTACAACGTCGACCACAGCGCCAGGGTGAGCGCAGCCACCGCGAGTCGGTACCACCCGAAGTGCGACAGCGGTCGACGTGCGAGATAACCGACGAGCCACCGTACCGACACCGCCGCAGTGACGAAAGCAATCGCGACGCCCAGGAGAGGACGACCGATTCCGTAGGCGTCGAACAATTCGCCACCGTTCTTCGCAAGGTCGAAAACCGTGGCCGCCGTCAGGGTGGCCAGACCGAGCAGGAAGCTGTACTCGAGGGCAGCGGACAGCGAGAGACCAACAAGGACGGCGGCGGCGATGGTGACGAGACTCCTGCTCACGCCGGGCCACAGGGCCAGCGCCTGTGCAACGCCGATAACAACGGCGCTCTTGCCGGTCAGCGACGTCAGTGCGACACCTTCGGTGCGTGGTTTCCAGACGAGAAGAAAAATCCCTCCAACGATCCATGCAATGACAACGGGCCCGGGCGAGAACAGTTCGTCCTTGATGGCATCGCCAAATGCTGCCCCCAGCGCGGCCGCAGGGATGAACGAGGCCACAAGGAGGCCGAGAAGACGTCGCCCTTCGGCGTCACGACCGATCACCCCGTTCAACATCGACGACACACGACGCCGATAGAGAAGCAGCACCGCGAGAATCGCGCCGACCTGGATTGCGATCGCGTAGGTGTCGGCCGCGTCACGACCCGCAGAATCTCCGAGGCCCAGCCAGCGCTGCACGACGACCAAATGGCCGGTCGATGAAACGGGGAGGTATTCGGTGATCCCCTCGACGATTCCCAGAATGATCGAGTCAAGAGTGCTGAGGGTTCCCGACAATGCCCACCGTCACTTTCTCGGTGATGGGTGATATCGACCCGCTGGGAACGCGGGTTCGACCATGTGGAGGATGTCCCAGTCGTGCGTCAAACGGCGGTGTGCAATGCGCCAGTCACCGTTCCTGCACTCGAACGAATCCCAGTAGCGACCGGCGAAGTTTTCGAGATATTCACCGCGCTCGTTGCTGCAGCGATGCCATGCGATGACCTGAGTCTCAACCTCAGCTGTCGTCGTTGACGTGAAGGTGATCAACGAATCCGACGGAAAGTGCTTCGTTGCGATTGCGTAAGCACGCAACTTCGACGTCGCGCCCTCGGCAAAGTCCGCCGCCGAGCCTTTGACCGCCCCGTAGTCGGCGGTTGCATCGTGGTGAAATGCCTCCATCACGGTCGCGGCATCGCAAGTGTCGATCCCTTTGCAATACAGCAGAATCGCCCGTCGGATTGCCCTCTCGGCATCTGCAGCCTCGGTGGAACCAAGCGGTCCGTTCACGTCTTTTGTCGTCGCCATGCTTCCGACACTACGCAGAATTGGCACTCCCAACGGGATTCGAACCCGTGCCGCCACCTTGAGAGGGTGGTGTGGGCTCTGCCCTTCGGGCAGCCAAGGCCACTAGACGATGGGCATTGGCTTTCCGAGGCAATCCGTCTCGCGCAGCGTCTTGGGCCTTGCTCGAGGACTCCACCTTGAGGGGTTTTCCATGTTCCTTCGTAGCTACGTCTTTCATCTCCGGGCACGCAATTTGTCGCCGCGCACCATCAAGGCGACAGAGGAGTACCTGCGGCCGTTCCTCAACCTGCACGACCCTCTGAGTGTCACCAAGCGTGACATCGAGACCTACCTGGGCGAGATGACCGAGCGGTGCAAGCCGTCAACTGTGTGGACCGCGTGGCGTCACCTGCGCGGCTTCTACGGCTGGCTCCAGGCGGAAGGCGACATCAAATCCAACCCGATGGAGGGAGTCGCAAAGCCAATCGTGCCTCCAACCGAGGTCACGGTCTTGTCGCCCGCCGAGGTGCGTCGACTCTTGGTGACATGCAAGGGACGTTCGACGAAGGACCGTCGCGACCTTGCACTGATAACGCTCATGCTTGATACTGGACTTCGGCTCTCCGAAGTTGCCCAACTCACCCTTGCTGATATCGGAGAAGACAACACCCTTCGCGTCTTCGGAA
>RGCG01000059.1 GCA_009919275.1 Actinomycetota bacterium
GGGCAGTCGAAGAAGAACGCCGAGCAGATGGCGGCAGAGTCGGCACTCGCCCTGTTGCCCGCCACAGCCGACGCCTGACACGCGATGCCCGAATTGCCGGAAGTCGAAACCGTCCGCCGCTCACTCCATGCCACGGTGGTCGGCGCTCGCGTCGCTCGTGTCGACATTGGGCGACTGCGCAGCGTGCGGCGGACCGGCCCGGAAGTCGTGCGCGCGGGACTGCTCGGCGAGTCGTTCGTCGATACCCGGCGCAGGGGCAAGTACTTGTTTTTCGATCTCGCCAACGGGAACTCGATGATGGTTCACCTTCGGATGAGCGGGCGCCTGCTCCTTGCCGAACCAGAATCGCCCTTCGAGCCGCACACGCACGTCAACCTGCGCCTCGAGCGATCGGCGAGTGACGCAGTCGACCTGCGCTTCGTCGACCCACGAACGTTCGGCGAGGTCGTCGTCTTCAACCCCGACGACGACCTGGTGCCCGAGGTCCACCGACTCGGCCTCGACCCGCTCGTCGACGATTTTTCGTACGAGGCGTTCCGCACCGCAGTGGCGGGGCGTCGTCGCGCACTGAAGGCGGTTCTCCTCGATCAGGCGATCATCGCCGGAATCGGCAACATCTACGCCGATGAGATCATGCACCGTGCGCGACTGCGATGGGACCGTCGCGTCGACACGCTCCGTTCGGCACAGTTGAAGCTGCTGCACCGGACCACACTCGAGGTCCTTCACGAGGCGGTCGAGGCAGGGGGGTCGACGCTGGCCGACACCCAATATGTCGACGCCCTGGGTCGGGAGGGCATCTTCCAGACCGAGCATCGCGTCTACGCGCGCGAGGGGGAGCGGTGCATCACGTGTCGGCGGGGTGTCATTCGGCGCGTCACGGGAGCGGGCAGATCCACTCATTTCTGTCCCGTCTGCCAGCGCTGACGCACCCAGAAAGGCGGTCGGAAACGGCCTGATCTTGTAAGTTCGGATCGCTGTGTTCCTCAAGTCCCTGACCCTGAAAGGCTTCAAATCCTTCGCCGACACGACGGTGATGGAACTGGAGCCCGGAGTCACGGTCGTCGTTGGTCCGAATGGTTCGGGCAAGTCGAACGTGGTCGACGCGATTGCGTGGGTTCTCGGTGCACAGGCACCGTCGGCCGTTCGCAGCCAGAAGATGGACGACGTCATTTTCGCGGGCACCGAGAAGCGACCCGCCCTCGGTCGTGCCGAGGTTGTTCTCACGCTCGACAACTCCGCCGGTCTGCTTCCCATCGAATTCACCGAGGTGACTGTCGGCCGCACCCTTTTTCGCTCGGGTGAGAGCGAATACTCGATCAACGGTGTCGAGTGCCGCCTTCTCGACGTTCAGGAACTCCTCTCCGACGCGGGTGTCGGTCGCCAGCAGCACGTCATCATCAGTCAAGGCCAGATCGACGCAGTACTCAATGCCCGACCCGAGGACCGGCGTGCGATTATCGAAGAGGCGGCCGGCGTCCTCAAATATCGCAAGCGTAAGGAAAAGGCCGAACGCCGCCTCGACAGCACCGAGGCAAACCTGTTGCGCGTGCAGGACCTCATTCGCGAGGTTCGTCGCCAGTTGCGACCCCTCGAGCGCCAGGCCGAAGCGGCGCGGCGTCATGGCGAGCTCGTTGCCGAATTGAAGACGCTCCAGATTTTCGTTGCCGGCCGCGAGATCGCCTCGACGCGCGCACGTCTCGTGGCGCTCGCCGGTGACAAGGCGAACGGAGCACGTCGCGAACAGGAACTTCGCTCGCGCCTCGCCGAACTCGACACGCTCGTGCTCTCGTCCGAGGCCGAACTCACCGCCCTCGGGGACACCGGAGTGAGCGACCAGTTGGTGCGAGTCGAACAGTTGCGCGAGCGCGCCCGCGGTCTCGCCGCCCTCCTCGCCGAGCGCCGGCGGTCGATGGAGCGCGACCGTAGCCAGTTCATGGACGCCGACGTGATGGCCTCGCTCGAGGTTGACGCGGCGGCTTTGCGTGCCGAACTCGATTCCATCAATGCCGAACTTGCGGTGGTCGACCCCGAGCGCGAGGCCCTGGAACGTGACGAAGCCGAATTTGCCGCGCGACGCGAGGCGACCGGTGACGAGGAAGTCCCGGAAATGCCGACCCCAATTGCAGCGAGCGCAGCGGCAGAAGTGCGCGGTGAGTTGCGGACACTTCGCGCAGCCGACGAACGAGACCGCGCCGAACTTCAACGCGTCGCCACGCGAATCGCGCAGCTCGATGATCGCGCGTTGCGACTCGCCGCCGACGTCGAGCGTCTCGGCAACGACTACGAATCCGCGGAAGGAGCGGCCGCGCGCATCGAGGGTGAAGTGCGCGGGCAGTCGGAGCGCCGCACCGCGGCCGAGTCTTCGCTTGATGCTGCAACCCAGGCGGGTGCGGCTTCTGCCGCAACGCTCGCGCACTGGAACGCCCGTGTCGAAGTGTTGCGCGAGGCGCTCGAAACCGCCCGTAGTCGCGCCGGCCTGCAGCACCTTGCCGACGTCGATGGAGTCGTCGGTGCCCTTGTCGACCTCATTCGCATCGAAGACGGTGGGGAGGCCGCGGTGCACGCGGCCCTGGGTGATGCCGTCGCGGGGATTGTCATGCGTGATGCCGCCGCGGCCCGGGCCGCTCTCGCCAGCCTTGATTCGATGAACGTGAACGGCGCGGTGCTCGCCCTCGGTGGTGCGCGCGAAACGCCGGCGCAGGCGCCGACCGGGGCACGTCCCGTACGCAGCCTCGTTCGTGCAGCAGGTCCCGACTCCGCAAACATCGACGCCTTGCTCGACTCGCTTCTCGCGCGCGCTTTCGTTGCCGACTCATGGGCAACGGCGGTCGACATTGCCCTCTCGAACCCGTCGTTCCATGTCGTCACGCGGCGAGGCGACCGTTTTGCCCCGTCGGGTTGGCGAATCGGTGCACAGGCCGATGCCGTCACGGCTGCCGCGCTCGACGATGCCGTGCAGCGCCAGGCTGCGGCGAACACCGAGTCCGAACGTCGGGCGAGCGAACTCTCCCGCGCGCGTGCCGAGATGCAAGCCGCGCGCGACGCGCTGGCCGATCTCGAGCGTCGCCACGAGCAACTCACGAAGGCGCGACACGCCGCCGCCGACAGCCTGCAGCGGGTCACCGGCGAACGCCGCGAGGTCATCGCCGAGCTCGACGCCGTCCGTTCGCAGCGTGACGATGTTTCGGGGCGCCTCGAGCGCGCGACGTCTCGAATTGCCGAACTCGAGGCGGTGCTTCCTCGACTCGAGGCAGACGAAGCCGTCGAGGCTGAAACGATGCGTGCCATCGGCGTCGCCCGCGCCGGTCTCGATGCCGAAGCTTCACGGCTTGCTCTGCGCCGCAAGGACCTCGAAGTGAAGTCGGTCGGTCTCGTCGAACGTCAGCAATTCGTGCAGCGCAGACTCAACGAAACCGAGTCAAGGCTCGCCGCCGACACCGAGGCCCGCGCCCAGGCCGCCGAGCAGCGAATTCGCCTGCAGCGTTCCTTCGACGCGATCGTGCGTCTCAGCGATCTGGTCGATCGCCACCGCATCACAACCGAGGCTCTGCTCGTCGAGTTGCACGAGGCTCGTCGCCGCCAGAGCGACGAAGTTCGCGAGGTGGCGGCACGTCTCGACACGGCGCGTCGCGAGCGACAGTCGACGGAGCGCGAACTCGATGAACAACGCGAACGCGGTCGGCGTGTCGAAATCGACGAGGCCGAGGTGCGCATGAGGCTCGAGTCGGCGGTCGAAGCATTGCGCCGCGATCTCGAAATCGAGCCTGAGGTCGCCGAAGCCGCCGAGATGCCGCTCGTGCCCGAAGGTGCGACACCCATCGCGCGGGTGCGTGAACTCGAGCGCGAACTCCGACTGATGGGCCCCATCAACCCGCTCGCGCTCCAGGAATTCACCGAGCTTCAAAAACGTCACGAGTTCCTCGAGGCCCAGTTGGAGGACGTCCGCAACACCCGTCGCGATTTGTTGAGGGTCATCAAGGCGGTTGACGAAGAGATCCAGTCGGTGTTCGGCGGTGCGTTCAACGATGTCGCACGCAACTTCCAAGACCTCTTCGGCCTCCTCTTCCCGGGAGGCACCGGACGCCTCACTCTCACGCTGCCCGAGGATCTCCTGAACACCGGCATCGAGGTCGAGGCGAAGCCGGGTGGCAAGAACGTGAAGAAACTCTCGCTCCTCTCGGGCGGAGAGCGTTCGCTCACGGCGCTCGCATTTCTCTTCGCCGTCTTCCGCAGCCGTCCTTCACCCTTCTATGTGATGGACGAGGTCGAAGCGGCGCTCGACGACGTGAACCTCTCGCGATTCCTCGGTCTGTTGACCGAGTTCCGACGCGACGCGCAGCTTCTCGTTGTCAGCCACCAAAAGCGCACGATGGAGGCCGCTGACTGCCTGCTCGGTGTGACCATGCAGCCGGGCGGGTCGTCGAAGGTCATCGTCGAGCACGCATCCACCACAACCTGATCCCGGCATGGACAACGCACCCCTCATTCTCCTTCTCCTCGTCGGCGCCGTTCTTCTCTTCGGCGTCGGCGTTGTCATCGTCAATCGCCGCCGCGCGAAGCAATCGACTTCGATCGAAGCCCCGTCCTCCCCGCGCATCGAGGCCCCACCCGAACACACAGTCGAAGAAGACACGGTCGAAGAAGCGACAGTCGAAGAAGTCACGGTCGAGCCAGAAGTCGTCGCCCCCGACGTCATCGCGCCGCCGAAGAAGCGCTTCGCCAAGGCAGCCGGAGTGTTCACGGGTGCCTTTGCGGGGGTGCGTGCAAAAGAGCGGATCACCGCCGACACATGGGACGATCTCGAAGAGACACTTTTGCGCGCCGACGTTGGTCTTGCGGTCACCACCTCGCTCCTCGAGAAATTGAAGACGAGAGTCGACAAGAAAGAAATCTCCGACCCGCGTGCCCTCATTGATGCGCTGCAAGCCGACATGACTGCACAACTCAGCGCCAACAGTCGCGACCTGAATTTCGACAGCAACGTCAAGCAGCCGAACATCTGGTTGTTCGTCGGCGTGAACGGCGTCGGCAAGACCACCACCATCGGCAAAGTTGCCTTCGCCCAGAAGTCCCGCGGCCACAACGTGCTGCTCGCCGCGGGCGACACCTTCCGTGCGGCGGCGGGCGAACAACTCGAAACCTGGGCAGGTCGGGCGGATGTCCCCGTGGTTCGTGGAAACGAAGGAGGGGACCCGAGTGCCGTCATCTTCGACGCCGTGCAGAGTGCCGCGGCACGGGGCTGCGATCTCGTCCTCGCCGATACCGCCGGACGCCTGCAGAACAAGACGAACCTCATGGAAGAGCTCAAAAAGGTTCGCCGTGTCGCAGAGAAAGAGGCAGGCACCGTCACCGAGGTCTTGCTCGTGATCGACGCAACAACCGGTCAGAACGGTTTGTCGCAGGCGACCCAATTCGCCGAAGCGACGAATGTGACGGGCGTGGTGCTCACCAAGCTCGACGGGTCGGCAAAGGGGGGCATCGTTTTCGCCATTGAAACCCAACTCGCCATTCCGGTGAAGTTGGTGGGTCTCGGCGAGACGATCGACGACCTCGTGGCCTTCGAACCCGAGGAGTACATTCGAGAGTTGTTCGCCTCGGATTCCTGAGCCCACTCACGGGAAAGCCGACCTAGATTCTCTTCCATGAGAACGTCCATGCGTCAGGTCTTCATCGGAGCGGTCGTGTTTGCAATCGGTGCGACCTCGTGCGGGTCGGCCGAAGAAGCGGCGGAACCGATCGTGTTCTCGGCGGCGCAATCCACCCGTTCTGCGATGGGAGCGGCCGAAGGAGCGATGGCCGCCGACGTCGCACCGAACGCGAAAATGGCCATGGCGCCCTACGAGGTGAAATACGAAGTCGAAGGCGATCTTCCTGCTTTCGACGGCAAGGCGCAGTCATGGAAGAGCGTCGGTGAGCCCACGAAAAAGCAGATGGCGGCAATCACCAAGGCGCTCGGTATCGAGGCCGACCCGGTCGAACGATCGAAGGACGAGGGCGGCGGATTCGTCGCGGGACCAACCGATGGAACGGGGCCGTCCGTGAGTTTCAGCGATCCGACGTTCGATGCGTTCGCCGGGTGGTACTACTCGGCGGCGTGGAGATGAAGACACCCGAGAATCTTCCGACGAAGGACGACGCGCGCAAGGTGGTGCAGGCGATTTTCGATGAAGTCGACATCGACGTCCGTGACCGAGACATCGAGGTGTACGCCGACGAGTGGTCGGTGTCGGTGACCGCGTGGCCCCATGCGGGTGATGTTCGTCTCCCCATGTCGTGGACCTTCGGTTTCGGCGACGGCGGTGTGATCACGTGGGCAAGCGGAAACCTGCTGTCGTTCGAGGAGGGTCCGAAATTCCCGCGCGTCGGTTCCGTTGCCGGGGTCGATCGTTTGGGTGACCCGAAGTACTCGGGTTGGTACGGCTACGGACCGGTCGGGCGCGCGGTCGCTGAACCCGCGACCGAGGCATCAGGTGGCGAGACCACCGGCGCCGGGACCGTCCAAACGGTGGTGATCACCGGAGTGAAAGAGTCGCTCACTCCGATCATCGATGCCGACAACGTGTTGTGGTTGGTGCCGTCGTACGAGTACACGGTGAAAGACGGCTACACGATCGGGGTCATCGCGATCAGCGATGAATTCATCGAACAGGCGGTGCCGACAACCGACACCGTCGGCGGCGGGGAAGTGGTCGAACCCGTTCCTGCGACCGGGGGTGGATCGTCGGGTTCATCCGGTGGCTCCGCTGGTGTCGGCGAGACGACACCGATCGGCGACATGCCGGCGCCCAGTCAGGAAGAGGCGGTCGCTCTCGTTGGTCTCGGCGAAGATGAAGCGGTCAAGGTTGCCGAGTCGAAGGGATGGATCACGCGCGTCAGCTCGCGTGACGGCGAAGAGTTCCAGATGACCATGGATTACGTCGCCAATCGGGTGAATCTCGCAATCACCGACGGAAAGGTGACCGGCGTCAGCGTTGGGTAACCTCACGGACGTCATGTTCGACAATCTCAGCTCGAAGTTCGAGTCGATCCTCAACAAGGTCCGTGGCCGCGGTCGTCTCACCGAGGCCGACGTCGACGAAGTCCTCGGCGAAATCCGCGCCGCGCTTCTCGATGCCGACGTCAACGTCTCCGTCGCGCGCAACGTCGTCGCTCGGATCCGCGAGCAAGCAGTGGGCGCCGAACTGTCGAAGGCGCTCGACCCCGGTCAGCAGATCGTCAAGATCGTCAACCAGGAATTGACGGCAATCCTCGGTGGCGAGACGCTGAAGATCACCTACGCCAGCAAGCCTCCAACGGTCGTTCTCATGGCCGGATTGCAGGGCTCGGGCAAAACCACCAGCGCAGCGAAGCTGGCCCGCTGGTTCAAGTCGCAGGGTCGTCAACCGTTGCTCGTCGGAGCCGACCTCCAGCGCCCCGCGGCCGTCGAACAGTTGCGCACCCTCGGCCGTCAGATCGACGTGCCCGTCTTTTCCGAGCCGGGCGATCCGGTCACCACCGCGACACGTGGTCTTGCCGAGGCCCGTCGCATCGGCCGCGACGTTCTCATTGTCGACACCGCGGGTCGACTGTCGATCGACACCGAATTGATGGACGAGATCCGCCGCATCAGCGACTCGGTGCAGCCGAACTACACGTTCCTCGTCATCGATGCGATGACCGGCCAAGACGCGGTCAACACCGCCGAGGCGTTCAACTCAACGCTCGAGATCGACGGTGTCATCTTGTCGAAACTCGATGGCGATGCACGTGGTGGCGCTGCGTTGTCGGTGAAAGAGGTCATTGGGAAGCCCATCGCCTTTGCCGCGACCGGTGAAAAGATCGACGCCTTCGAACAGTTCCATCCCGATCGCATGGCGGGGCGCATTCTCGGTATGGGCGACGTGCTCACGCTCATCGAGCAAGCCGAACAAGTATTCGAAAAAGAAGAAGCCGAAGCCGCCGCCGCGAAAATGTTCGAGGGCGAGTTCACGCTCGATGACTTCCTCGAACAGTTGCAACAGGTGAAGAAAATGGGCTCGATCTCCAGCATCATGGGGATGCTCCCCGGGATGCCGAAAGAGATGAAGAACGCCGAGATCGGTGACGATCACGTGAAAGTCACCGAGGCAATCATTCGCTCGATGACGCCCGAAGAGCGTCGCCGCCCCGAGATCATCAACGGCTCCCGCCGGGTGCGCATCGCAAAGGGCAGTGGCACGACGGTCCCCGACGTCAACCGTCTCGTCAAGCAGTTCGGCGAGATGCAAAAGATGATGAAGCAGATGGGTGGTCTCGCGGGCAAGAAGTCCGGGAAGAAGGGCAAGGCGCCCAAGATGAACCCCGTGAAGATGGCCAAGGCGATGAAGTTTCATGTCAGTCAAGTTGCGTCTCACCCGCGTCGGAAAGACCAAGCAGCCGCATTACCGCATCATCGTCGCCGACGAGCGCCGCTCGCGCGACGGTCGGTTCATCGAGATTCTCGGCCAGTACAACCCGCGTCAGGAGCCTTCGCACCTGAACGTCGACAACGACAAGGCGGTTGCATGGTTGAAGCAGGGTGCGCAGCCCACCGAGCGTGTGCGCAAGCTTCTCGAGATCTCGGGCGCGTGGGCACAGTTCACCGCTTCGAAGAGCGCCAAGTGACAGACAGCGGCAACCTTCTTCCGGCACCCACGGCAACGGCGGTTCTGCAACACGTCGTTCGCTCGATCGTCGACGACCCCGACGCCGTGTCGGTCGATGCACGTGAAGACGACGACAAGGTTTACCTCGAAGTTCGCGTTGGCTCGGGCGACCTTGGACGGGTCATCGGGCGTCGCGGACGCACTGCCCAGAGCATTCGCACCGTGGTGCGCGCGGCGGCCAGTCGCGACGGCGTCGATGTCGACGTCGACTTTGTTGACGAATGACCCGTGTCGGTGAATGACCCGTCCTGACGGTCTTCTCGAAATCGGCAAGCTGGGTCGCCCACACGGCGTCCGTGGCGAGATGTATCTCACTCTCGTGTCCGACCGCCCCGAGCGGAAATTGCCGGGATCCCGAATCTTCGTCGGCGGCACATGGCGCACGATCGAGTCGATTCGCCCGTCGAACGATCGTTTCCTTGTCGTTATCGAGGGACTTGGTGTGCGCGAGGACGCAGCGCAACTGACCAACGAGGTCGTGTACGGCGAACCGATCGATGACCCCGGTGCGTTGTGGGTTCACGACCTTGTCGGGGCCCGTGTGGTTGGGGTCGATGGTGCCGAGTACGGGACCTGCGTTTCGGTCATCGACAATCCCGCGCATCCGATTCTCGAAACCGACGGGGGAGTGCTCGTGCCCGTGCCGTTCGTCGTGTCCTTCGACGACGGTCTCGTGACAGTCGATCCTCCCGCCGGTCTGCTCGATCTGGGAGAAAACCCCTGATGCGCATCGATGTCTTTTCCATCTTCCCCGACATCGTCGATTCGTTTTGTGCCGAAAGTCTGTTGGGCAAAGCCCGGCAGTCGGGCCTGCTCGACTTGCAGACGCATGACCTGCGCGACCATACCCACGACGTGCATCGCACCGTCGACGACACGGTGTTCGGTGGCGGTGCAGGCATGCTCATGCGTCCCGAGCCGATCTTCGACGCCATCGAAGCGGTGCGACCTCCTCGTCCGTTGATTCTCGTCGGGCCCGGTGGCGACAGGTTCGACCAGTCGATGGCCCGTCATCTCGCCACGCTCGACGGTTTTTCTTTGCTGTGTGGTCGCTACGAAGGTGTCGACCAGCGCGTGCGCGAGCACCTCATCGACGCCGAGGTCTCGGTTGGTGACGTGGTGCTGTCAGGTGGTGAGGTTGCGGCGTGCCTCATCATCGAAGCCGTCGTGCGTCTCGTTCCGGGAGCCATGGGCAACGCCGAGTCGCCGCTCACCGAAAGTTTCGGTTCGACGGGTCTTCTCGAAGAGCCCCAGTACACCCGACCCGCGGAGTTCCGGGGCTGGTCGGTCCCCGACGTTCTGCGCAGCGGTGACCACGCCCTGATCGCTCGTTGGCGCCTCGCACAGGCGTTGCACCGCACGATTCGGGCCCGTCCCGACCTCATCGAGGCCCGCGGGGGCCTGACAGCGGCGGAAAAGAGGCTGTTGGAAGAGTTCACCCCCGTCTCGTATCCTTCATCGTTCGCACAGGGCGGCTTTGCCTCCCCCGACCAGTAACGGATCGCCCATGAAGACCACCGACCTCGTCGACAACCAATACATCCGCACCGACCTGCCCGACCTGCGTCCCGGCGACGAGGTCAAGGTTCACGT
>RGCG01000060.1 GCA_009919275.1 Actinomycetota bacterium
TCGCCATCGCAGGCGACGTGACGACGTGGTCCGGCAAGAAAGTTGGCATCGCCAACCTCGCACCCGTGCCCGGCGCCGAGCGCTGGTCGAAGCCGCTGCAGGCTTGCATCGAAAAGAACGGTGGCACCGTCGACTATCAGGACGTCGGTGGAGACCCGACCAAGCTGCCCGCACTCCTCGAGGGTTGGGCAAGCGCCAAGGTCGACGCCGTCTTCAACATCGGTATCGACATGACCGGCCAAGAGTCGTTGATCGCCGCGTTCACCGAAGCGAAGACTCCCGTTGTCACGTGGGGCGCCGGCAATCCTGAAGGTGTTGTCGCACTCGACGCGAACCAGGAAGAAGACGGTCGCATCATCGGTCGTTACCTCGTCGAGAAGCTCGGCTCCGGCCAGGTCATCCTCGTGAACGCGAACAACCCTGCCCTCCAGAGCCGCGAAAAGGGCTTGAAGGAAGTCCTTGATGCAGCGGGTCTTGAACTCATCGTCGTTGGCGAAGCTCTCGGCTTCTCCGCCGAGTCGGCACAGAAGTCCGTCGAGGCAGCCCTCCAGGCGAACCCCGAAGCGAAGGCCGTCGTTGGTGGCTTTGGTTCGCTCGGCGTCGGTGCTGCCGCAGCGGTGACCGCCGCAGGTAGCTCGGCCATCGTCGTTTCGATGAACGGTGACCCCGAGGAGTACGCAGCGATCCGCGAAGGTGGCCCATTTGTCGCAACCGTGGCCGACGGCCATGAGTTCGGCGGTGAGGCGGCTTGCCAGATCGCGGCCGACATGATTGCAGGCAACGCTGCACCCGGCACCGCCGGCAAGCAGATCCTTGCGACCTCGGTGCTCGTGACCGCCGACAACGTGCCCGCCGAGGGCTCGTCGGAGGCCACGCCGCGCAAGTTCTACCAGCTTCCCTGATCCCCGGGTGGTGGTGACGGTGTGGGTCGGCTTTGCCGGCCCACACCGGACACACCCCAGCCCCGGGTTCAGGACCCGATCGTCATGACTCCGAGGGAGAAGGTCAAGGGAGAAAGCGTGGAACACGCGCGCCAAGTAGCTGTCGTCACCGGTGCCGGTCGCATGCGCGGTATCGGTCGCGCGTGCGCGCTCCGTCTGGCACGCGACGGGTTTTTCGTCGTTGTTCACGGGCGAAGCGATTCACCCGCCTCGATGACGGAGAAAGAGCGTGAGGCGGGCTGGCGCGGAGCGCAGTCGGTGGCCGACGAAGTCGTGTCGAGCGGAGGCGGTGCGGCGGCCATCGTTGGCGATCTGCGCGACACCTCCGTGATCGAAGCACTCAGGAGCTTGGTCGAGCAGTCGGGCAATCTTGCAGCCCTCGTCAACAACGCCGGCACTCCCGGTGAAGCGAACACGTATGCCGCGCACGAGACGCCGGCAGGGTTGTGGAGCGACACGTTTCACATCAACGTCGACACCGTTTACGAAATGTGTCGGGCCCTTGTCCCGTTGTTTCAATCGTCGCAGTGTGAGAACAAGTCCTTGCCCGCTACGGCGCCTACAACGCGTCGAAGGCGGCGGTCGAGGCTTTGACGGTTCAGCAGGCGCTCGAGCTCGCACGGTTCGGCGTCCGGGTCAACTGCATTGCTCCGGGAAGCACGACAACCGACATGATCGACGGCACGTTGGACCGCGCAGCGCGGTACGCCAAGACCACGCGTGACGACTTGATGAAGAACGTGTTGCGCAAGATCCCGATGCGTCGCTTCGCGGAACCTTTCGAGATCGCGTCCGTGGTCGGGTTTCTCGCCAGCCGCGATGCGTCATTCGTCACCGGACAGGTGATCACCGTTGACGGAGGAATGACGCTCTCATGAAGAACAAAATTCCGAATGACACGATAGAAAAAGGGAAAATGAGCGAAGACGACGACACCTCGAGAAGTTCCCTGTCGACAGCCCAGTTCGACGACAATCTCGTGTGCGACGCAGCCGTGCGAGATCCCTATGCATTCTTCGGTCACTTGCGCGACAACGCGCCAATTCATTGGAACACGCGCCACAAAGCATGGGTGCTGACAACTCACGAACTGGTCACAGCAGCCCTGCGCAATGGAAGCCTGACGGCCGACAGAATGGAACCGTTCCGCGCATCGGTGATGCGACAGACGAACTCTGCCGCAGTCGATGAAACGTTCCGCATTCTTGCCAACTGGATGGTTTTCCTCGATCCACCGAACCACACTCGTTTGCGTCGACTCGTTTCGCGAATTTTCGCCCCGCCCGTCGTGCGAGCCCAGACCGCCGACATTCAAGAAGTCGTGGAAAGCCTCATTGCGGATCTTCCCGAAGATCGCCCGGTCGACTTCATCGCTGAATTTGCCGCGCCACTGCCCGCAATCGTGATCGCAAAGATGCTCGGCGTTCCACCGCAGGACCGCATCCTCTTCAAGGAATGGTCCGACCAACTGACGTCTCTCGTGTTCGGTGCCTACGACAATCCCGACCGGTTCCATCAGGCGGCACGTGGGATGCTCGATCTTCGCGACTATCTGCTCGGCATGATCGAGAAGTTCGAGGTTGCCCCCGAAGACAACCTCATCAGTTTGTTGCTCGAACAAGAAGATGGCGATTCGTTGTCGCGAGACGAACTCATCTCAACCTGCACGCTGCTGCTGTTCGGCGGCCACGAAACAACCACCAACCTCATCACCAACGGGTTGCTTGCACTTCTCGACTTCCCCGACCAAATGGATGATCTGCGGCGCAACCCCGACATCATGCCGATAGCGCTGGAAGAGATCACTCGCTTCGACGGCCCTGCCCGCTCGATGGTTCGTCTGGTGAAGGAAGACCACGAATTCGGTGGCGTCGAAATGAAAGCCGGCGAGCGCGTGTTTCTCGTGAATCCCTCGGCAAACAGAGACCCCGCAGTCTTCAGCGATCCCGACGCGCTGAATCTACGCCGCAACCCCACGAGCCACATCGGCTACGGGTTCGGCTTGCACTATTGCCTCGGAGCACCGCTCGCCCGGCTCGAGGCAGACCTGGCCCTGTCGGCGATTCTCCGCGAGTTCGGATCGATCACGATGGCCACCGAGCGCTCAACGCTCGAATGGAACCCGACGATGCTGTCGCGCGGACTGAAGTCGTTGCCCGTCGTGCTTGCTCGGGGATAACCGGTCAGAGATTCCACAATCGGGAAAGAGATCGTGCTCGTTCCCGATCGCTGAGGCCGCGCAAATCGGCCATCCCGTTTTCATTGATGACAATGTCGATGTCGGATCGTTGGGTAGTCACGTTTTCGGCGAGTTTTTCCACCAGTGTGGGCGTCGATCCGCGATGACTGGGTAGCGCGACAATGCTGAGACCGCGACGACTGGATGCCGCCGAGAAGGCGAAGTCGGCATGCCCGCCGAGTCCCGCGACGGTCGTGCCGCGGACGTTCTCCACGTTCACCTGTCCCGACATGTCGATCTCGAGTGCGGTGTTGAGGGCGAAGAACGTGTCGTCCGAGAGCGAGCGATGATCGTGGGTTCGTTCGACACGGTCGACCCAGCCGCGGTCCGCGATCTCGGCATAGAACGGCGCGGTACCGACGGCGTACGAACCGACCGGGGTTCCGGTGATGACACCCCGCCTCGCCGCCTCAACGACTGCATCGCTGACGATGCCCGAACGGATACGCGTGGGTCTGTTGAGTAGTTCGACGCACGCCGCACCAATCGGCCCGGGGCCGTACTGAATTGCCGCGTTGTCGGGCAGGAGCGCAACGATTCTCTCGGCGATCGCGCGGGAAACGTCGTCGACGACGGGAGGTGAGATCACCTCTGGCGGCTTTGTCGGCCCGTCGCTGATCGACGCGTGAGCACCAAGATCAATTTCGCCCACGGCGGTGGTTGGCGGAAGAGCCGGATTTGGACGCACGATGACTCGACTTGCATTGTCGATTGCAGCCGGAATCCAACCGGCCTCGGTGCCGAGGTGCCACGTCGAACCGAGTTGCCGTGCAGACATCAAAAGTGTGTAGGGCTGCAGCCACGTGGCGAGCGCGCGGGGGAGGTGTGAAAACCGAACCGGGACGTAGTTGAAATGCGGAGACTTCACCAGGTGTCGGGACCCGTTGCCGCCCATGAACGACCGCACCGTCACGTCGGGCGAAGCCTCGAGCCACTTCAGTCCGTCGGCAAGACACCAGCCAACGAAGACTTCGCAGGATTGACCGCGGCGGCGGGCCTCTTCGACCTGATCGTGCAGAAGTTCCCACGGTGCGCCGACACCGTCGGCCACCACGATGCGGGTGGTTTGGCTCAGCCGAAAACCTTCTTCGCGATGACCATGCGCTGGATCTGGTTTGTTCCCTCGTAGATCTGGGTGATCTTGGCATCGCGCATCATGCGCTCGACGGGGAAGTCGTTGGTGTAGCCGTAGCCACCGAGGAGCTGCACGCAGTCGGTGGTGACCTGCATCGCCACGTCGGAGGCGAAGCACTTGGCCATCGCCCCCAGTGTCGAGAGATCGCCGTGGGGGTCGCCTGCATCGACGGCGGCACAGGCCCGGTACACGAGCGTTCGCGCTGCCTCGACTTGCATCTGGGCTTCGGCCACCATCCATTGGAGGCCTTGTCGAGTCGCGAGCGCGGAACCGAACGTCTTGCGTTCCTTCATGTAGGCGACGGCGTAATCGATGGCACCTTGGGCGATGCCAACCGCCTGGGCCCCGATCGTCGGGCGACTGCGGTCGAGAGTGTGCATTGCAATTGTGAACCCTTCGCCGACCTCGCCGATGCGGTTGGCGTCGGGCACTCGCAGATTGTCGAAGCGGATCACTCCGGTCGGCGAACCCTTGATGCCGAGCTTGTGTTCGATTTTGTCGACGTGAACGCCCCAATTCGCCTCGACGAGAAACGCGGTGATTCCCTTGTGGCGATCGTCGCTGGTGCGCGCAAAAACCGTGTAAAGGTCGCTGACACCTGCGTTCGTGATCCAGATTTTCGACCCGTTGATGATCCAATCGTTGCCGTCGCGAGTTGCGCGCGTGGTCATCGAGGCGACGTCGCTGCCGGCGTCGGCTTCCGACAAGCCGTAACTGCACTGTGATTCACCGCTGCAAATGCGCGGCAGGTATTTTTCCTTCAGTCCATGACTTCCGAAGTTGATGACCGGCAACATGCCGAGCTTCGAGATGAGAAACATGAGGCTGGTACTGGCGCATACCCGGGCGAGTTCCTCGGCCACCACCGCCTGGGTGACGAGTGACGCCCCGCTCCCGCCGTATTCGGCGGGGTAGGAGAGAGCGGTGAGTTCCATTGCTTGCAACGCCTTGAATGCGTCCCATGAGTATTCGCCCGTGCGATCCGTTTCGGCTGCAAGAGGCGCGATCTTGTCTTCGGCGAACTTCCGCACGACATCACGAAATGCGATTTGCTCGCCATCGAGTGAGAACTGCTGTTCTGTCATTGTCGTTCCTTTCCGTGTCTCTTCGTCGTCTTATTTCTTGCTGTAGTCGTAGAAGCCCCGACCTGCTTTGCGTCCGAGCAAGCCCGCATCGACCATGCGCGAGAGCAATGGCGGGGCCGCGTACAGCGGCTCTTTGAATTCGGCGTAGAGGCTTTCGGCGATGGCCACGATCGTGTCGAGACCGATGAGGTCGGCCAAGCGCAGCGGTCCCATCGGATGCGCGCATCCCTCGACCATCCCGAGGTCGATGTCTTCGGCCGATGCGTAGCCCGACTCCATCATTCGCACCGCGGAAAGGATGTAGGGCACCAGGAGTGCGTTCACGATGAAGCCGGCGCGGTCGTTCGAACGGATGACCTTCTTGTGCAGGGTTCCCTCGGCAAACTCGACGGCACGCGCGATCGTGTCGCCCGAGGTCAGCAACGAAGGAACGAGTTCGACCAACTTGAGAACGGGCACGGGGTTGAAGAAGTGGACTCCGACAACCTGCGACGGGCGCTGGGTTGCCATTCCGAGCTTCATGACGGGGATCGACGAGGTGTTGGTCGCAAGGATGGCGTTGTCGTCCTCCACGTACTTGTCGAGATGGGAGAACACCTCGGTCTTCAGACCTTCGTCTTCGATGACGGCTTCGACGACCAACTGGCGGTCGGCGAAATCCGCGAGGTCCGTGGTGAAACTCAGACGTGAAAGCGCAGAATCGCGCTCGTCTTCGGTGATCTTGTTCGCGCCGAGAGCGCGGTCGAGCGACGTGGTGAGGCGCTTTTGTCCGGCCTCCATTGCCGACGCATTGATTTCGCGAACCATCACGTCGAGTCCGGCCTTCGCGCACACCTCGGCAATGCCCGAGCCCATGAGTCCACAACCGACAACTCCGACCCGGGTCACTTGGCTTGCTGGCATCTTCTCGACCTGTGCTTTCTCTCCGAGCCTCCATCTTGCCTCACCTACCGTTGGGTAACCGAGGGCGGGGCCGTTCGAGACATGCGAAATGCGTCGCCTACCCTCGGGTAATGGACTTCGCAATCCCGAATGAAATTCAAGCCACGCTCGATGCCCTCGACGAGTTCATCGAGCGCGAGATCAAGCCGCTTGAACTGGAAGACGACAACATCAGGTTCTTCGACCACCGTCGCGAATGGGCGCGAACCGACTTCGACAATGGCGGTGTTCCGCGCGCCGACTGGGAGGCGCTGCTACGCGAAATGCGTCGCCGCGCCGACGCTGCCGGGTGGTTGCGTCTCGCCTTGCCCAAGGAATACGGCGGACGCAATGCGAGCAACCTCGAAATGGCGGTCATTCGCGAGCATCTCGCGACGAAGGGACTCGGTCTGCACAACGATCTGCAGAACGAGTCGAGCATCGTCGGCAACTTTCCGACGGTTCTCATGATGCGCGACTTCGGCACCGAGGCGCAGAAAGCCGCATGGATGCCGGGATTTCTCGACGGCACGCGTCGCCTCGCGTTCGGTCTCACCGAACCGAACCACGGAAGTGACGCCACGTACATGGAGACCACGGCATACCGCGACGGCGATGAGTGGGTGTTGAACGGAATGAAGCGCTGGAACAGCGGCTTGCACCACGCCACGCACGACATCATCTTCGCCCGCACCTCGGGCAAGCCGGGCGACCCCGTTGGCATCACCGCGTTTCTGGTTCCCACCGACTCCCCGGGATTCAAGGTCGAGTTTTTCTGGTGGACCTTCAACATGCCCACCGACCATGCGGAGGTGAGCATGAAGGACGTTCGTGTTGGTGCCGACGCCGTGTTCGGGCGGGTCGACCACGGTCTCGAGCTGGCACAGCACTGGCCGCGATGCTGCGTCAACTGGTGCGCTATACGGCGTGGTCGCTCGACAACAAGCACCACATGGAAGTCACCCACCTTGTGGCGATGTGCAACTACCGAGCCAATCGCCTTGCCTGCGATGCCGCCGATCGGGCGATGCAAACCTGTGGGGGCGTCGGGTATTCGCGCCACATGCCCTTCGAGCACATCTATCGACACCATCGTCGCTACCGCATCACCGAGGGCAGTGAGGAAATCCAGATGCGCAAGGTCGGAAGCCAACTCTTCGGCTTCGGGGGCTCGGCGGAGCGTCGCTAACTTTCCCCAACCGTGAGGTTGACGAGGCCTGTTTGGATGTCCTAACATCCGTTAGGACATCCTTACAGTCAAGCTCAAAGGCTGCCAAATCTCAGGGAGGTTTCCGTGGGCGCCAGCTTTCTCATCACTCTTCGCGAGGGCCTCGAAGTCGCTCTCGTGCTGGCAATTCTCGTCGCGTACCTGGTCAAGACCGGCCGACGCAGCGATGTTGCCGCCGTATGGAAAGGCGCCGTCACTGCGACGTTGATGTGTCTGGTGGGCGGAATCGCATTCAACGCATTCGTCGGCGAGTTCGAAGGCAAGGCCGAGCAGTTCATCGAGGGGACCATTGCGATCCTTGCCGCATCGGTGTTGACGTGGATGGTGTTTTGGATGCGCAAGAACGCGCGGGGTCTCGGCGCCGAACTGCGCGCGCAAATCGACCAGGCGAATTCCACTCGGGCGCTCGCAACGATCGCCTTCGTCGCGGTTCTTCGCGAGGGTCTCGAAACCGTGTTGTTCCTCATCTCCGCCGAGACGGCATCCTCGAGTGGTTCATCCGTTGTTGTTGGCGGTCTGCTTGGACTCGTGGTCGCCGCAGTTCTTGGACGTGTCGTGTACGCGGGCGGCAACCGCGTGAACCTGCGCGCCTTTTTCAACATCACCGGCGTGTTGCTGATTCTCTTTGCAGCGGGTCTCTTCGGGAAGTTTTTCCACGAATACCGCGAACTTTTTGGCTTCGAGTCGGGTTGGCTGGTTGACCCCACGTGGACCATCACGTCCGGCGCCTGGAGTGGCGGCACGTTCTACGACTTCATGAAGGGTTTCTTTGGTTGGCACAATGAAGCGGAACACATCCGTGTCATCGCCTACTTCGCATATCTGATTCCGGTTGGTTGGGCATTTCTCGCCGGTGGACCGACCGGATCCACGACACGAACTTCCACGATTGAAAAGAGCCCGAGTCGCGTCTGACTTTTCCGTCGGGCGAATAGTCTTGGCGCATGTCAACCACGCCCGACGGCACTCCAGTCGATATCAAGCCACGCAGCCGCGACGTCACCGACGGCCCGCAAAAGGCACCGGCGCGTGCGATGCTGCGCGCCGTCGGCTTGGGTGACGGTGACTGGGACAAACCCCAGATCGGTATCGCCTCGGCCTGGAACGAGGTCACGCCCTGCAACATGACGCTGCGCAAGCTGGCGCAGTTCGCCAAGGTCGGAGTTCAGCAGGCTGGCGGTGTCGCGCTCGAGTTCGGCACAATCACCGTCAGCGACGGTATCTCGATGGGCCACGAGGGCATGCGTGCTTCGTTGGTGAGTCGCGAGGTCATTACCGACTCGGTCGAAACAGTGGTGCACGCCGAACGTTTCGACGGGTTCATCGGACTTGCCGGCTGCGACAAGAGCATTCCGTCGATGCTCATGGCCGCTGCGCGCCTGAATCTTCCGTCGGTGTTCGTCTATAACGGGTCGATCATGCCGGGCCAGTTGCACGGCAAGGCACTCGACATCACGGCCAACACGATGTCGTCGATCGCCGAGGCACTCGGCATGAGCCTTCTCGGCACGGCATCCCCGCCGGCAATCGACCCACGCCGCGAAGACGACGCACGTCGAGCGGGCGAGACGGTTGTCAACATGCTGCGTCTCGGTTTGCGTCCGCGCGACATCATGACGAAGAAAGCCTTCGAAAATGCGATCGCCATCACCAATGCGCTCGGTGGCAGCACGAATGCGGTGCTCCACCTCCTCGCGATCGCGCACGAGGCCGGCGTCGAGTTGAGTCTCGATGACTTCAACCGCATTGCCGCCAAGGTGCCACACTTCGCCGACCTGAAGCCGGGTGGCAAGTACCACATGTCCGACGTCGATCGCATCGGCGGCGTCCCCGTGGTATTGAAGGCGCTTCTCGACGCGGGTCTCTTGCACGGTGACGTGATGACGGTGAACGGAAAGACCATGGCCGAGAACCTGGCCGAAATCAATCCGCCCGCACCCGACGGCGATGTCATTCACCCGGTCTCGAAGCCGATCCACGCCGAGGGCGGCATCAACGTTCTCACCGGCTCGCTTGCACCCAAAGGTTCAGTCGTCAAGGTCGCGGGTTTGTCACACGACCAGATGCACTTCGAGGGGAACGCACGCGTCTTCGACGGCGAAGACGGCGCGATGGCCGAGATTCTGGCCGACAAAATCAAGCCCGGCGACGTACTCGTCATTCGTTACGAAGGCCCGAAGGGTGGCCCCGGTATGCGCGAGATGCTCGCCATCACCGGCGCACTGAAGGGTGCGGGTCGCGGCCACGACTGTGCGCTCATCACCGACGGCCGCTTCAGCGGTGGCACGTGGGGATTCTGCATCGGCCACGTTGCGCCGGAAGCCGTCGACGGTGGACCAATAGCGTTCGTGCGCGACGGCGATCGCATTCTCATCGATGTTCATGACAAGCGCCTCGACTTGCTGATCAGCGACGAGGAACTCGCCAAGCGCAAGGTCGGCTGGAAGCCGAACCCTCCGCGCTACACGATGGGCGTGCTCGGCAAGTACGCCAAGCTCGTGCAGGGCGCCGACACCGGAGCCATCACCAACTTCTAACCAAGGGTTCTCGGTGTGAAAAG
>RGCG01000007.1 GCA_009919275.1 Actinomycetota bacterium
GACGTCGACTCTCACGACTCGGTCACCTTGGCAGGGGCCAGCAGTACTGCCGCCCAGACGGCCGAGGTTCTGAAATCCGACAGCGTCGATGCAATCATCTTTCCTTTCGAGTGGGCCGATGTCCTGCGAACGCTCGAGATCTCGCGCGGTGCGCCGAAACCCAACCCAGCCCTCATCGTCGTTGCAGAAAGCCTGTCGACTCCGATTCTCGCGCGGTCCCTCGCCTGCGGCTTCGACGGAGCGGTCGAAACTCAGGGCAAGATCGATCACGCGGTGCGGAGAATTCACGACGTCGTGTCCGGAGACTGGACTCTCGAAAGTCAGCCGTCGCTTCACGGACTCGGCCTCACGCGGGGTCTTCTCGCTCGCGAACTGGTCATCGAAGACACCGATGACCGCCACATCGCCGACCTTGTCGGCACGGGACTCACCGACGACGACATTGCGCTCGTCATGGGATGGACGATCCAAAAGGTTCGCAACCGAATCGAGAACCTGCTCGCCTCGAACGACCTCGCTTACCGCACGCAACTCGCCGTGATACGTGCATCGCTGTTGAAGGTTCCGGACTTCTCCTGAACGACCTGGGGTTACCGACCGGATCGGACATGAGCGACGAGGTCTTTCGACTTCTCCCCGAATCGGTCCCGACCGACGACATTGTCGACGATCCTGAATTCACCGAGGTCACGCGGAACGGCGAGATCTACACGCTCTTTCGCATCGTTCGTGTCACGCACGAATCTGTTGTGCGCATCCGCAAACCCGCGATCGGGGTCGCGCACCTGCGGATCATCGCTCGCGTCATCGAAGACGCCAAGGTCACTCTGTCCGCTGTGCAGCCGTGATTCCCTGACGAGTTCTCGACACGCCCGGTCGTTACCCTTTGCGCCGTGGAGACACCGACCGGCGACGAACTTGTTGCGGCCCTCAAACAAGGCGACGACAGGGCGTGGACGACGTTCTACGACTCCCTCGCTGGTGAGATCCGCAGCTACGTCGTCAGGATTGGGGCGGCCTCGGCCGACGATGTGCTCGGTGAGACCATGCTCCAGGTTGTTCGCGATATCGGCAAGTTCCGTGGATCAGCCGCCGACCTGCGACCGTGGACTTTTCGCATCGCACGCAATCGTGTCATCGACGCCGGGCGACGCCGTTCGCGCCGACCCGTCGAAACCCGACTCACGTCTGATGCCGACACCGAAACGGGAGACACGGATGCGGCAATCGACGGGGACCTCCCGACCATCCTCGACCACCTGACGCCCGATCAACGCGACGCCGTGTGGCTGAGACACGTCGTTGGCCTCTCGGTCGACGAAACCGCGAGGGTGATGGACAAGGCTCCCGACGCTGTCGCGGCCCTGTGCCACAGGGCTTTGCGCCGCCTTCGGGCCGCCCTCGGACAACCCTCAAATTTCTCGAGCCGCCCGTCATGGAAACCCTCGGCTGTGCGCTGTAGGGGGCATGGATGACATTCGTACCTCCGGCAACGACAACGGGGACAACGGGGACAACGGCAACGATCGCGAGATCATCGAGGCCCTGAAGGCCTTTGGTCGCGCGGAGTCAACCGGACCCGATGAAGTAACGCGCCAGCGTCACCTGCGCGCACTTCGCCGCGCCCGCTTGGTACGCCGTCCGACCACACTCGTTGCCTCGGCCGCGGCAGTGGCCGTCCTCATTGCCGGCGTTGCCATCGTTGGCCGTGGC
Organism: Actinomycetota bacterium; assembly: GCA_009919275.1. Lineage (GTDB taxonomy): Bacteria > Actinomycetota > Acidimicrobiia > Acidimicrobiales > Ilumatobacteraceae > F1-20-MAGs119. The sequence continues at coordinate 1,714 of RGCG01000007.1, forward strand.
GGTTCGAATACTTCCGATGAGTACGCGGCAACTCCGGCCAGCGACGCCGCGGCCGCAGTCATCAACAGCGACGCAGTCGCAAGCAACGCAGCCGTTGCCGACTCGACAACAACCACGGTGATCACGCTTCCCGAGTTCACAAAAGAGACTCCGATCACCCCGATTCCTCTCGAACGTGCCGAGGACTACGTCATCTTGAAGGTCTCCTCGTCCCGAGCGGCAGCCGTGGAGAAAGAGCTCGCCTCGGTGTTGGGTGAGCGCGTGCCAACAGTCGGCAAAACAGACGCTGCCTCCACCTTCGTTGTTCCGGTATCTGCAGCCAAGCAATTGTCCGATACGGCCGGCGTCTCGTCGTACCCGGACACACCCGTGTCTGCGGTCGCCGAACAAAGTCCGGTTCCGTCGTGGGGTCTCGACCGCGTTGACGCGCTCGACACTCCCCTCGACAACAAGTACTCCTGGAACAACTCCGGAACGGGGTCGATCATCTACGTCATCGATACCGGGATCTATTCCTCGCACAGTGACTTCACCGGGCGCGTGGTGTCGGGTTACACGGCAATCGCCGACGGTAGGGGAACAGAAGACTGCCACGGACACGGAACACACGTCGCGGGCACCGTTGCCGGACGAAACTTCGGAATCGCGAAGACCGCCAGTGTCGTCGCGGTGCGGGTCCTCGACTGCACCGGATCCGGCTACTCATCGGGTGTCGTCGCCGGAATCAACTGGGTCACGGCGAATCATCCTGGTGGACCCGGCGTCATCAACATGAGCCTCGGCGGCGGCGCGAACAGCGCAATCGACAGTGCCGTGAACGATGCCGTCAATGCCGGTCTGGTTGTCGTGGTTGCTGCCGGCAACTCGTCCGCTGACGCATGTTCTTACTCCCCGGCCCGCGTACCCGCAGCGATCACCATCGGCGCAACCGACGTGCGCGACGCACGTGCCTCGTATTCGAACTTCGGATCCTGCGTCGACATGTGGGCGCCCGGCACACAGATCACCTCGGCATGGATCTCGAGCACCTCCGCGTCCAACACGATCTCCGGTACATCAATGGCGTCGCCACACGTTGCGGGACTTGCCGCCCGGGTGCTTGCCATGAACCCTGCGCTCACTCCCACTGAGGTCAGTGCGCGCCTGGTTCAAAAGAGCAGCTCGTCCGCCACGCCCATCGTGAACCTTGTCGAAACTCCCGAGGACAGTCCCACGACCACGACGACGCTTCCCGAATCCACCACAACGGTGCTCGATACGACGACGACCTCCGTGCTCGACTCGACCACGACAACCGTCGTTTCGACCACGACGACGATCCCGCGCACGACGACCACCGCCCCCGCCACGACGACAACCACGCCCGGCGCCACCACGACCACGGTGCCACCGTCCACCGTGCCGAAGTCCCCGCGCCAGGGAAAGGGTCGCAAGGCGATCACGCCCAAGGAATTCGCCATGAAATGGGAGACCGAAGAGGAAAAGACCGAGCTCATTGCGACATGGTCAATCTCGACGGCACCCGATCGCTACAAGATCACCTGTCGCCAACTTCCGCTCGGCAGCAAGGCACCCATTGAAAACGAGATCGAATTCGATGAGTCATCGACCACCCAGAACGAAGAGGGTCGCATGGAAACTGCGGTACTTCTCGTCCCCAACAAGCCTCTGCGGTGCGATCTGACGGCGTTCGTTGGCAACGATGCGAGCGCGGCAAGCAACCCGACGATCGTGCCGCCCGCGCCGCGCCGCGGAGCGACGCCGTCGCCCACCACGACGATTCCAGATCCGAACGCACCGAACACGAGTGTCCCGTCCACCCCGACAACCGAGGCACCCGCACCGACGCTGCCAAGGCCGGTCGTGACGACGCCGAAGCCGGGCAATCGTCCGCAGCCGGCACCGTCGACAACGGTCACCGTGCCGGCGTCCTCGTCGACCGTCGCGACTCCGTCACCCACCACGTCGCCGGCGCCAACGCCCACGTCTCCATCGACGACGTTGGCTCCACCGGTTGCTTCAACAACGACAACACCGTCACCCACAACCGCTCCGGCGCCTTCGCCAACCACGGTTGTCGAGACGACAACAACCACTGTCGCAGCCACGCAACCGCCCGCAACTCCGGCCCGTGGCCCGGTCACGCCCCCCGGCAACTCACGAGGCAAGAAGGGATGACACCTGCCAGCCCATAGGGCGGCTCTTGGAGCGGACGACGGGATTCGACCCCGCGGTCCCAACACGTGGATTTCTTGAACCCCTGCGTACAAAGGGCTTGCGATTTCCTTCGGGACAATCTTTGGTTACTCGCGAACTGGTTGATCGCGGTTCTACCCATCGTCCAGGACACAGTCGTCTCGTCAGACCCCCAACAAAAGAAGATTTAGGGATCATTCAAGCGTCCGGAGTACGTGACGGGACGACCGCCAAATGGAATCAAGCTGATTTACGCTCTTGTGGCCGGCCGAGACGATGGGATCTGAATGAAGCCACGGTGCGCAATTAGCTTGTTGATCGCCACTCTATTCGTGTCTTCGTGCGGCCCTTCCGAGAGGACGGCAACGACTGCCTCTTCGGGCATCAACTCCGGGGTCAATGGACGCGCAAAGAATGCAGCGCTCTGCGCACCTATGCAGGAGCGACCCGCTCAAGAAACTAAAGACATGAGAAACGCAGACTTGAGCGGCACAAACCTGAGCGGCGCACAATTCAGCGGCGCACTACTCAGCGGCGCAAAGTTGAAGGCCGCAGATCTGCATTGCGCGGACCTCAGAGGCGCAAATCTATTCTTCGCCGACCTCAGCGGTGCCGATCTGACCGGCGCAAACCTTTCGTTTGCTGACGTGAAAGGCGCCAGCCTGACTGGCGCCATCTTGACCGGCGCCAACCTCAGCGGTGCCGACCTGCGAGACGTGGACCTGCGAGACGTGGACCTGAAAGGTGTCGACCTGAGCAGCTCAAATCTGCGTGTTGCGAACTTGTCCGGCAAGAATCTGAGCAACACAAACCTGAAATACGCGAACCTGAGGGGCGCAAACCTCAACCGCGCAGACCTGAGGGGCACAGACCTGAGAGGCGCGGACTTGAACGGTGCCCAGCTGATACGCGTCCAGCTAAGCGGCGCAAATTTGGACGGTGCCGACCTCAGCGGTGCGGACGTGCGATCCATTGACGGGCCCGATTGGGGCAACGGTTGGTAGAACTGAGCAATACAAGTCAAACGGTCTTGGCGCTGCCTGCCGGACACAAAAGTCAGCCGCACCACAGGGCACTGCCGCTTCGTTTCGCTTCACGAACGCAACTTTGATGACACGAGACGTTCCGACCTACCCGTTCGAGGCAATTTGCGAACGTCCAGTTGCTCCACGCGCTTCTGTGGATTCGACGTGGACATGGGGCTTGTCAATGCGTTCGTGACAAGTTGCGACAATTGAAGTCCCAAGAGGGATGCCACGTGTCCCAGGAGCCCGGAAACAAAGGTCGAAATGGAGCGGACGACGGGATTCGAACCCGCGACCCTCACCTTGGCAAGGTGATGCTCTACCAACTGAGCCACGTCCGCGTAGCGGGCTGAAGGATAGCCGCGAAAGGCCGCGGCACCACCCCTACCGGTCCCGGAAAACCTTGAGGGGCGGTGCCGTGCGGAGGGGGGAACCCGCGCGACACCGCCCCTTTTGAAGGTGCGTGAAGTGGTGTGGATCAGTAGCGCAGGCGCGCGAGGAAGTTTTGGAAGTTCGCGGTCACGTGCGTGAAGCCGGCGATCGCCAGTCCCGAGCCGACGATGTCGACCCACGAGTCAAGGTTCGCACCGTTCGCGCCCATGAAGGTTCCGAGCACCGAGACGTCCATCAGCCACACAAGAAGAATGCAGGCCGCAATGAGCCAACCTTCGCCCTTGCTGATGATCGGGATTTGCTTGAGGAAAGGAATGTGGTCCGTGGCGACGGTGACGACCGTCTGAGCAACGAGACCGATCAGGATGACAAGAGCCATCGTGTACATGAGCGTTACCTCCTAAGGGGTTCCCACCGACGCAGCCGGTGGGGGTGGTTCCGCCCAATTGCGACCGTACGCCGCTGAATCTGACAAGTGGTGGATTTCCCGTGACCGAGGTCACGGGCCTTGCCCCACTAGGGTTTGCCGCCTATCGGGCCAGGTAGGCGCCGTCGACTCCGAGAATGTGACCCATCGTGTAGGTCGACTCATCGCAGGACAACCACATGGCGGCCGAGGCGATTTCCTGAACGGTGCCGAATCGACCGATCAAGCTCAGCCTGTTGATGGTCCCCTCGACATCGCCCGTACGGCGTTCGATGGCGTTGCGCAACATCGGCGTGTCGATGCTGCCGGGTGCGATGCCGTTGATGCGAATGCCCTTGGCGGCGAACTCAATCGCGGCGGTCTTCGTGATCCCGGCGACCCCGTGCTTCGAGGCGGTGTACGCGCACTGACCGGGTTGCGGCCGAAAAGAATTGGTCGAACAAATGTTGACGATGGTGCCGCCATGACCCTTGTCGACGAATGCCTTCACTTCGGCGCGCATCGAAAGGTAGATCGACTTCAGGTTGACGGCGATGATGCGATCGAAGTTGTCCTCTTCCAACTCGAGCAGGTTCGGAGCCTCGCCTTCGATTGCCGCGGCGTTGACCGCGTGATGCAGGTCGCCATACGTCGTCAGGGCGAGTTGCACGAGCGCGTTGACATCGGCCGCCTTGGAGACATCGGTGCGCTGAAAGACGGCCTTGCCTCCTGCCTTCACGATGTTGGCGACGGTTTCCTCGCCACCGCCTTCGGAGATGTCACCAACGACGACCGATGCACCCTCGCGACCAAATCTTTCGGCGATTTCGCGACCCATGCCCTGCGCACCGCCGGTGACGAGCGCGATCCTGCCGTTCAATCCAAAAGTTGCCATGCGGGCAAGTATGGACCGCCGGGTTCGGCCTGAACGTGTCAGACGCGGCGTGCAACCACGATGCCAACGGCGACGAGCATGATCCCCGCCCCGAGGATCTGCACGGCATTCATTGTCTGTTCGAAAATCCACCAGGCGAAGATGCTGGAAAGCACCGGGCTACCGAGACCGAGAAGCGCCACAAGGGTGGCGTCCATGTAACGGTTGGCCCAGGCGATCGACCCCATGCCCATCACTCCGGCAACCACCACCTGCAGAAGCATCAGCCACCAGTCATTGCCACCCAACTGCCCGAAATCGGCCCCCGTCGCAAACGCGAGCGGAAACAGCAACACGACCGAGACCGCGGTTGCAACGGTGAGGAATGCATACGGATGCACACCCGCGTCGCGGACGCGCTTCGTACCGACTGCATACGTGGTCCAGAAGATGAGATTGCCAACGGCGTACAGATCACCTTCGACGGTGTTTCCCCCACCGCTCGCCTTGCCGAAGACGACGAGCGATACACCGGCCACCGCAACGAGACACCACACCACGCGCTGCCTTGAGATCTTTTCTTTCAGCACGAAAGGGGCAACGGCGAGCAGCGCGACGGGGTTCAGCGAAACGATGAGGGTCGCCGTCGCGATCGATGTCTTCTGGAACGAGGCAAATGCGCACAGAAGCGATGCGGTGTAGAAAATCGAGGGAACGAGACATGCCCGCCAGACGTTGCGCGTCAGTCGACCTCCTGACGCATAAGTGATTGCAAGCATGATGGGCAGACCGATGAGCATGCGGACCGGGGTGAACGCCATGAATGGGGCGGAGATGCCCCGAACGAGGACCGGCCCCCAACCCCAACAGACCACACCGAGGAACACGGCCCAAATGGCGAGACTGTGTGTCGGCTTGGCGTCGACAGCATCCACCTGTCCGCTCATTCAGCCATCACACCTTCATCGACGGGCAAAATGGGCTTCGCCCGAGTCGCAACGACCAGTGCCAACGCACCGATCATGATGACGGCACCGACGATCTGAATTGATCGCATCGACTGGTCATAGATGATCCAGGCGCCGGCCATCGACAGCGCGGGACTCAGCAGGTTCAGCAACGAGACGAGGGTGATGTCGAGATAACGGGCGCACCACGTGATCGTCGTGTGGCCGAGAAGACCGGCGACGGCGATTTGAGCGAGTACGAGCACCATGTCGTGCCCTCCCAGTTCGCCGAAATCGGGTCGCACGACAAGAACCCAGGGAATCGTCGCGAGTGCTGCAATGGTGAACACGCCCGCGAGGAACGAACCGACGTGCACACCGTTGTCGCGGGCTCGCTTGGCAAAAACAAAATAGGTCGACCAGATGAGAAGGTTTGCGACCGCGAAAAGGTCGCCCGTCAGTCCAGCCTCACCACCCGGTGCCGCTCCGATGATGACCATGAAGATCCCGCCGACGGCCACCACGGCGAGACACACCCGCAGCACGGTCGGACGTTCTCCGAACAGCCGCGGCGCGACGAGCAACATGAGAACGGGCTGAAGGTTGGAAATCAGGGTCGCATTGGCAATCGAGGTGTGCTGGAACGATGCGAATCCCGTGGCCATCGAACCGAGGAAGAGCACCCCGGGAAAGAGACTCCGTCGATAGAGGTCGAGGGTCAGCCTGCCGCCGCCGATGATCGCCGCCAGGGACATGACGGGAATCGACAGCCACAACCGTACGGATGTGAACGCAGTGACCTCGGCGGAAATCCCCCGGACCATCAAGGGGCCCGAACTCCAGGCGATCACGCCGGTGAGGCATGCAACGACGGCCCAGTCGTGGGTACGACCGTGCGTGTCGGTCACTTCTTGTCGCCGCGCATGTCGATGCGCAGCACGAGCACACCGTCTTCGACGGAGGCGGTGGCGTCGCCAAGAATGGCGAAGTCCTGGAAGTCAACCTGGGCTTGCTGTAGGAAGAGCTGTCGCTCTTCACCCGCGACCGGCGGCAATGGGCGGCGACGCACCGCGGCCGCACGCTCACGGAACCGCTCGATCATCTCGTCGGGATTGAAAGCAGCCACGACGGAAAATTAGTTGGATTCGGCCAGGGCCGACGACTTCTCGGACGATTCACGTGCCTCGCGTTCGGCCATCTCCAGGAGAAACTGCCGATCGACGCCCGAGCTCTTGCGGTAAGCGCGTTCGCTCATGATTTCGAGCCGGGCGAGGGCCCTGGGTTCGGGACGCGAGGTCTTCCAGAACCACACGGTGAGTCCGAAGAGAGCAAGGCCCCCGGCGATGAGAAGAACCGAGATGATGGTGACGATCCCGACTTCTGCGATCACCCTCACACCTTATCGAGTAACGATGTGACGGCCCTGCCAACCTGGTCGAGCTCGATCAGGAACGAATCGTGACCGTGCGGAGAGTCGATCTCGACGTAGTCGGCGTGACCGCCCGATTCCACAACGAGGCGAGCGATCTCGCGCTGTTGGTAGCTCGGGTACAGGATGTCGCTCCAGATTCCGACCGAGAGAACCGGCACCGTGATGCGTTGGACGGCTGCAACGACGCCACCGCGTCCGCGGCCGATGTCGTGAAGGTCCATCGCCTTTCCGATGACGAGGTAGCTGTTCGTGTCGAAACGGCGCACCAGCTTGTCGCCGTGATGGTCGAGATAACGCTCGACTTCGAAGCGGTCCCACATTTCGATGCCGCTCTTGTCGGCATTGCCGTCGGCAAGTTCGCGGCCGAACTTCTCGGAGAAGACGTTGTCGCTGCGGAATGTCACCTGTGCAACCATGCGCGCGATGGCAAGACCCTCCCACGGGCCGTCACCCGGTGCCGCGTCGTAATAGTCACCACCCCTCCAGCGAGGGTCGAGACGAATGGCGCGCCGACCGATGGCCCCCCAGGCAATTTGCTGTGCACTGGCTTGCAGACACGTCGCAATGGGGATGATCGACCGCACCCGGTCGGGAAACATGACGGCCCATTCGAGAACCTGCATGCCGCCCATCGACCCACCGATGACGCTGTGCCAGGTGCGCACACCAAGGTGGTCGGCAAGACGGGCCTGGGCTCTCACCATGTCGCGGATTGTGATGACGGGAAATCGCGAACCGTACGGCTTGGCGTCGACGGGATGCGGCGAAGCCGGACCCGTGCTGCCCTGACAGCCGCCGAGAACGTTCGCGCAGACGACAAAGTATTGGTTGGTGTCGATGGCAAGACCCGGACCAATGAGACCTTCCCACCACCCCGGAGTCGGGTGACCATCGTCGGCGCGACCCGCCGCGTGTGAGTCACCCGTCCATGCGTGACAGAGAAGAATCGCATTCGATGCGTCAGCCGCGAGAGTGCCCCACGTTTCGTATGCGACCGTCACGCCGGTGAGAGTCGACCCCACCTCGAGCGCGACCGCACGTTCCGTGGACAGCGAAAAGAACCGACGGGTGCCGACGGGATCGCCAACGTGCCACGCGCCGGTGGCCGGATAGTCGCGATGTTGTGTCGTCACCCTGTCTCCTCTCGATTCCGCGGCTCTATTCGCCTTCAGTACGAGGGACCGGGCCCGTTGCGGTTTCCCGCCACATCCCCAACCGTTGCCGGTTGAGCTGGCACCGTGGACCAACCCCGGTTGCCGGACCGGTTTCCCGGTCACTCGTGATGCTGAAGTGTCCTCATGCTATCCGTGCAACGACGGGACGTCACGGAACTTTTCGAACCTGCCGTGCGACCGTTATCTTGCGCCCGATGGCCGAGAACTATCTCACGCCCCGGGCCGAGATGCGCCCCACCATCGGAGCGGGTTTCGGATCCTTCGCCATTGCCCCGATCGCAGCGGGCACCATCGTCGCCTGCTTCGGTGGCACACCCCTTGACCGCGCCTCATTCGACCGCCACGACGCCGATCGGCGATCGCGCTCGATCCAGATCGATGAAGACACCTACCTCCTCGGACCGCCGAAGCGCGAACCCGGAGACGCGATCAACCATTCGTGCGAACCGAATTGCGGCATGGGTGGAGCGGCCCAGGTGGTTGCCATGCGCGACATTGCCGTCGGCGAGACGCTGACCTTCGACTACGCGATGGCCGACGGCAGCGACTACGACGAATTCGCATGCGCCTGCGGTTCAACCTCCTGCCGGGGCCGCGTCACGGGTTCCGATTGGCAACGTGCCGATCTGCAGCAACGTCACGGCGGATACTTCTCCCCCTACTTGGTGCGCCGCATGCACGCTGCCCGCACCGCCAGGCGATTGGCGAAGCGCGATGTCGAGACCTTGCTGAACACCCTCGACCACGACCCGATCGAGGCGCTCGCAGCGGCGTTACGGGTTGTTCTCGGGCGCCCTCATTCGAGCTTCGAATCCCTGGTCGGATTGTCGCCGATCGATACTTCGTGGCGGAGTGGCCTGCTCGCCGGACACGCGGCAGCGCTCGATCGACTCGCAGCACACCTGAATGAGCACCGCGGCTTTTGACCAACCGCTCGTCGCGGTCAATTCAGCAAGGGTTGTGTGAATCGAAGACGTTGGTCGAATCCGGGCTCTCCGGGGAGGAACCCGTTGCGGTCGGGCCACAGCAACTGCACCACGTCGAAGGTCGAGCTCTTGTGCCACATTGCCGCGCTACCGAAGAGTCCGCCCCAGGCCGAGGTGTTCACGGCATCGAATCGTGCTCTTTGCTCACCGTCGAAGAGTCCCACGATCTCCGCGCCGATTTCGATGGTTTGGCCCGACCCACACACGTCGGCCAGCAGGTCGAACAGACCGCGGCACGCAACCGGTGTGAGACCGAGAATCACCACCTCGGGCATGTTGAACCGGGCGGGAAAGTTGACGGTGTACGAATAGGTCGGAAGGGGTACGCCGTCACTCGTTGAGACGCTGCCGGGCGGCACGGACTCGATCGCCCAACCATTCGTCTCGACCATCCAGGTGATCTTCTCGCCGTGTGGAATGTGGAAGTCGGGCAATTCCATGCTCATGGCGTCAATCTCTCACAACAGATCGAGTGCGTCGAGATCGAGAGCGTGCTGTGCGGCGCGTGTTGCCATGGCCGCAAACATCGCTTCGCCGCGTTCGGTTGGCGTGACCACCATCGAGGCCACAACGGCCATCACCAGGCCGGCAAAACTGGCATGCACATAGTCACGCCACATGGTTGTCCGGTTGCTGTCGATGCCGTAGCGCCCCAGCGCCGCGATGTAGTCGTCGACAAGACCATTCTCGATCGAGCGTCGAACATCGGGTAGCACCGCCGCACCGAGGAAGTACGACACGTCGACCACGCCCGGCCCGTGGTTCGGCGTTTGCCAATCGACAACGGCGATGCGTGGCCCACCCGTCGGCGTTCCGAACATCAGATTGTCGAGGCGATAGTCACCGTGACCGAGTGTGAGGACCGATCCACGGCCATCGATCCAATCGGCGAGCCGTCCGCCGAACGCCCGCGCGAGTCCGATTTGGGAATCGCTCAGGTACTTCGCATACGTCGCGAGAAAAGGCGTGAGGAGATGCTGATAGGCGGCCTGCAGCATCTCCCCGTCCGCACGTGCCGTGCGTCGCTGCAGCCAGTCGACGTCGAACAGCGTCGGGTCATCCCAACGTGGGCCGTGCAAGGCGGCAAGTTCAACGACGGCGCGATGTGCCTCGTCATCCGAGCAGCCAGTGATCTGGTTTCCCGGTACGGCCGGCCCGAGATCTTCGAGAACCAATACGAAATCGTGCGTCTCGTCGTCGAACTCGACGAAATGACAGCGTGGGCGCCGCACGTCGACCGTGCCGGCGAGCTGCATGTAGAACTTTGCCTCGCGTTCGTAGGTTCGATGCGCAACCCCCGCCGCCCGACTCGCTTCCCCCGGGGACGGAAGTTTGACGACGACAGACGACGGCACGTCGCCGTTTCGCGAGACAATCGGCACCCGATAGTTGGCGCCGATCATCCCTTCGCCGATTCGCTGGGGCTCGCCTGCCGACACGCCGTGACCGAAGACCATTTCCCAGAAAACCGGCGTCAACGACGAGAGGTCCCGCACCGCAACAAACTAGCGTCGGGTTCGGTAACGATGAGTCGCATCACCCTTCTTCTTCGTCCACGGATGGTCGCGCTGCATCTTCTTGCGGTCGTTCTCGTGGTGGTCATGGCGAATCTTTCGATGTGGCAGTTCAATCGCCTCAACGAGCGCAGGGACTTCAACGCCGAAGTCCGCAGCAGAGCCTCCCTGCAGCCGGTTCCTCTTGCGGATCTCTTGATGACGAGCCCCGAGGATGGCGAATGGCGGCCGGTCGTGGCGAAGGGAACCTTCCGGGCGCAAGACGAAGTCATCGTCCTCAATCGCAGCCAAGACAACACGGCCGGGGTCGATGCACTGACGCCGTTCGACTTCACGGTCGACGGAAAAAGTTACGCGGTCTTGGTCGACCGGGGATTTGTACCGATGACGGCCGATATTCCCCCGCCACCCTCGGGCGAGGTTGAGTTTCTCGGGCGCGTGCGCAAGTCGCAAGAGCGCCGCCTCGGCGGACTCACCGACCCGGCCACGGGCGTTCTGCGGGAAGTGCAACGGGTCAATGTCGAACGCCTCGCCGGCCAAGTCGCCGCCTCGGCCGAACAGAAGGTGCTGCCGTTCTATGTTGATTTCCTCGAGTCACCCACGGTGACGGGAAACTTGCCCGCAAGGGTGGCGAATCCGGACCTGAGCGAAGGTCCGCATCTGTCCTACGCAATTCAGTGGATCATCTTTGCGATCTGCGCGGTCGTGGCGTGGTTCATTCTCGTGCGGCGCGCGCTTCGATCTCGGCCATCCGCCTGAACTGTTCGATGACGTTCGGCGTCGCGTAGCTCGGATCGAGGTTGCGGTAGACCGTGTCGACGTTCACCGCGATACGACCGAACTCGCGCAGATTGCGCGTCGTGTCGGCACCCTGCATCGTGCGCACGATCTGCCAAGCAGCCTCGAAGGCGTCGACGCCGTTTGCCTGGCACTCTCGGGCCGAGACCAACACGGCTGTCAAATAGTCGCGAACCTCAACGACACCCGCTTTGTCGGTGACGGGGCCGTGCCCGGGTACCACCGTTTCGATGTCCATGCCCAACATCAAATCGCACGCGGCGATCCAATTCTCGAGCGGACCCGCCCAGACGATCGGCGCCCCTCCGATGAAGAGAATGTCGCCGGTATAGACCGTGCGGGCGTCGGGCACGACAACGATCGTGTCACCATCGGTGTGTGCCGGGCCGACTTCGATCAGTTCGACCGCCCGACCACCGATCTCAACCTCGAGTCGTCCTTCGAAGGTGCGAGTCGGCGGAGTTGGTTCGATGCCGTCGAATCGAAAACCACCGAAGAACGAACGGAAGAGCTCGCCCACGTCTCCGGGTGCCGCGTTCAACTGCGCCATCATGGCCGGCGGTACGTGGCTCATCTCGGCCGCGGTTGCCCGCGATGCGATGATCTCTCGGTCGGCAACGAGTTGGTTGCCGTAGCAGTGGTCGCCGTTGGCATGAGTGTTCACGACCGTGCCGATCGGCGCGGTGAAGGTTGCATCGGCCATTGCCGCCAGCATCGCGGCCGTCAGGTCGAGGTCGAACAGCGTGTCGACCAGCAACGAAGCACCGTCCCCGACGATCAATCCCGCGTTGCTGTAGCCCCATCCACCGTCGGGCTGCAGGTATGCGTGACAGCCCTCGGCCACCTCGTGCAATCCGAGCGCGAAAGGAATCTGCGACCCAGCCATGCGGTCAATTCTGACACGGACTCAGCGCAGACGTTCCGCGATCCCGGATGCGATACGTCCCGCCACCGCCATGACGGGGATTTGTGTCGCTGCACGCGGAATGTCGGGAAACACCGAAGCATCAGTCACCCACAAGCCATCGACTCCGAAGACCGCTCCCGTGTTGTCGACGACCGCTTCACTGTCACGTTCCGCACCCATTCGGCAAGTACCCACGGCGTGCGAGTACGCCCCGGGTTGGCGACGGACGTAGGAAATGATCGTGTCGTCATCGTGTGCGAGCAGCGCATCGAGTGGCGTGCCGGCAGCATCGATTGACACCGACTCGACGACCTCACGAAACTCTTTCGTCGCGCACAGATCAGCGGCCAGCCGCAACGCGGCAAGCATGCGTGTTGAATCGTCATGGGTTTCGAGCGTTCCCAGCACGACTTCGGCGGTTCCCTCGACCTCGGCCACGTGACCCACCGCAGGAGAATCGGACTCCAGACCGTACCCGCGGCGAGCACCACGCCGTCGGCCACGAACTCATCGTCGCCGACGACGATTCCCCTCGCCCGGTCGGCTTCGACGGCAATTTCCGCCACCGACTCCCCCGCGTGAACGACCATGCGACCGGCGTCCTCGAGCGCCCGGGGTGTCACAAAGACACTGAATGCATCGGCACGGCGACCATCGCGCAGCGACAAGGCCACCCGACCTGCGCCGTCGTAGGTTTCACCCGTGTGCCGACACTCGCTCGCACCCATTCCGCGCGCCGCCGACAGAACGGCACCCGTCACCGGTCCGGACTCTGACGCCGACGCGAAGTGTGAGGGAAGGCCAAGCAAAGCGATTTCGGCACTGACGGACCGCCAGTTCCACCCGGTGCAGCCGTGCATGGCGGACCACGCATCCCAATCGTCCTTCGTGCCCCACATTTGAACCAACGCGTTGATTGCGGTGGTGCCACCGAGCGCACGGCCACGCAGGTACGGGTAACGGAAACCACCGGTGTACGTGGATGCGAACACTGACCCATCGAGCAGGTCGGTTCTCGACGTCGAGTCGGCGAGTCGGGGCGAGGAATTCGTCGCCGACGCCTCGCCCGCTTCGAAGAGATGCACCTCGTAACCGGCATCGAAAAGACGCGCAGCGGCAACACAGCCCCCGGCGCCCGCACCGACAACGACGATGCGGCGGGTCAGGAAGACGTTCCCGCGTCGTTGCCTGCGGCCGCTTCGGCGTGTCGACGGGCGGCATCGGCATAGTGGAACGGTGTCGGCAGGCCGTGCAGGGTTGCGCCACCGTCGACGCAGAGGGTCTGGCCCGTGACGAAGGCTCCCTCGTCGCTGCAGAAGAAGAATGCGGCCTTGGCGATGTCGTCCGACGAACCCATTCGACGCAGCGGGGTCAGCTCTTGCAGTGCCTGAATGGCGGGTGCAACCTTGAAGATTCTTGCCGTCATGGGAGTTTCGATGAGACCCGAAGCGACACAGTTGAAGCGGACGTTGCGCGGACCGTACTCAACGGCGGCGATTTTCGTCGCGTACTCGATACCGGCTTTGGAACTGCCGTAGGCGGCAAGACCAATGGCCGGGCTGTGCGCCGTCTGCGACGAGATGGAAAGGAACGAACCACCGCCGGTACCGGCCATCGAATTCCCGAAGTGGCGCATGCAATAGATCGCCCCCGTGAACTGTACGGCCTGCATCGCCGTGAGTTTCTCGGGTGTCAACTCCGCAATCGGAGTGCTCTGTTCGTAGCCCGCGCAATTCACGGCAATGTCGATGCGACCAAAATCTGCCTCGACGCCCGCCACAAGCGCAGCAACGTCATCGTCGAGCGTGATGTCGCACTTGTATCCCTTGCCACCAACCGTGCCGGCCGCAGCCTGCACAATGTCGAGGCGCCGTGCGGCAATGGCGATTCGGGCTCCTTCGGCGGCGAATCGTTTCACGATTGACTCGCCAAACCCACTGTGACCGCCGATCACCACCGCCACTTTGTCTTTCAATCGGCCGTTCGCCTGACCCATTTTCTCCCCCTGATCGGTACGGGGAGATTCTCCGCTAGTTGGTGCTCTTTGGCAAGCCCACCAGATGGGCCGCATCGTTGTAGCGCACGATCTGCCAGCGACCCGGCTTCACGTGAACCAATTCGGTGATCGAGGTGTTCAAGGTGTGGACCTCGAATTCACCCACGGGTGCGCTGCGCATGGCATGTCGCAGACACGTGTCGATGACGCCGGCGTGGCACGCCACGACGATTGTTCCCCCCGACCACGTGTCGATCGTTCGGCGAAGGGCGCCGCCGACCCGAAATTGAAACGCTGCAACGGTTTCGCCACCCGGGTAGGTCTCGTCGTACGGGTCGATCGACCAGTCGCGATGACCGAATTTGTCGACGAAATCGGCGTATGTCATACCGTCGCAAACTTCACCCGGGTCGTGTTCACCCCAGTCGGCATCGATGACGAGGTCGGGGTGGCCGAGGGACGGAGCAACGATGTTCGCCGTTTCGATTGCTCGCTTGTAGTTGCTGGCCACGAACGCCGTCGGTGCCTCGAGGCGTTCCGACGACCATCGGGCGTTCAAGGCTTCGGCCTGCTTGCGACCGAGGTCGGACAATCCGCTGCACTTCCGGGGTCCGCCGATCATCTTGTCGACCGCCACCTGTGACTCTCCATGGCGAACCAGGATGATGCGGGTTCCCGTCACGCGAGCTTCTCCACAAAGGCCTCGAGCTGGCGCAGATTGCGACACTCGTAGACACCGTCGGTGTGCGATCCGTATTCACCAACGATCGAGTCACCGGTGTTCCAGTACGAACGGGGTTCCGGGTTCAACCAATAGACATGTCGCGCCCGGTGCTTCATTTCGCGAACCACCCAGCTTTGAGCGGCGTGATAGTTGTTCCGGGCGTCGCCCAACAGCAACACGGTGGTCTTCGGACCCACGTCCTTGCCGTATCGCTCCCAGAAAACCTCGAACGCGTGGCCGTAGTCGCTGTGGCCGTCGACCCACACCACGTCGGCCTCGGTGTTGACCCTGTGGATTGCCTCGGTGATGTCCTCTGTGACCTTGAAGTAGTCGGTGACTTCGTCGAGACCGTCGATGAAGACGAACGAGCGAACCTTCGAGAACTGACCCTGGATGGCGTACACGAGCATCAACGTGAACCGGGCAAACGCCGCAACACTGCCCGAAATGTCGGCGACGACCATCAATTCGGGCTTCGCCGGACGCGGGTACTTGAACTTCGGCTCGGCCGGAACTCCGCCGTAGTTCAGCGAGTGCCGAACGGTGTTGCGAAAGTCGAGGGGGCCCTTGCGGCCATGACGGCGTTTGCGGGCGAGGCGAGCGGCAAGTTTGCGCGTCAACGGGTAGAGCGCTTTTTTCAGGTTCTGCATCTCGTCGCGGCTGGCGTGCATGAACTCGACGTCTTCGGGCAGCGGTTTGCGCAGGGTCTTGGCCATTGCCTCAGCGCCGCGGTCGGCCACGAGTCGCCGGCGGATCTCGGCTTCGATCTCTTGTTTGAACTGCTCGATGCGGTGTTGCATCTCGTCGTTTTCGAGGCGACGTTCCAGATCGGTTTGCGGCATTTGACCGTCGTCGGCCTTCGCCTGGTCGATCTTGCTCATCATGTTGTCGAGGTCGAGGTTTCGCAGAGTGCGATAGAGGTAGTAGGTGCCACCGACAGGCCGGCCGGGTTCCATACCGGCGAACCGCTGCACGGCCTGCTTGGCGAGTGCGCGCATCATTGCCTGGTCACCGTCCATGAGCGCCCTCATGAGCAGGCTCATCAACTCTTCCTGGGTGAGGGAGTCCATCGCTCCTGCTCCACCCTTGCCCTCGCCCTGACGCATTTGGTCTTGCATTTCGCGCCAGAAGTCACCGGCATCCTCGTCGTCCTTCAGGGCGTATTCGGGCCCGCGGAGACTGAAGTACACCTCGAAAACGGTTTCGAAGGCGCGCCAGTGGGCGGCGTTCTTCACCAGGGTCGCACCGAGCGCCCATTTGAAGGCTTCACGGTCTTCGAGGGGAATCTGCTTGATCGCCTCCATCGCGTCGAGGTTCTCAGTGAGACTGACCGGAAGACCGGCGTTGCGCAGTTCGGCGACGAAGCCGGACATCAGGTCGAGCATCGATGGGCCCCGGTTACTTGTCGGACGACAGTTCCTTCGCCGCCTTGGCGATGTCTGTTTGGTACTTCAGCAGGATGTGGAGGGTCTCTTTGGCCTGCTCGGCGTCGATGTGCTCGATACCGAGCAACATGAGCGTGCGCGCCCAGTCGATTGTTTCGCTGACCGACGGCGCCTTCTTCAAATCGAGTTGACGGATGCTGCGCACGATGCGGGCAATCTGGTCGGCGAGATGTTCGGTGATGCCATCGACCTTGGCGAGAACGATCTCTTTCTCGCGATCCATGTCGGGATAGTCGACATGCAGATAGAGACACCTGCGCTTCAGCGCTTCGGACAGCTCGCGGGTGTTATTCGAGGTGAGGAAGACCAGAGGGATTTGCTTGGCGGTAATTGTTCCCATTTCGGGAATGGAGACCTGGTATTCGGACAGGATCTCGAGAAGCAACGCTTCGGTTTCAACCTCGACACGGTCGACTTCGTCGATCAGCAACACCACGGGGTCATCAGCGCGGATTGCCTCGAGCAACGGGCGGGTGAGGAGGAATTCCTCGCTGAAAATGTCGTCATGCACTTCGGACCACGAGTCGCTGTTCTTGTCGGCTTGAATGCGCAACAACTGCTTCTTGTAGTTCCACTCGTAGAGGGCTTTCGACTCGTCGAGGCCCTCGTAGCACTGCAGGCGAATGAGGCGGGCACCGATGAGATCGGCGATGCTCTTTGCCAACTGGGTCTTGCCCGTACCGGCGGGCCCTTCGACGAGAACCGGCTTACCGAGGCGATCGGCAAGGAACGCAACGCTTGCAATTCCTTCGTCTGCGAGATAGTTGACCTTTTTCAGGCCATCACGCACAGCCTGCACTGAATCGAAGCGGTTCCCCATGCCTGCACCCTACCTTTCAGTACGCTGAGGTGACCAATGGACGGGCCGCAAGATCTTCTGCGCACCAACGTCGCCGTTGCTGCTGGAACCGCAGTGTCCCGCGTCACTGGCCTCGTCCGAATCGTCGTCTTCGGCATCATCATCGGCCAAACCGCCGTTGCCGATGCTTATGACGGTGCCAACAACTCCCCGAACTCGCTCTACGAGCTGCTCATCGGAGGAGTGTTTTCGGCGGCGCTGGTGCCCGTATTCACCCGACTCTTTCTCGACAAGGACGATGAAGCCGAACGTGCGGTTGTCTCCACCGCGCTCGTCGCACTTGCCGCGCTCACGGCCGTTGCGGTCGCGTGTGCTCCACTCATCTTCCGGTTGTTCTCGTTGAATCCCGCCGACTCGGTCGACTCAAGCCAATACCGCGATGTCGGCACGATGCTGGCGCGGGTTTTTCTGGTGCAGATCTTCTTCTACGGTCTTACTGCACTCGCCTCGGCTGCGCTGAACGCGCGTCGCAGATTCGTTGCCGCGGCATGGGCCCCCGTCGCCTCGAACGTCATCATCATTTCTCTCCTGGGCCTCATCCCGCTGGCCATCGACGGCGAACCGTCGCTCGACACGGTCGTCGGAAACTCGACCGTGCGTTGGCTCCTCGGATCCGGGGCGACCGTTGGCATCGGTGTCAGCGCGCTCGTCGTGGTGTTCGTCGCCCGCCGTGCGGGCCTGTCTTTCGGCCTGCGGCCCGACTTTCGCCACCCCGCCGTGCGGCGCCTCGCGCGTTTGTCACTCTGGACCTTCGGGTACGTTCTCACGAACCAGGTTGCGCTCGTCGTTGTTCGCAATCTCGCCGAACCGGGCAGTGGCGGCCCCGACGCCTACACCAAGGCGTTCACGTTCTTCCAGCTCCCGCACGCACTCCTCGCGGTTTCCATCGCAACAACATTTGCGCCGGAACTTGCCCGCACCGCGGCCTCGGGCGATCGCGGGGCCTTCGTTGGACGGCTGTCGTTTGGCGTGCGCCTCATTGCGCTTCTGACCCTCCCCTTTTCTGCGCTCTTCTTCGTCACCGCACGACCAATGGTCGGTGCACTGCTCGAACACGGCAACTTCACGGCCGAGGCGGCACTGAACACTTCGCGCGCGCTCATGGGTTTCGCCGTCGGGCTTGCGGGCTTTTCCGTCTATCTGTTCGTGCTGCGGGGTTTCTACGCCCACGAGGACACCCGCACGCCCTTTCTCATCAATTGCTTCGAGAACACGCTGAATGTCGTGCTGGCGATCGTCTTGGTGGGTCGCCATGGCGTTCTCGGGCTTGGACTCGCGTTCGGATTGGCCTATGTCATCAGTTCAATCGTGGCGCTCGTCGTCATCGAGCGTCGGTACCCCGAGTTCGCATCACTCGCACTACTGCGCTCGCTTGCGCCGATGTTGGCGTCGGCGTTGTGCGCGGGTGGTGCGGCATGGGCAATCGGACGCGCCATCGGCTCTACATCGGGAGTTGGTGCGTTGGTTCGCACTGCGCTGAGCTTCGGAGGAGGGAGCGTCGTTTACCTTCTCCTCCTCCGGGCCTTCGGGGTTCCGGAAACGGCACGGCTTGTCGAGCGCCTGCGCGGGGTCAGCGCAGAGCGCTGAGCACAACCATCTCGTCGCGGTGGACGACGAGCGAAGAGACACCCTCGCCGAGGTCGGATGCACGCTTTCCCCGAATGAGGGCGAGTTCGGCACTCGTCATCGCCGCGGCACCTCGGGCCACCAATTGCCCCGCGGCATCGACGATGTCGACAACCTCGCCGGCCGCGAACGAGCCCTCGAGATCGGACACGCCGGGGGACAGAAGCGACGTACCGCGGGATTCGATCGCGACGACCGCACCCGAGTCGATGATCACTCGGGCGTCGGGTTGGGCAGCGAATGCGATCCACAGGCGACGGGCCGATAGTTGACGATCTCGACCGAGAAACGTCGTACCCACGGCGACAGCCGGGTCGACTGCGTCGATGAGCACGCGGTCGCGTGCGGCCCGGGCGATGACGGTGCGGATGCCCGACCACGACGCGATGCGCGCGGCGGACAACTTCGATGCCATTCCCCCACTGCCACGTGCCGTTCCGGCGCTGCCGGCGGCGACGCTGAGCAGGTCGTCGTCGGGCGCCACGGTCGAGACAAGCGTGGCATCGGGATTTGACCGCGGGTCCTGGGTGTAGAGCCCATCTTGATCGGTGAGCAGAACGAGCACATCGGCAGCGACGCTGTGCGCCACCAGTGCAGCGATGCGATCGTTGTCGCCGAATCGAATTTCGTCGTTGGCAATTGCATCGTTCTCGTTGATGATGGGTACGACACCCAGCTCGATTAGTCGGAGCATCGTCTGACGGGCGTGCAGGTACTGCTGGCGATCACCGAAGTCGTGGGGAACCAGCAACACTTGTGCCGTGACCAAACCGTGCGATGCGAAGACCGCGTTGTACCGCTCCATCAGTCTGCTTTGGCCGATGGCGGCGAGCGCCTGCAACGTGCCGACATCGCTGGGTCGCTGCGCCATGCCGGTGGCCGCCACACCGGCTGCGACTGCCCCGCTGGTGACGAGAAGGACCTCGTGACCCGCTTCGCGGAGCACCGCGATCTGCGCCGCGAGCGACGTGAACATGGCGTCGTTCAGCGTGCCGTCGGAATGCGTCACCGAGCTGGTTCCAACTTTTGCAACGACACGCACGTCAGACCTCCGCCGTGTATTCGAAAGAGAAGTCGCCGATCCAAACGACGTCACCGTCCTGGGCGCCTGCGCGCGACAACAAACGACCGACTCCCATCTTCTTCAGTCGTTCGTCGATGTAGTTGAGCGCCTCGGGTGAGGTGATGTCGTTCAACGCGACCGAGCGCGTCGCATTCCTGCCGTGGACGCGGAACTCGTTGTCACCGACGCGTTCGACATAGGTGCCTTCGGGCTGGGGGCGGAGAATGACGGTGGCTTCGCGTGGGGGAATTGCCTGACGCGCTTCGGCCACGATCTGGGCGAGCTTGCCGACGACCGTGCGTACACCTTGACGAGTGACCGCCGACATGGTGAGCCCCGCCCAGCCCGCGAGCACGGTGGGGTCGGCAACATCGATTTTGCTGCCCACCGTGAGACGCGGCCGCGTGACAAGCGCAGGGTCGTACGCCTCGAGCTCTCGTAGAAGAATCGTTTCTTGTTCTTCGGGCGACATGCCATCCATCGGCGCCAAGTCGACCAAGATGCACAGCGCACGCGCGCGCTCGATGTGCCGCAGAAACTGGTGGCCAAGGCCACGACCCTCGCTGGCTCCTTCGATGATGCCGGGAATGTCGGCGACGACGAACTCGGTCGACTCGTCGACGCGCACGACGCCAAGATGTGGTTCGAGGGTCGTGAACGGATAGTTGGCGATTTTCGGTTTTGCGGCCGAGATGGAACTGATGAACGTGCTCTTTCCGGCATTCGGGAAACCCACGAGGGCGACATCGGCCATCAACTTCAGTTCAAGTTTCAGCCATCGCTCGGCGCCGTATTCGCCCTGCTCGGCGAACTTGGGCGCCCGTCGGCGGTTGGAAAGAAAGCGGGCGTTGCCGCGCCCGCCACGGCCGCCCTCGACCGCCAACCACCTGTCACCGTGGGCGACGAGGTCGGCCAGAACCTCGCCGGTGTACAGGTCGCGCACGACGGTTCCCTCGGGGACCCTGACTTCGAGGTCGCGGCCCGAGCGGCCGTGCAGGTCTTTGCCCATGCCGTTGACACCGTCGTCGGCTCGCCGGTGAGGGTGGTCACGAAACGCAAGAAGTGACGCAACGTTGTGGTCGGCAACCAGCCACACGTCGCCACCCTTGCCGCCATCGCCGCCGTTCGGTCCGCCGAAAGCGACGGGACCCTCGCGGCGGAAGCTGACACAGCCGGCTCCGCCGTCGCCGGCGCGCACGTTCAGTTGGCTCTCGTCGACGAAGGCACTCATGACGTGAATCAGGCTAATGGCGCACACCTGTCACCTATCGTCTCTTTTGTGAGCGGTTCATCCTCCCCTTCCGACTCCACAAGCCGTGCCGACGTGTGGGCGTCCACGATGGCAGGCCACGCACTCTCTCATTCACCTTCAGACGTGCGCTTCGCGCACTCCGACTCACATGCCACCACCGGCGCTCACAATCTCATCTCGCGAGACGAACGCGAGGACCGTGAAAACAACCTCCTCGCGCCGAACGCCACGCGTTCCATCGGCGCTGGAGCACGCAGTCGGCCCGAGGAACCCGATGCATTTCGTACGTGCTTCGAACGCGACCGTGATCGCATTCTCCACGCCGCGGCGTTCCGCCGTCTCGCCGGCAAGACGCAGGTCTTCGTGTTCCCCGATGACCACCAACGCACGCGCCTCACCCACGCGCTCGAAGTCGCCCAGGTTGCCACGGCCATCTCGCGCGCACTCGGCCTCAATGTGGCACTCACCGAAGCCATCGCCCTCGGCCACGACTGCGGCCACGGCCCCGGCGGGCACGCAAGCGAAGACGCACTCAGTCCATTCATCGATGGTGGGTACGACCACGCCCAGTGGGGCGCCGACGTGACTCTCACCCCGCTCAACCTCTGCCGCGAAACTCTCGACGGCATCCGCAACCATTCATGGTCGCGACCGGCTCCGATGACACCCGAGGGCGAGGTCGTGTCGTGGGCCGACCGCATCGCCTACGTCTGCCACGACTTCGAAGACGCCGTCGATGCCCGGGTCGTTCACGCAAACGACCTCCCGTCAGTCGTTCGCGAACGTTGCGGAACATCGAGGGCCAAACAGATCTCCGCCTTCATTGGCGGCATGCTCGACGCAACGCGCCAGACCGGTCGGATCGCCATGTCCCTCGACATGGCCGAGGCACTCGGCGCCTTCCGGCAATTCAACTACGAGGCTGTTTACCTACGACCCGAATCACAGGCTCAAGCCGCGTCGGTCATCCGCGTCCTTCAGGCTCTCGTCGAACACTACGCAGCGCATCCCTCGTCGTGCCCCGCCGCACGAAACGTTCCGGCCGACGCCAAATCGCCGGAGTTGATGCGCGTGATCGTGGAATACGTCGGGGGAATGACCGACCGGTTCGCCTTTCAACAGGCGAGGTGTCTTCTCGAATGGAAGGAATCCGACCTTCCGGTCGGCATCGACTTCCGCTGAGTCAGGTCAGTTGTCGGACGGAACGACGTCGACAACCTTGCGGCCACGACGCTCGCCGAACTTCACGCTGCCGCCAACCAAGGCGAACAAGGTGTCGTCTTTGCCGATACCGACGTTCTTGCCGGGATGAACGCGGGTTCCGCGCTGACGCACGAGAATTGCGCCGGCGTTGATCTGGGTTCCGTCGAAGGCCTTGACGCCGAGACGCTGTGCATTTGAATCGCGGCCGTTACGTGTGGAGCCGCCACCTTTGGTCTTTGACATGGCTCAGCCTTTCGCGATGGAAGTGATTTCGACGACGGAGTATTGCTGACGGTGCCCGTAACGGCGACGCTGGTTGGTGCGGCGCTTGTAGGTGAAGCCGTCGATCTTCGGCCCCTTGGCCGTGGCGATGACGCGGCCAACGACCGACGCATTCTTCAACTGGTCGGGCGTGGAGAGGACATCGTTTCCGTCGACGACGAGGACCGGAGTGAACTTCACTTCGGCGCCATTGTCGACGCCGAGGAGCTCGACCTTGACGGTCTCGCCCTGGGCGACTTTTTCCTGCTTACCACCGGAGGCGATGACTGCGTACATAGCGGTTTCCGAGCCTACAAGGCGCCCCACGAGACCCCAACCCGTCACGTGGTGGGATCTAGCCGATGAGGCTGTGATCGATCTTGATTCCGCGGCCCTCGCAGTCGGGGCACTGGCCCGCGAAGCTGGTGAGGAGCCCCTCGCCGATGCGTTTGCGGGTCATCTCGACCAAGCCGAGATCGGAAACTTCGAGGACCTGCGTGCGGGTCTTGTCGCGAGCCAAAGCCGCACGGAAAGCGTCGACGACCTTGCGCCGGTTCTCCTTCACTTCCATGTCGATGAAGTCGATGACGATGATGCCGCCGATGTCTCGCAGGCGCAATTGCAGGGCAATTTCCTCTGCTGCTTCGAGGTTGTTGTGGAACACGGTCTCTTCGAGGTTCGACTTGCCCACGTTCTTTCCCGTGTTCACGTCGATCACGGTCAGTGCCTCGGTGTGCTCGATGATGAGCGAGCCACCGGAGGGCAACCACACTTTGCGGTCGAGCGCCTTGTGGATCTGTTCGTGCACGTGATAGTGCTCGAAGATCGGCAATCCCGCCACCGAGCCGCCATCGCTGTCGTTGTCTTCCCCGCCGGTTGCCGCGTTCGCTGCGTACAGCTCCACACGATCCGCAAGTTCGGGGTTGAAGTCGCCGACGTAACTCTTCACGTCTTCGTACAACTGCGGGTCGTCGATGACGACACCGCGGTATTCGGCGTTGAACTCCTCGCGGATCACACGAACGGCGAGGCTGGGCTCGCGATACAGAAGTTTCGGGCCGTTCGCTTTCTTTGCTGCCTCTTCGATGCGCGCCCATTCGTCGAGGAGACGCGCCATGTCGGCCCGCAGTTCGTGTTCGGTGGCGTGTTCTGCCGCGGTACGAACGATGAGTCCGTGCTCGGCGGGCTTCACCCTGTCGAGTACCGAGCGCAGGCGCCGACGTTCGTCGTCGGGAAGACGCTTCGAGATGCCGTAGGTCTTCGAGTTGGGAATGAGGACCACGAAACGACCGGGTAGCGAAACTTCCTGCGTCAGGCGCGCACCTTTGGCGCCGATCGGGTTCTTCGTCACCTGGCACAAGATGAGCTGTCGGGCTTTCAGGATGTCTTCGATACGGCGATCAGCCGACTTTTCGACGATGTCTTCAGCGTCGTATTGCACGTCGCCCCGGTAGAGCACCGCGTTCTTCGGGGTTGCAATATCGACAAAAGCCGCCTCCATGCCGGGCAGCACGTTCTGAACCCGTCCGAGGTAGATGTTGCCGTGAATCTGGGAAATGTCGTCAGCGGGGCGGCTGACGTAATGCTCGATGAGTTTGCGCCCCTCGAGGACCGCCACCTGCGTGAGACCTTCGCGCACCTGCACGCACATGAGGTAGCGCCCAACGGGCCGGCCGTCTCGCGTGCGGCCCCGACGGCGCTCGACGATCTCCGCATCGAGAGCCGCCTGACTCTGGCGCTGGCGTCCGGAAGATTGACCGCCCTGCTGGCCCGAGCCACTGCGACTGCGACCGCGGCCGCCGCGACGGCGCTTTCCGCCACCCGACTTCTGTTGTGGACCCGCCGCCGTCTCGGACGGTGCCGGAGCCGGACGAGCCGGAGCGGGACGTGTGTCTCCGATCTGGGGTCGGCGCGCTGGCGGTCCGCCGGCCGCAGCGCCACCGCGCGACCCACGGCGCCGTTTCTTGTTCGGCCCGGGGCTGGCGGACTGATTCGCGCCCTCGGAAGGTTGGTTCATGATGTCTCGATCCTGTGCGACCCGAAGTCGCTTGTCGTCAGGCTATCGGCTCAATCCGGGCGATTTCGGGATCTCTCCGGGACTCACACACGGCCGCCCGATCAGCGCAGGCGCCGCATGTGAACGCTTTGAACCAGCCCGACGATGGCGGCAAAGGCCACCATGTGCGACCCCCCGTACGAGACGAAGGGCAGCGGGAGACCCGATACCGGCATGATCCCAAGCGTCATGCCGATGTTCTGGAACGTCTGCCACAGAACCATGCTGAACGCGCCGAGGGCGATGAACTGCCCCAGCCTGGTTCGAGACAGCCGGCCCACGCGCCAGATGCGCCACAGAAGCAGGGTGAAAAGACCGATGGTGATGCCGGCTCCGATGAGGCCGAACTGCTCGGCGATCGCGGAGAAGATGAAGTCGGTGGACTGCACCGGGATGAACGCACCGTTCGTCAGCGGTCCTTTGAGGTAGCCCTTTCCCGTGATGCCGCCGGTTGCGACCGCCCGCTTGGCGAAGCGAACCTGCAATACGACGTCTTTCAGCGCGGATTCCGTCGAGTTCTGGTTGAGGAAGGCTTCGATGCGGCGGAATTGGTAGCTACGTACGAGACCGCTCCACACCGCCACGGCTGCCGACAACACGGCGAGCGAAGTGATCGAGACGATGTATCGGACCTTGCTGCCCGCGACGAGCAAGAGTCCCATGGTGCAAGCAATGAGCACCGTCGCAGATCCGAGGTCGGGCTGAAGAAGGATGAGCCCGACCGATGCCCCGACGATGAGCAACGTTGTGACGAAACGGTGGTACGCCAATTGCTCGCTTTCATCTTCCGAGAGATATCCGGCAAGAAGCAAGAGCAAAGAGAACTTCGTGAACTCCGCCGGCTGCAGGGAGACAATGCCGAGGTCGAAGGACAATCGCGCTCCGCCGCGCACCGCTCCGGCAACGAGAACGAGCATCAGCGCAACCAACGATGCGCCGTAGAAGAACTCCGCCCTTCCCCGCAACCACTCGTAGTCGAGTGCCATGAGCACAACCATCACCAGCGCCGCCGCGATGATGTAGATGATTTGGCGTTGCAAGAGGTAGTACGGATCGACGCCCCGCGCTAGCAGGCGTGGTCTCGTCGTGGAGTAGACGGCAAAGGCCCCAATTGTCGACAGTGCGGCAACCGCGAAGACCAACAACCAATCGATGTTGCGACTGGGGTCGGCCATGCTGCGCCTGATGTTGCCCATCCCGAGAGAGGGCTGTTTGCGCCGAACCGCTTCGAGTACCGCCATCAGTCACGCACCCCGCCGCCAAAACCCGACAAGCAGAGCGGACTCACGAGGCGCTGGGAGCGCGCAACGGCGGTGCTGTTGATGTCGAGCGGATTACTGGGGATGACTTCCTGTGGGTCGACCACTCCGGCGAGGGCTGAGAACAAGCACTTCACCACGGGCGCGGCGGCCTGTGAGCCGTATCCGGACTTTTCGAGGTAGGCGACTGCCGTGTACGGCCGCGTTGGATCGAGGCTGAACGCGGCGAAGGCCGAAGAGTCGTTCCACGGAAGGTTCTTGAACCCCTGCGCCGTTCCGGTTTTGCCGGCGATGGGTAGCAACTTTCTCGGGTAGTTCTTGAAGAGAAACTCACCGGTTGCCTTGTGGTAAAAGTCCCAGTCGACGCCCGGACCGTTCACCACTCGCGTGAGTCCACGAACAATCGGGTCGTGAACCTCGGGGGGCATCTCGACCGAACGAATCACTTCGCCCCGTGTGCGGTCGTCGAGCACCGTCGCCTTCGACAAGTCGGCGAATCCCGCATCACCGTCGGGGGTACCCGACTCGAGGATTCGATTGGCGACGTGGGGTGTGATCACCCGCCCGTTGTTCGCAAGGACCGAGTACGAAAGACCCAGCTGCAAGGGCGTTGCCGCAAGAAGACCCTGGCCGATCGCAAACTGCACGTTGTCACCCACGTAATAGGCGCGACCCTCGTCCTTCGGAATCGCACCAGCCTCGGCGAGCGACTGCTTCAGCTCCTTGCTGGGCAGAGCCCCGCCGTATTCGAAGGGAAGATCGATACCGGTTGGCGCGCCGAACCCGAACTTGCGCACTTCTTCTTCGAGGATCGGTCGGTACCCACGTTGTGTGAGGATTTGCTCGCCAATTTTGTAAAAAAACGTATCGGATGACACCGCGAGGGCATCTTCGACCGTGACGGGACCGTAGCGGCATGGGGTGTTCGTGGCCGAACAGAACGCGTTCTTGAACACGCACTTCACGCCCTCTTGACAACGACCGTTCGGGATCGACTCGAGTTTGTAGGTTCCCTCGTCGCGGTACTTGAACTTGATTGGGTCGGAAATCTGACCTGAGTCGAGTGCGGCGAACGCGGTGAAGGGCTTGAACGTCGAGCCCAAGTTGTACCGACCGCTGACAGCCCGGTTCACGATGATCGCCTGGTCGGGGTCCTTTGTCTCGGGAAAGAGGCTCTTGAATTTCGTTGACGAGATTCCGGCGTTGAACCAGCGATTGTCGAAGTTGGGATAACTCGCCATCGCAACCACTTCGCCGGTGTCATAGTTCAACAGCAGCGCCGACCCGGCCGGGGCCTTGTAGAAATTGACTTCCGGATACTGCGGGTCGGGGTCGCCGTTTTCCAATTTGACCGTGCCGGCATCGGCTTGGCGACGCAAACTCAGCATGGTTTCAAGGGCCTGCTCGGCAAACTGCTGGTAGTCGAGGTCGATCGACAGTTGGACATCGTTCCCGGGAATCGGTTCGACCCGCTCGATTTCCCTGATGATCTGGCCGAGGGCATTCACCTCGTAGCGCACGTACCCGGGCTTCCCGCGCAGAACGCTCTCGTATGTCTGCTCGACTCCGTACTGACCGACGCGCTCGTTCGGCGAGTACTTCAACGACCTGTAGTAGGGCAATTGCCGTTCGAGGATCGCACCCATGAAACCGACGACGTGTGCGCCGATCGGAGCGTACGGATATTCACGACGCCAACCCTCCTCAATGTCGACTCCCGGGTAGTCCTCGGACCGTTCGCGAAGGAACAGCGCGGTCTGTTCCGAAATGCCCTCTTTCAGCGGCAAGGGTTGCAACGGGTCGTACAGCTTGCTTTGGTACCGCCGCTCGAGTTCGGTAACCGGAGTCTGAAGGGCCCCCGACAAACGCAAGAAGAGCTCGACTCGCTCGGCATCCTTGCGAATCACCGCGCGATCGATGGTGGCGATGAGGACACGCTCGTTGTCGGCGAGGATCCGACCGTCGACGTCGAAGATTCGACCCCGCTCGGGCAACAACTGAACCGTCCTTGACCGAACTTCCGCAACACGTGTTTCCAGACCCTCGGCGTCGACCACCTGAAGGAACCAAGTTCGGGTACAGACGATGCCGAGTAACACGATCGCAAGGCCACCGAGCACGCCCAGTCGCTTGCCCGAAGTAGTCGCCGGCATTCCCCTATTCTGCCCAGATCGCCTGGCGAACCGGTTTCACCAATGCCCACTTGGCAATGCGTGCCGCGGGAACAGCCAACAATGCGTTGAAACCGCAGCATGCAAGCGCAACCGTCACCACGCGTGAGCCGAGAAGACCATCGACACCAACGACGAGACTCGCTGCTGGGTACAACAAAACCGCGACACCGGTGGACAAAACGACCGCGACGATCTTCATCCACCACCGTGCCTCGTGGACGAATGCATTCACTCCGCCGGCCATGTAACCCGCGAAACCAAACACGACGGCGGACAGACCCAACGGCGCGGTGAGCACCATGTCGTACATCAGACCGAACATGAAACCTGCGACCGCCCCCGTTTCGCTGCCCGCAACGACGCCGCTGACGCATGCGAAGAGGAGCATCATCTGCAAGACAACGCCGAAGGGGCGCAACGTATTGAAGAGCGTGGTCTGGAAACTCAGCACCACGAGACCAAGAAGAAACGTGCGCGTCACCGGGGATTCGATGATCGCAAAGAATCGCTTCATCGCGGAATCTCCGTTGCCGGTTGATACAACAACACGCGAACAAAGTTGAGACTCTCGAGGTTCGCTGCCAGATCGACTTCGAGCAGTGGTCCTGCGCTTCCCTTGCGATTCACGACGCGCGCAACGGTTCCGACAACGAGGTCGGGGGGCGCAAGGCTCTGCGAACCACCCGCGGTCACAACGGGCACTCCCTCACACAACGCCCCCAGACGTTCCGAAGCCTGAACAAAACGAATGATCGGTGTGCGTCCGATGCCGCGCCCCTCGAGACCCCCCGTCTCGCGGGGCACCAGTCCCCCCGTGTCGGGGATGGTGATCTGCGAGCCCGAACCACCGGGTCGCGGCGGAAGAGTGGTGGAGAACGGCGTGAAACCCTTGATGGTGGTCGTGGTGGGCTTCGGCAGGGTTGTTGTGGTGGTGCTCGTGGTCGTCGTGGTGCTGGTCGTCGTGGTGGTGGTGGGTGGCACCGTCGTGGTTGTCGACGTGGTCGTTGTCGCAGCCGCATCACCCGGAATGGAAGTCCCGGGGATCACTTCGCTTGGAGCGGTTGTCGCCGGAGGCGTCGTGGAGGGTGCCGTTGTTTCGGGGACGGTTGTCGGCGGAGCCGTGGTGGCGACCGTCGGACAGTTGCCGACTTTCACTGCGATCACGTACTCGGGGTCGGTGACCAACATCACGACGGATCGTTCGAGCGTTGCATCGGTGATTTTGCCCACGAGACCGGCTCCGTTGGTGACGGTCATTCCGACACGGATGCCACTTGACTTGCCGCGGTTCAGCTCGAAGGTTTGCGAGAAGTTCGACGGCGACTGACCGACGATCTGTGCCGTCACACTGTCAATGCCGGCCAAGGTGGGAAGTCCGTTGAGCGCCAACAACTCCTGCGCCTCACGAACGCTCGCGGCGGCGGCGATTGCGGTTCCTTCCTGCTTGACCAGGAGGTCCTTCAAGGCAAGGTTTTCTTTTCGCAGTTCGCCGTAGTCGAGGACACCTCTCCATGCATTCGACACCGGCTTGGTGATGACGTTCGTGAGACGCTCGACGGGTCGAAAGATTGTCCCGAAAGTATCCCGGACGCCACCGACGAAACCACTGTCACGAAGGTCGAGCGTCACCAAAAGGATCGACGTGAGCAGCAGCACGACGATCATGCGTCGGCGTGTGAAGGATTGCACGAAGAGGAACTACTCCTCAGTCGATTCCCGTTTGGGTGAGCAATCCACGCATCGCCTCGATGTTTTCGAGTGCCTGCCCCGATCCGAGAACGACGGCGTAGAGCGGGTCGGGGGCAACGACGGCACGCATGCCGGTTTCGTGCGTGACACGCTGCGTGAGACCGGCCAAGAGCGCACCGCCTCCGGACAAGACGATTCCATTTTCCATGATGTCGGCGGCGAGTTCGGGTGGCGTTCGATCGAGTGTCGACTTGATTGCATCAACAATGGCCTGAATCGGTTCTTCGATTGCCTCGCGAACGTGTTCGGTGGTGAGTTCGATGCGGCGCGGCAACCCCGAAAGCG
Source organism: Actinomycetota bacterium (assembly GCA_009919275.1). Lineage (GTDB taxonomy): Bacteria > Actinomycetota > Acidimicrobiia > Acidimicrobiales > Ilumatobacteraceae > F1-20-MAGs119. The sequence continues at coordinate 32,319 of RGCG01000007.1, forward strand.
AATCGCGTCCACCAATGTCGGCCGTGAACTCTTCCTCGAGGCGCCATGCGCTGCCCATTTGGATTTTGATTTCTTCACACGTGTTCTCGCCGATATCGAGACCGAATTCCTTCTTCACGTAGTCACCGATTGCCTGCGTGATCTCGTCGCCGGCAACACGCACCGACTGCGCAACCACGATGCCACCGAGCGAGATGACTGCCACTTCGGTCGTGCCACCGCCGATGTCGACGATCATGTTGCCGGCAGGCTCGTGCACCGCGATACCCGCGCCGATGGCCGCGGCCATGGGCTCTTCGATGATGTGTACCGGCTTGCGGGCGCCGGCGTATTCGGCCGCGTCTTGCACGGCGCGTTGCTCGACGCCGGTGATTCCGGACGGAACGCAAATGACCATGCGGGGACGGCTCCATCGGCTGGCGTTCACCTGCTGAATGAAGTAGCGCAACATCTTCTCGCAGACCTCGAAGTCGGCAATGACACCGTCTTTCAAAGGCCGAACCGACGTGATGTGTGAAGGTGTGCGACCGAGCATGCGCTTTGCTTCCCAACCGACCGCGACCGGCTTGCCGTCGCGCATGTCGACGGCAACGATCGATGGCTCGTTCAGAACCACGCCCTGTCCGCGCACGTACACGAGCGTGTTCGCGGTACCGAGGTCGATCGCGATGTCGCGGCCGAGTCCGAGTGGGTTTCCGCCAGCCAACTGGTGACCTCCTGGGTTCCGGCTCTGTCGAAGGAGACGTTACAGAGACGGGAAGAAAATGTTGATCTCTCGCGCCGCGGAATCGGCCGAGTCACTGCCGTGAACGAGGTTCTCGGTGAAGATTGTGCCGAGGTCGCCGCGAATGGTGCCGGGTGCGGCGGAGCGTGGGTTGGTGGCACCCATCATGTTGCGCACGATCTCCCAGGTGTCTTCGGGACCTTCGATGACCATGGCCACGACCGGATTGCGCGACATGAACGCGACGAGGTCGTTGTAGAAGCCCTTGCCCTGGTGCTCTTCGTAGTGGCGGGCGAGGATTGCGGAGTCGAGTTTGCGCAATTCCATGGCGACGATCTTCAGCCCCTTGTTCTCGAAACGGGACAAGATGTTTCCGACAAGACCGCGTTCGACGGCGTCGGGCTTCAGCAGGACGAGGGTTCGATTCGACATTCCGTGAATTCTACGGCAAGACCCGCAAAAGGTGACCTCTCGCCTCGCCCACCACGTAGAGCGAACCCGTGACAAGGATTGCATCGTCGGAACCGGCATCGGAAAGCGCGCGATTGCACGCCTCGCCCACCGACTCACGCACGACGACATCGTCACAACCCATGTTGCGGGCGACTTCGGCAAGCGACTCTGCAGACAGGCCTCGCGGACTCGGAGCGGTGCAGCAAATCACTTGGTCGAACTCATCGGCGCGAAGCGCCGAGAGAAGCGCGAGAGGATCGCGACTGCGCAGAGTACCGACGACGAGACGGCGCGAACCCACGGGATCAAAGTCGGCAAAGAACACCTCGGCACACACATCGGCTCCCGCAGGATTGTGCGCACCGTCGATGATGACGAGAGGTTGGTGGTGGAGAACCTCGAACCGCCCCGGCATCGAGACCAATGAAAGGCCCTCTTCGAGAACGCTTCTGTCGAGTCCATGACCGAAGAAGGCCTCGACGGCTGCGATTGCCACGCTCGCGTTGTCTCCTTGGTGACGTCCGTGAAGGGGAACGAAAACATCGGCGTACTGATCGAACGCCGTACGCACCTCGATGACACGGCCGCCAAGCGCAAGATGGTTGTCGATGCAGTCGAAGTGCTCGCCCCGCCTCACCGCGGTGGGTGCCGCTGAATCGAAGAACGCGGAGAGCTCGGGCGTCACATCGCCGATGACGGCAACGGAATCGTTCTTCACGATCCCGACCTTTTCGCGCGCGATGTCGAGAACCGTCGGACCCGCATATTCGGTGTGGTCGAGCGCAATGTTGGTGATGACTGCAACGTCGGACTCGACAACGTTCGTCGCATCCCAACGACCCAGCATCCCCACTTCGATCACCGCCACGTCGACCGGTGCATCGGAAAAGCACCGAAACGCCGCGGCCGTGAGAATTTCAAAGAACGAAGGTCGAACCCCGGCCAAGCCCTCGGCATCGGCCACTGCAGCGATGTTCTCGGCGAAGGATTCGTCATCGACGGGTGCTCCGTCGATGAGGATCCGCTCGTTGATCCGCTCGAGATGGGGACTGGCGTATGTGCCGACCCGCAACCCGTGGGCCATCAACAACTTGGTGATGATCTGGGACGTCGAGCCCTTGCCATTCGTCCCCGTGACGTGAACCACCCGGTAGTCGCGCTGGGGCTCACCCATGATCGACGTGAGCGCCGTGATGTTGCGCAACGATGGCTCGTCGACCCGACCCATCCGTTCGTAGCTGGCGTGCTCATCAAGGTACGCCAACGCCTCGGCGTAGTTCATGTGACTCCGCTGCTACGACGCCGCGCGACGCTGGCGCGGCGAGCGCGAGTTCCCGCGCATGACGACGAGCGGGGCGGCCTTGTCTTTCACCGATTGCTCGGTGATGACGACCTTCGCAACGTCTCCCTTGCCGGGAATGTCGAACATCGTGTTGAGGAGCACCTCTTCGAGTATGGCCCGCAGGCCGCGCGCTCCGGTTCCCCGTTCAAGGGCAAGGTCGGCGATCGAGCCGAGCGCCGTGGGGTCGACTTCGAGTTCGACGTCTTCGAACTCGAAGAATTTCGCGTACTGCTTGATGAGAGCGTTTTTCGGCTCGGTGAGGATGTTCATCAGTGCGTCACGATCGAGGCTGTGCACGGCGCCGACCATCGGCAAACGCCCGACGAATTCGGGGATCATGCCGAACTTCAACAGGTCTTCCGGCAGGACCTGCGAAAAGAGTTGGCCCGGGTCTTTCTCGGCCTTCGAACGCACCGAAGCGTTGAAGCCAATCCCCTTGTGGCCGATGCGTGATTCGATGATGCTGTCGAGGCCCGCAAACGCGCCACCACAAATGAAGAGCACGTTCGTCGTGTCGATTTGAATGAACTCTTGGTGCGGATGCTTACGGCCCCCCTGCGGCGGCACGGATGCAACGGTTCCTTCGAGAATCTTGAGGAGCGCCTGCTGAACACCCTCACCCGACACGTCGCGGGTGATCGACGGGTTCTCGCTCTTGCGCGCGACCTTGTCGATTTCGTCGATGTAGATGATGCCGGTCTCGGCCTTCTTCACGTCGAAATCGGCGGCCTGAAGCAACTTGAGGAGGATGTTCTCGACGTCCTCGCCCACGTACCCGGCCTCGGTGAGGGCGGTGGCATCGGCGATTGCAAAAGGCACGTTGAGCATGCGCGCAAGGGTCTGGGCGAGATGGGTCTTGCCACAGCCCGTGGGGCCGAGCAGAAGGATGTTGCTCTTCTGCAGTTCGACTTCGTCGCGCCGCGTCGCACCTTGATTGAGCTGGTACTGAATGCGGCGGTAGTGATTGAACACCGCGACGGCGAGAACCTTTTTCGCCTGTTCCTGCCCGACGACGTACTCGTCGAGGAAGGCGCGGATTTCGTGAGGGGTCGGAAGTTCCTCGAAGCGAACGTCACCGGTGTCGGCGAATCTTCTGCGACTTGCCGCAGAACGAGCACTTCAGCAATTCTCCCGAATCACCGAATTTGGCCACGCGGCCCTCCTCTGAAACGTGTCAGCGGATCGGCCCGGTTCGGTCGGTCAGCTGGCGACTTGAAATGACATCATCGATGATGCCATACGCAAGTGCCTCAGGTGCTTCCATTACGAAGTCGCGGTCGGTGTCGGCGTGGACACGGTCGATCGGCTGTCCGGTGTGATTTGAAAGGATTTCCTCGAGAAGGTCGCGCATTCTGAGGATTTCGCGGGCCGCGATCTCGAGGTCGGTGACCTGCGCATAGCCAACCTGCCCGTAGGGCTGGTGGAGAAGAACCCGGGAGTGCGGCAGGGCGAGACGCTTCCCCTTGGTGCCCGCCGCCAACAGGACCGCTGCCGCCGATGCAGCCTGCCCGAGACAGATGGTGGCGATGTCGTTCTTGATGAACTGCATCGTGTCGTAGATGGCGAACAACGCGGTGATGTCGCCACCGGGGCTGTTGATGTAGATGTTGATGTCCTTGTCGGGGTTTTCACTCTCGAGGTGGATCAACTGCGCGCAGATGAGGTTGGCAATGGTGTCGTCGATCGGCGTCCCGAGGAAGATGATGTTTTCCTTGAGCAGGCGGCTGTACAGGTCGTAGACCCGTTCGCCGCGGCTGGTTTGTTCGGTGACGTTGGGAACGTAGTAGTTGCGGAACTGGTGCGACACGTTGATCATTCTGCCCCGTGGGAGTGACCATCTTCGCCATCGTGCGCGTGATCGTGAGAATGGTCATGGTCGTGACCCAGAACGTGTTCGCGGTCGAGCTCTTTGCCGTTGGTGTCGACCATTGTGACGTTGTGCAACAGCCAGTCGAGGGCCTTGGACTTCGCGATCTGTGACGCCAAGTCGGCAACGGCATCGTTCTTTTCGTAGACCTTGCGCACCTGAGTCGGCTTTTGGTTCACCCGCATCGCGATCCGCTGGTATTCGAGCTCGATGTCTTCGTCGGTTGCGGCAAGCCCTTCGGCCACCACGATCGCCCGCAGCGCAAGGTCGACCTTGACCGCCTTCTGCGACTGCTCTTTCAACGCGTCGACGAACTGATTCGTGTCTTGCCCGGTCGCCGACAACCACTGGTCGAGCGCGATGCCCTGGGCCTGGAACTGCTGCACGGTGTTCTGAACCCGGGCCTGAAGATCGCTGTTGACCATGGACTCGGGAGCGTCGATGTCGACAAGAGCGGCGAGGGATTCGCTCGCTTTGTCGATGAGGACGTTGCGCGCCTGGTTCAGCTTCATCTCCGAGATGCGCGCCGCGACGGCCTCGCGCCATGCAGCAACGGTGTCGTGCTCGGCGACGTGTTCGGCCACCCAGGCATCGGAAAGGTCGGCGAGTTCGAGGACCTGCACCCGCTGCACCGTGACCTCGAAGTCGGCGGATTGCTCGGTGCCGTTCGGCGTCGCCGTGAACTTCAGCTGCGCGCCCTTGACGGCGCCGGTGACTTCGTCGTCGAATGTGGGCGCAACCCAGCCGCGACCGATCTCGTAGACCCAGTCGTCGGTGTTGAGACCAGGAACCGGCTCGCCATCGCGCAGGCCCTGCAGGTCGAGGGTCACAAAGTCGCCGGTCTGCGACGGACGGTCGACATCGACCAGGTTGCCGTGGCGACGGCGTTCGGCGTTCACAACCTCGTCGATCTCTTCGTCGGAGGCCTCGATAGGAGCGAGCTCGATGCGCAGACCTTGGTAGCCGGGAACGGTGATGACGGGACGCACCTCGCACGTCGCGTCGAACGCAACGGGTCCGTCCTCCTCGCCCGAGACCAACTTGACGTCGGGCGTGGCGATGAGATCGATGTCGTGCTCGCGGACGGCTTTCGACAGATAAAGAGGTACGGAATCCTGGATCGCCTGCTGGCGGGCGGCGGCCAGGCCGATGCGGGCCTCGAGCAGCTTGCGCGGAGCCTTGCCCGCGCGGAACCCCGGCATCCTCACTTCGTGGGCGATCTTCTTGAAGGCCAAGTCGATGCTCGCGTCGAATTCGGCGTCGTCGAGCTCGACGGTGAGCTTCACCTTGTTGTCGTCGAGGGGTTCAAGAGTCGTTTTCACAGGCTGTCGAGTGTACCCATTCGTCCCGAAAGTGGGCTTTGGACGGGACCATCGGCAAAGATGGAGTCATGCCGTTCTGGAAGCCACACGCCCTCGCCAAGCCGCACGCCGACCAAATCAACCTGCGTCTCGGCGACCGCGTCGTCGCCACCGTCGACCTCGACGGCGCCCCGGCTGGAACCGAGGGCAAAGTGATTCTCGCGAACGGCTTCAACTGGCAGCGCTACCGGGTCTTGTTTGCCAACGGAGTCGAAATCGGCGACCTCGATTCGCGACAGATCGCCGCGACGGGTCGCACCGCCAAGCGCCTTGCTCGCATCGCGAAGCGGGGATGAACACAGCGAAGCGGGGATGAGCACAGCGAAGCGGGGATGAACACAGCGAAGCGGGGATGAACACGACCGCCCGTCGCCGTTTGCACCGCTAGCCTCAAGCTCAACTTCGCCGGGGAATGGCGCAGCTTGGTAGCGCGCCTGCTTTGGGAGCAGGAGGCCGGGGGTTCAAGTCCCCCTTCCCCGACTCGAGAATTCTGGGAAATTTCTGCGGCTACGACCATCGGCAAGAATGACGTCATGCCCGTACGCGTCGAAGTTGTTGCCCACCCACTCGTCCAGGATTCCCTTACGCGGGTGCGCGACAAGTCGACGCCCAATGCGCTCTTCCGTCAAGAGCTCGAGCGCGTCGGCATGCTGTTGCTTGTCGAGGCGACGCGTCGTCTCGCACTCACCGACGTCACGGTCGACACACCGCTCACCACGACGGCAGGCAAGACCCTCACCACTCAACCGGTCGTCATTCCGGTCCTGCGCGCCGGACTTGGCTTCGTGCACGCCGCCCAAGACTTGATGCCGAACGCGGACGTCGGATTCATCGGCATCAGCCGTGACGAAGCAACCTTCCAACCCAAGCCATACGTGAACAAACTTCCGGAAACACTTGCCGGTCGCCTGTGCATTGTCCTCGACCCGATGCTCGCCACGGGCGGATCACTAGCCCACACGTGTCGACTGCTTCTCGAACGCGGCGCCGACGGGCCCATCGTCGTGGTGTGCGCATTGGCCGCACCCGAAGGCATCGCCTACCTCGAAAAAGAGGGCCTCGACCTCCTCATCTACACGGCATCGGTCGACGAACGCCTGAACGAGCATGCCTTCATCGTTCCGGGCCTCGGCGACGCCGGCGACCGTCAATTTGGCGCGCCGCACTGACAGCGTCAAGCGGCCGTCTTCGTTGCAGGTGGCAACCTTGCGCGACTGTTCGATTGACGTTCCGTTGTCTCGTCACTGGAGTGGCAGTATTGTGACAACAGGCACGCCGAACCCGGCGTGGCACACAACAAAAAGAGGGGAAACAATGTCGATCAGAGCGACGAAGAGGCAGGGGCGTTCGCGCCGCTTGGCCCTCTTCACGGGCATCGCGATCGCGGCGTCGGTCATTCCGGCTGCGGCGCAAGCGTCTGCCAATTCTGCAGCCGCCGAAAAGCCGGTCCGTGGCGGGAACATCACCGCCGGGATTTTCGATCAGGTGCTCACAACCTGCTACTCGCCCAACGTGCCGAACTCGGCTCTCGGCGTTCTGAAAACCGTGTACGAGGGCCTCGTCGAGAAGAGCAGCGACGGCAAGTTCGTCCCCTTCCTCGCCAAGGCCATCACACCCAGTGCCGACTTCAAGACCTGGACCTTGAGCCTGCGCCCGGGAATCAAGTTCAGCAACGGCGAGCCACTTGACGCCGCGGCCGTTGTCTTGAACCTTCAGGCGCTGAACGGTGACTACTACCTCAAGAACACGGCAACCGCCGTCCACACCGCTGGTTCGGGTATCCCCTTCACCGCCAACCTGCGCAAGGTCGAGGCCTCGGGTGCCGACGTCGTGATGACGCTGTGGACCTCGCAGGTCGACTGGCTCGACACTCTGTACGCCTCGGGTCGCTTCTTCATGCGCGCCCCGTCGACCATCAAGAGCAAGGACGAGTGCGCCACCAAGGGCGTCGGCACCGGACCGTTCATGTTCGACACCGTCACCCCGACCAACGTCAAGGTGAAGCGCAACCCGAACTACTGGCGCAAGGACAAGGCCGGCACCCAGTTGCCGTACCTCGACTCGATCACTTTCGACGTTCAGCAGCAGCCCACCCAGCGCCTGAACGCGCTTCGCTCGGGCAAGTACGACGCCGCGCAGTTCACGAGCGCCGGCGAAGTAAAGCAGATCCTGTCCGTCAAGAGCTCGAACAACCTCGGCTCGGTCGACAGCAAGGACTCCTTCTACCCGACGTGGTGGCCGAACCAGGGAATCGAACCGTTCAACAACAAGAACGCTCGCCTTGCTTTCGCCCACGCATGGGACAACGCGTCGTACTACAAGTTGCGTAACTGCTTCAAGGGCAAGTGCCTTGGCAACATCCCAACTTCGATCGTTGGCAAGGACAACGTGATGTACAACACCAAGGGCTTCCTGAAGTTCGACATCAAGAAGTCGAAGGAGTACCAAGAGGCCTACAAGAAGGAAACCGGCAAGGACCTGACGTTCCAGATCAATGCGACGCTCAGCGATGAATCCCTGAACAACGCCAAGGCTGCGCAGCAGATCTTCGCCAAGGCCGGAATCACCACCACGATCAACCAGGAAGACGGTGCGACGCAGGTCGCCAATGCGTTCCCCGGTCTCGCCGCTGCTGCAGCGGGCAAGTTGAACCCGTACCAGGCCTACGCCGTTCTCCTCTTCGAAGGCGAGGGCACCGGCTTCATCCTGCCGTTCCTCCAGCAGAACGTGTTCAGCGAGCCCGGCAACAACGCCAAGACCGAGCGCAGCCCTCTCCTTCCGATCGCGGGCACCGCGCTCAATGTGACTCGCCACAAGGACACCGCCCTGACAGATCTCCTGTACGCAGCAAAGCAGGACATCACGAAGGCGCGCCCGGCGAAGCTGAAGGCACTGACGAAGTACATCCAGGAGAACGCAGTCGTCGTACCGACGCCGACGCTCATGTACACCTACGGCTTCGGCAAGAAGCTCCGCGGATACGACACCTTCGAGCTGGCTGCAGGCAAGACCGGCATCCCGATGACCAACGCGGGCATCAACTGGACCGGCATTTGGGTGAGCAAGTAGACATCCACTGAACTGATCCACACGAAGTTGTGGGCGGGTCGCGAAAGCGACCCGCCCACTTTCGTTTACAGACCACAACCACTTACCGCCGACAAGTAGTCCACGGACAACGTTTCTCTTTCGCCACGCGGGTCTTCGGCTAATGTCATGCGTCGGGGGGAGTTCCACGGCATGAAGGCCAGATCCACGAATGCAATCGAGGTCCTGAAGCGCCTCGTGCAACTTTTACTCGTCGTCATCGGCGCCACGTTTCTTCTGTCATTGCTGTTGCGCCTCTTGCCCGTCGGCCTGAAAGAGCTCTACGTCACCGGCCTCTTCGAAGAGGACCGTCAGCGTCAAATCAAAGAGCTCGGCCTCGACCGCAACGCGTTCTCCTACTACTTCCACTGGCTCTGGGATTTTGTGCGCGGCGATTTCGGCCGCATCGTGCTTCCCGGTGGCGGAGGCGAAAGCGTTTCGAGCCACGTTGGTCGCGCACTTCCAAAGACACTGCAATTGGTTTTCTACACGCAGATCTTCGCCCTCGCGGTGGCCATTCCCCTCGGAATCTTCAGCGCATACCGCGCGGGCCGTCGCACCGACCGCTTCGTGTCGTACGGGCTCTTCACGGCAGCGTCGGTTCCGAACTTCGTGCTCGGCTTGTTGCTTGCCCTCATCGTCGGCGTGAAGCTCGAGTGGCTTCCTCCACTCGGGTACGTACCCATCTCGGAGAGCTTCGTGGATCACGTGCGCGGCATGGTTCTTCCCGTCCTCGCGCTGGGCATTCCGCTGATTGCTTCCTACACGCGCCTCCTTCGCACCGACGTCATCGCAACACTGCGCGAGGACTTCGTCACGATGGCTGTCGCAAAAGGTCTCAGCGATCGCCGCATCCTCTTCACTCACGTTCTACGACCCTCTTCGGTCACCCTCCTCACGTCGGCCGCCCTCAACATGGGGGCACTCATCGGCGGCTCGCTGGTGATCGAGCGTGTGTTCTCGATCCCGGGGCTCGGCACCGAAATCGGCTTGGCGATCTTCGGACGCCAGTACTTTGCGCTGCAGGCATACGTCGCACTCGTCGCAATCGGGTACGTGGTCTTCAACTCCGTGATCGATGTTCTTGTCGGTTTCGTCGACCCTCGGACACGGGAGCGCCGCAGTGCTTAGCAAGTTCCGCTCACTCGACCTGTTCACCAAGATCTGCCTGACGTGGCTCGCCATCGTGGTGCTGGCCGCAATCCTCGGTCCGGTCCTGCCGCTCGACAATCCCCGCGAGGCGGACATCGAGGCCATGGGGACGGGGCTCTTTTCGTCGGGCCACATCTTCGGCACCGACACGAACGGATACGACGTTCTCTCGAACATCGTGAACGGGTCGCGGCTGTCACTCTTGATCGCCGTCGTATCGGTGGGCATTGGCGGTGTCGTCGGCGCGGCGATCGGCATCATCTCGGCCTTCGTCCGCGGCAAGTTCGACTACGTCGTGAACCTGTTCTTCAACATCATGCTGTCGATCCCCAACCTGGTGCTCGGCCTCGCATTGGTCGCGGTCCTTGCCACGAGCGCCGACCCAACCCAGCCCGTGTCGAGCAACCGACGTGTCTTCGTGGTGATCATCTCGCTGACCATCGTCATCATTCCGATTCTCGGCCGTATCGCCCGCGGAGCAACGCTGACGTGGATCAATCGGGAATTCATCACAGCCGCGCGCTCGATGGGCATGAAGAACCGTGACATCGTTCTGAAGCACGTCGTTCCCAACGTCCTTCCCTCGATCTACGCCATCGGGTTTCTTGCGATCGGTGTCGTCATCGTTGCAGAAGGCGCATTGTCGTTGCTCGGTGTCGGCATCACCGACGGTGTCAGTTGGGGCGCCGCAATCTCCCGCGTCTCGGGCGACTTCACCTACGCGCCCCACTCGAATCGGTGATTATCTGCGTGCCCAACTCGACCAGCGAGAGGGCAAGATATGAACTCGATCCTCTCCATCAAGAACTTGGAAGTCGGCTTTGACACGCCGCGTGGCCTGTTGCAAGCGGTCCGTGGTGTCGACGTTGAAGTTCCCGGCGCATCGAGCATGGGGATCGTTGGCGAGTCGGGGTCGGGCAAAACGGTCATGTGCCGCGCCGCAATGGGGCTTTTGCGGGGCAGCAACGTCCGCCGCAGCGGTTCGGTTGTCTTCGACGGTGATGAAATCGGCAGCCTTGACAGCGCCGACGTCCGCCAGTACTTCGGCACGGGCATGGCGATGATCTTCCAGGACCCGATGACCGCACTCAACCCGGTGCGTCGTATCGGTTCCCAATTGGCCGAAAGCCTCGTCATTCGACTCGGCATGAACAAAAAGGACGCCCGCGCACGCGCGGCCGAACTCTTGGGGCTGGTACGGATTCCCGACCCGGAAGCGACGTTGCGAAAGTTCCCCGGACAGTTGTCGGGGGGCATGCGTCAACGCGTCGTCATCGCAACCGCGATCGCATGCAAACCCAAATTGCTTTTCGCCGACGAGCCGACGACCGCGCTCGACGTCACCGTGCAGGCCCAGATCCTCGAGCTGCTCTCCGACCTTCGTCGTGACCTCGACATGGCAATGATGCTCGTGACCCACGACCTTGGGGTTGTTGCGAACCACACCGACTACGTCACGGTTCTCTACGCGGGTCTCGTCGTTGAGCAGGCGCCGACACGCAAACTCTTCGCTTCGATGAAGATGCCCTACACCGAAGCGCTCTTGAAGTCGATCCCGCGACTCGACCAGCCGTCGGGCGGACGCATGCCGATGATTGGTGGCCGCCTACCCGATCCAACCAATCCCGAGCCCGGATGCCCCTTTGCTCCGCGCTGTCCGTACGTTCAGGATCGCTGCCGCAAGGAAGTTCCGCCGCTCACCGTCGCCCCCGACGGTCACGCGTACCGATGCTTCTATCCGATCGGAGGAAACGCCTGATGGCTGGCAGTGGCAAGGCACACATGCGGCCGTCCGCCGACACGATCCTCTCGGTCGAAGATTTGACCGTCGAGTTCAAGGCGGCAGGTGGTTCCTCCGTCAAGGCAGTGTCGGGCATCTCCTTCGACCTCGTTCGCGGAGAAACCTTGGCCGTCGTCGGCGAATCCGGTTGCGGAAAGTCGACGCTCGGCAAAGCGATTCTTCGTCTCATCCCCACGTCAGGTGGGTCAGTTCGATTCGACGACCGCGATCTCCTTGCGATGCCGGAAAACGAACTGCGTCAGATGCGCCCGGCGATGCAGATGATCTTCCAGGATCCCGTGAGTTCTCTCGACCCACGCTTCAGCGTCGCCCGCCTTGTTGAAGAGCCGTTGGCGATTTGGGAGCGAGGCACACCGGAAGAGCGCAGCAAGCGTGTCGACGAACTTCTCGAAGCCGTCGGCCTTGACGCCCAAATCGTCCGCGAACGCAAGCCCTACGAGTTCTCGGGCGGTCAGTGCCAACGCATCAGCATCGCGCGATCACTCGCCCTCGAACCGCTGCTTCTGATCTGCGACGAACCGGTCTCTGCGCTCGACGTCAGCATCCAGGCCCAGATCCTGAACCTCTTGCAAGACATGAAAGAGCGTTACGGACTCACCTTGGTGTTCATCTCGCACGACCTCGCCGTTGTGAAGGCGGTCAGCACTCGCATCATGGTGATGTACCTCGGCAAAGTGTGCGAAGTCGCCGGCCCAGACACCCTCTACACGTCGCCCCGACACCACTACACGCACGCCCTCGTTGGCTCGGTTCCGTTACCCGACCCCAGCGCGCCACGCGCCCGGGCCGCGATTCAGGGCGAACCGCCCTCGCCCGTCGACCCGCCGTCCGGCTGTCGATTCCGCACGCGTTGCCCCGCTGCGACGGACAAATGCGCCGCCGAAGAACCGCAGCTCGCCGAAGTCGCTCCGGGACATTTCGTCGCCTGTCACCACCCCCGCTAACCCCCCCCCGGGGTTCTCGGTGTGAATTGACTCGGTTTTTGCTACATCACACACCGAGAACGGCGAATTTCAGGGCAAGCCGGCCCGACCGACCCCAACTCGACATGTGAGGATCCGTCCCGTTGGCTTGGCGGCCGCGGTGTGCGCGTCGGCCGAGTCGGCCGTCAGCATGAACAGCGTCTTTCCGTCGTCGCCACCCAACATGCACGCAAAGCACAGCTGGCCCGTGTCAACAACGTCGAGCACTTCGCCACCCTCGGCGATCCGAACGCACTCCGCAGCCATGGGGTTCGCAAACCAGATGGCACCTTCTCCATCGAGACAAATGCCGTCGGGAATGCGCGGAAGGGTCGGCGCCCACACGCGTCGATTGCTCAACGAACCGTCCGAGGCGATGTCGAACGCCGTGAGACAGAACCCGACGGTTTCGCCGACGATCAAAGTCTTGCCATCCGGGGTGATCACCGAGCCATTGGGAAAATGCATTTCTTCAGCGGCCACCCGCACCTTGCCCGATGGGGAGATACATGCCAACTTCGCCGTCTTGTGATTGGCGATGACGTCTTCGACCGGCCGCGTGGCCACTTCCTCATCGAGATTGAAGCCGAAGTTTCCAACAAACGCGCGCCCCTCGGAGTCGACCACCATGTCGTTGCAATGAAAAGTCGCAACGCCGGAGAGATCGGCGTGGATGGTGATCTTTCCGTCGACCGTGCGACGGAGAACCTGACGCTTCGTCATGCCGACGATCAGCATCGAACCGTCGGGCATCCACCCGAGACCCGATGGCTGGTCGTCGATTTCCAACTCGGTTCGCATGTCTCCAGCCAACGAAACCGACCTGACCGCATGGGCGTAGAAGTCGCTGAACCACAGGCGACCTTCGTGCCACCGTGGCGCTTCCCCGAAGTAGATGCCTTCGGCGAGAACATTCACATCATGTGCCATGTAATACCCCTTCTCGTTCTCGGTGTGCAATGTCGCAAGAACCGAGTCGATTCACACCGAAAACCCTTGGGTCAGGTGGAGCGTTGACCCTGCTTGCGGCGCCAAATCAGCGAGTCACCGGGACGGTGGATCTCGTGCGCGCGACGCCACTGAGCGAATACCTGAAGGATGTGCGGCGGGTCACCGTGGATCTCGGTGAAGCCGCCATTGATGTGGCGGGTGTCGAAGTACGACGCATGGACACCGTCGGCGAACAGTTCGCATGCCGGTTCGAGACCCATGTCGAGCAGGCGCTGACGCTCGGCCTGGAAGTCGGTCACCAGGTAAGCGAGATGGTGGTAACCCTCTTGGCCGGCCTTGTACATGTCGCGGTAGATCGACGGCGTGTCGTCGTGCTGGACGATGAACTGAATCATCGTGTCACCGAGGTAGCCGAACGCGTACGACACGTCAGCTTCCTGGTTCGTGCCGCGGTACCAGAACTCGTCGCACTTGTGGTGTTCGGTCACGGAAAACGGTCCCGCACCAAAAGTGTCGTGCCAGTACTTCATCGACTTGTCGAGGTCGTTGACCAACCACGCCTGCTGGAAAAGCGGATAAGGCGTACCCAAAGCACCCATGATTTCCCCCTGGATCAGACCCTCTCTCCGAGGGCTTCACCACAGTACCCCGTGGCTCACACCCGATTCGGAGCGAACGACTCGAGCAGTGCCCACTTCGATTCAGGGTTCCGTCGATCGGTCGGCAGCGAGGACACGACGATGCTCGTTGCTCCGGCACCGAGGTACTCACGCATCCGCGTAGCAATCGTTTCGACATCGCCCCAGGGCACGTAGGCATCGGCCAAGCGGTCACTCCCCTTACCCGACCAGTCGGATTCGTCGAAGCCCTGCTTGGCCCAATGACGTTGGTAAGCGGGAAGCGAAAGGTAAATCGACAACGCCATCCGACCGGCAGCCAGCCCCACCTCACGGTCAGTCGTCAAGCAACAGGGCAGGACGACGTTCAACACCTTGTCGCGCCCAAGGATCGCTCTCGCATCGGCCGTGTACTCGGGCAGTTGCATGTAGATGTTCGCCCCGTCGGCGTGGCGCGCGGCCACACCCAGCATCTTCGGCCCGTGTGCCGCCAGATAGAGCGGCACCGTATCGGCGCCGGCGCGAACCGACAGCGGGGTCTCCCCGCGCATCGCCGCGAGGTACGACGAGGCTTTATCGACGGGGTTCTCCCATTCAAGACCGCGCATCGTCGCGGCAATCGGATGCGACACGCCGACACCCTGCACGAAGCGCCCGCCGGACAGTTCCGAAAGCGTTCTACCAGCCTGGATCGACGCGATTGCGTCGCGGCCGTAGATGTGCGCGATACCCGACGCGATGCGGATGCGCGAGGTCTTTGCGAGCAGCCAGCCGGCGGTCACGTAGATCTCGCGGCCATACATGTCGGTCAGCCATGCGGTGTCGTAACCCAACGTCTCGAGACGCAACACCGTGTCGAGCAACTCGTCACGCGGCATCGTGTCGGCGGCAAGAATCACTGCGTTCACCAGTCTGTTCACCGTTTTCATGTCCACCTCATGACCGGGTAAAGCGGGCGGTTCGGCGTTCGGCCGTCGCGCGAACTCCTTCGGCAAAATCGTTCGTCTTTCGCAATCGAAGCTGTTCGGCGAGTTCATGTTCCGTTGCGACCGCGACACGATCGGCCAGGTCCCTCCGCAACGTTGCCCTGATCGACTCGACTGCGAGTGGCGCCGCCGATGCGATCGCCACCGCATACGCGACCGCCGCTTCAACCAAACCCGAATCGTCGACCAATCGATCAGCAAGACCCAGAGCCACCGCCTCTGCACCGTCTACACGTCGTCCGGTGAACAGCAGGTCTGCGGCACGCTGGTTCCCGACCAACCGTGGCAGGGTCACCGAAAGGCCGAAACCATGGTGGAACCCCAGTTGAGCGAAGTTCGCGCTGAGGCGGCCCGACGGCGACACGAATCGAAAATCGGCGGCCAGCGCCACGCCCAATCCGCCACCGATGGCCGCACCCTGCACCGCGGCGACGATGGGTTTGCGCGTACGGAACAGACGCACCGCCATGCGGTACAGCTCACCGGTGTCGTCGCGGGCGTCGCGACGCGAGAAGTCGGCGCCCGCGCAGAAGTGTTTACCCTCGGCCGAGAGGACCACCGCACGACAGTCGTCATCAGCGTCGAATGATTCGAGCGCATCGGCGATCTCTCCGATCATGCCGACACTGAAGAAATTGTTTGGCGGCTGGTTGAGAACGATGCGGCCGACATGGTCGACAACCGCGCCGACTCGCGTGAAGTCGCCCACAATCAGAAG
>RGCG01000061.1 GCA_009919275.1 Actinomycetota bacterium
CGTCCGGTGCGTTGAATTGTTTCGTACGTGGGTTGCGTCGGTGGACGTCCGGTGATCGCCTCGATCGCCGGCCCCGATGCCTCGGCCTCGAGACAGCCGCGGCCACCGCACGCGCAACGGCGACCCCCGGGCTCGACGATGACGTGACCAACGTGGCCTGCATTGCCCCCCTCGCCGTCGAGCAGCTTGCCGTTCAGGACAATTCCTCCGCCCACGCCCGTCGACACCACCATTGCGATGAAGTTGTCGTGCCCTCGTGCGGCACCCTTCCACCCCTCACCGAGTGCAAGGGCCTTTGCATCACCGTCACCGAACACCGGCAGGCCCGTGAAGTCGCGCAGGCGCTGCGCCAGCGGAAAGTCGCGCCAACAGGGGATGTTGAGCGGCGAGACACGTTCGGCATTCGGTTCGCCGGGCCCGGCAGTGCCGATGCCGACCGCAATGGGGTGCGCGCCATGTTGCCCTCGGGCCCTCACCAACATCTCGGACACCAGACCCGTGAGATCACCGAAGAGGCCATCGTCGCTCTGCGCTGAGTTGACTCGACAGCGCGTGCGGTCGATCACGGTTCCATCGGTGGTCACGAGACCTGCGGCTATCTTCGTTCCGCCGATGTCGATTGCAACGATGACGTCCATGTGGAGTTATTTTCTAGCACCGTGACGACCGACTGGAACCCGATTCTGCGCGGTGAGTTCGAAAAACCGTACTGGAAGGACCTTCAGACATTCGTCGCCGCGGAACGCGCACGAACCGCCGTTTATCCACCTCATGACGAGGTCTTTCACGCCCTGCACGTGACGTCCTATGCATCGACACGGGTTGTCATTCTGGGTCAGGATCCGTACCACGGTGCCGGACAAGCGCACGGCTTGTGCTTTTCGGTGAATCACGGAGTGCCGATTCCACCCAGCCTCATGAACATCTTCAAGGAGTTGCGTACCGATCTCGGCTTCACACCTCCGGGTCATGGTCACCTCGAATCATGGGCGCGACAAGGTGTGCTGTTGTTGAATGCAACGCTGACGGTGCGCGCGAACGCCGCGGCGTCACATCAGGGCAAGGGTTGGGAGACATTTACCGACCGCGTCATCGCAAGCGTCGCGGAGAAAGCCGACCACGTCGTTTTCATTCTGTGGGGGGCATCGGCACGCAAAAAGAAAAACCTCATCGTCGATGCATCCGGCGGTCCGCGTCACACGATCATCGAGTCGGCTCACCCCTCGCCGCTGTCGGCCAACAACGGATTCTTCGGCAGCAAACCGTTCTCGCGCACGAATGACGCACTCCTTGCCCACGGCCAAGCCGCCATTGATTGGGCGATACCCGCAAACAACGGCGACGCGTGAGTCGGGTCAGTAGGTTGGAGACGTGGGTTCTGTCAGACGACATGCCATTTTGGCTGCTTCGGCATCCGAAGTGTGGGCGTTCATCGGGCGCCCCGAAGCTCTCCACGAATGGTTCCCGACCACTGCGACACGAGTCGAGGGTGACAAGCGCTGGGTAACGCTTCCTTCGGGAATCGTCTTCGAAGAACAAATCGTCCTTGTCGACAACGACCTCCGCCGATTCCAATACTCGATCATCGGCAATCCTCTGATCACACAACACCTCGGCACGATCGACGTCATTCCGATCACCGACCGCTCATGCATCGTGGTCTATTCCACCAATATCGATCCCGAGGTGCTCGGTCTTGCGATCGGTGCCGCTGCCGGCGATGGATTGCGAACCCTCCAGGAAAAGTTCGGAAAGGCCTGACATGCCGCGTCGGATTCTTTTCATCACCACCGATCAACAGCGCTACGACGCCCTCGGGTGCAACGGTGGCCGGGTCGCACGCACTCCCGCCGTCGACGAACTTGCGCGCGAGGGCATTCGTTACACCCGCGCCATCCCGTCGAACGTGGTGTGCATGCCGTCACGTTCAACGATGCTGACAGGTCAACACGTGGCAACACACGGCGTGTGGATGAACGGAGTCGCACTACCCGTCGATGCACCCAGCATTGCGATGGATCTGTGGCGCAACGGCTATCGCACAGCCCTCATCGGCAAGGCCCACTTCGAGCCGTTCCTCGACCCATTCGCTCTGTTCACCGAGAACTCCCTTGCGACACTCGGCGAAGAGACGGTGTACCGCGAGACCGCCGACGGCCGTTTGGAACCGCACCGTGGTTTCGAACACCTCGAACTGGCCACCCACAACGGCATGGGCCCGCTGCACTACGCGAAATGGCTGCGCGAGAATCATCCCGAAGCGATCGGAATGTTGTATCCCATTCTCAATGCCCAGTTGCAGGTGAACGAAGCAGGCGGCGGCGACACCGGAGCACCTCAGGTGAAGCACAATCCGATGCCCCGCGAGTGGTACCACACCGATTGGGTGGCCGACCGCGCCGTGTCATGGATCGACAAACAGAACAACGATGACGACTGGTTCTGCTGGGTGAGCTTTCCCGACCCTCACCACGCATGGGATCCGCCCATGTCGGAACTGCACCGGGTGAATTGGCGAGACCTCGACCTTCCCGAGGGCTGGGTCGACGACCCGGTCGAACGCGAGCGCATCCTCGCCTCCAAACCGGCCCACTGGCTCGGGTGGTACCACGGCACGTTCGTTTCGAACTACGAGGCGCCGGCGAAATGGATACCGTCCACGTTGACCGCCGATCAGGTTCGCGAAGTCAATGCGATGGTTCACATCCAGAACGAACTCGTCGACGAAGCTGTCGCACGCATCATCGCAACGCTGCGCGCAAAAGGTTGGTACGACGACGTCGACGTCGTGTTCACCACCGACCATGGCGAATTCCAGGGCGACTTCGGTCTCCTCTTCAAGGGTCCGTACCACGTCGATTCCCTGATGCGGTTGCCGCTCATCTGGAGACCCGCGCCGTCGCGAACCAAGGTCGCGCCGACCACAGTCGATACTCCGGTTGGCCTGGTATCGCTTGCGGCCACATTTGCGGAGATCGCGGGCCTTCGGCGTCCGTCGTACACCGAGGCCGAACGCCTGCCGCTTTCCGACAGCGAGGCGAACGCCCTCGGCCACCAGCGGGTCCTCACCGAATGGGACAGCGTCCTCTTCGGCAAGATCGTCTCGCTCCGCACCATCACGAGGGGGTCGTGGGTCTGCACCGCCACGCTGCCGGGCACCGTTCACGACGGAACCGACGGAGAGTTGTACAACCTCGCCGATGACCCGCTGCAACACGTCAACTTGTGGCACGACCCCTCGCACCGTGCGGTTCGCGACGATCTCCTCGACGACATGTGGCGCAATCTGCCGACCGCCTCGGCGCCGCGTCGTGCGTGCGACGCACCCGTGTGACCCGCCGTTTCCGGTTCAGGCGGCTTTCACGAAGTCAAGTGCCCGCTCGAGCATCGCAATCTGGTCGTCCACACGGTTGACCGGTGTCATCCCTTGAAACATCCGGTTGGCCATGGTGGACAGAGAAATCCACTGGGGGTTCGATGCCTTCCACGAGGCGATCTCCGGTGCGAGTTCGGCCTCACCTCGCTGCAGGTGAACCACGGCGTCACGGGGGAAGTCGTTCCACGAGCGGCCGGTTGCCTCGAGTTCCTCGCGCAGGACGTCATTGGCCGCGTCGACGCGCGACCCGGTGTTGCCGAAGATGTACCCGTCGCCCATGCGTGCCGCCCGACGAACCGAGGCCTCGGCTGAGCCACCGAACCACACGGGGATGCTGCGGCCCGGCATCGGGGCAATTCCGGCCCGGTCGACACGGTGATACTTGCCGTCGAAGTCGACGACCGACTGGGTCCACAAACGTCGCATCACCTCGACTTGTTCCTCCATGCGACGGGCGCGGTTGCGGTACTCCATTCCCAGCGATTCGTATTCGACGTAGTTCCATCCGGTGCCGACACCCAGAATCAACCGCCCGTTGCACAAGAGGTCGAGATCAGCAGCCTGCTTTGCGAGTAGCGCTGCCTGACGCTGCGGAAGAATGACGACGCCAGTCACCAGTTCGATGTCGGTCGTGATGGCCGCGAGAAAGCTGAAGAGAACGATTGGCTCGTGGAACTCGTCGAGTTCGGTGTACGGACCCCACAGTTTTGGTTCGCGACCCGCATGAACGGCACCCAGCACATGGTCGTAGGCAACGATGCGCTCGAAGCCCATGTCGACCACCGCTTGAGTCCATGCCCGAATCGCGCCCGGGTCCTTTCCGATTTCGACTGTCGGGAACACCGCTCCGTATCGCATGACCTCACACTAGGTCGCACGCCGGACACGAATAGGAGGTCCGGTCATCCCCGTCTGCTACACACGAGCCGTGCGCTCACAGGCTTTCGATGCTCGGTACTACAAGAAGTTCTACGGACGCGGATCTGTCCACACCGCATCCCAGGTGGACAAACTCGCGACGGCTGTTCACTCGCTTCTCTCGTGGTGGGGCGTCGATGTGCGGTCGTTTCTCGACATCGGTGCCGGTCCGGGCTACTGGCGCGATTGGTACCGCACGAACCACCCCAAGGTGAAGGTGCTGTCAACGGACGCCAGCGACTACGCATGCACCGCGTACGGTCACAAGAAAGCCGACATCGCCGAGTGGACGCCACCTCAGCGTTTCGACCTCGTCGTATGCCACAGCGTGTTGCAGTACCCCGGCAATGCCGCGACGAAATCGGCGATCACGAACCTTGCGGCGGGCTGCCGACACTTTCTGTACCTCGAGATTCCGACGCGCGCCGATTTCGACGAAATTGTCGACCCGAAAGCAACCGACATGACCGTTCACCGTCGCACGGGCAACTGGTACCGACGCGAACTCGACGTTCACTTCCGCCAGGTGGGCGGCGGGTTGTGGCTGTCACGCGACAGCGCCGTACCGATGTACGAACTCGAAATGCCGAGGTCCGACCGGCGTTGATTCAGGAAATCTCGTCGACAAGATTGCTGCTCACCCATGCGCGATCGAGGTGCAGGGTGGACCGAATGCGCACGACCCTCTTGGGTTCATCGATGGCTTTGCCACACATCATCAGTGCGGCGCGAATGCACTCGTCTTCATCCGCCAACACCATCGGCATGCGCGCCCGTCGCACACCCGACGGCCCGGCAGTGAAGCAGTTCAAGTACGTCTTTTCCCAGTCGACGATGTTCGCCACGGAGGCCGGAATGAAGTCGGCGAGACCGATGCCGAGAACATTGCCCCCCGACGCCTCGGTGATGCCGAGCAACACGATCGTTGCCGGCGGAGCGTCGAAGTCGGCGAGTCCGTGCACCCAGAACCGACCGGTGACGTTCGGGTCGATCGTGGTTCCGCTGATGTCCTTGCCGCCGCGTTCCACGATCAACACGTCGATGTCACGGAATGGAAGACGAGGAACAAGGTTGCGCGCGTAATCGGTGAGTTCACGCTCGCGATCACCACCGACCTCGTTCGCATCGAGCGCTTCAACGCGAACGACATCGCCGGAACATGACTCGATCGTGGCGACACCACCCAACAATCGTCCGGTCGCTCGAAGCGCCGCGATGCCGTCGAGCAGTCGCTTCGCCATCAGTTCGGGCCCGCACGCGTGGATCTGTGCTGCGCCCGGCTGCTTGCCGAACCCGACGACAGCCATCTTCGTGCATCCGCTTTCGATCGGTCCCTTGAAGCACGTGTGCGGTTTCACCCGATTGACGGGCAGGAAGAAATCGGCACCGCTCGCGTGTTCGTCGAGGAACAACGGCATCCCATCGGCGGTTCGCGTCACCTCGATCGTGCGCATCGACGACCGAATCTCACAGTCGATTGCCTGATCCGTGACCCCAAGCGCGGCGAGCAAAGCCACCTGACCGTCGGCGGTTCCACCCGCATGACTTCCCATGGCCGGGACAACGAAGGGGAAAGCACCGCAATCACGCAGCCCCGCTATGACACCTCGCAACGTTGCGACGCGCGCAGTGAGTCCGCGGCTGCCCGCTCCGACGGCAACGGTTTTGCCGGCAACGTTGTGCGTGCCGAATCGCGCAACGACCGCCTTACGCACCGCAGATTCGACGTCGGCCACCGCGTCGGGCAGAGGAATGGGGAGTCGAACCTCGTGGAGATCGGGTATGCCAACACTGTCGGGAATCGGCAATCGCACACCCCGAATTAATTGGCTCCAACTTCCTTCTCCGCCCACGAACAAACGGTACAGCGGGGTCGCAGCGCGAAGTGGACTAGCGTTCGGTGGATCCACCACCCATACAAAGGAGCACAAATGCGTCGAATTTCGCGCATCGCCGCCCCCCTGCTGGCCCTCGGACTCGTCCTTGCGGCCTGCGGAGACGACGGCAGTTCATCAACCGACGAGACCACCGCTGCGGCCGAAACCGCAACGGCCGACACCACCGCGGCCGCCGAAGAGGCAACCGGTGACACCACTGCAACCGACGACGCCGCGGTCGACGTGGCCAGCCTCGGCCTCATCGCAGACGGAAAACTGACCGTCTGTACCGACGCGCCGTATCCGCCCTTCGAGTTCCAGGACGAAACGACGAAGGAATGGACCGGCTTCGACATGGACATCGTCCGCGAAATTGCCGCCGGCATCGGCGACGGCCTCGAGCTCGCCGTCACGGTTCAACCCTTCGACGGCATTTGGCTCGCACCGAAGGCCGGCACGTGCGACATGGTTGCTTCAGCGATGACGATCACCGACGAGCGGAAGGCGAATGCCCTCTTCACCGACGGATACTTCGATGCCGACCAGTCGCTCCTCGTCCGCACCGAGGACAAGGACGCGCTGACGTCGCTCGAGTCGCTCGCGGGCAAGACAATCGCGGTCCAGACCGGAACCACCGGCGAGACCTATGCCCAAGAGAACGCGAAGGATGCGACGCTCAAGTCGTTCGACGAGCCGGCAGCCATGTTCCTCGCTCTCGAGGGCAAGCAGGTCGATGCAATCCTCCAGGACCTGCCGGTCAATGCCGAGCGCGCCCTGAAGGACACCAACACGACGCTCACCGCAACCTTCCCGACCGGTGAGCAGTACGGCTTCGCGGTTGCCCAGGACAACACGGCCCTCGGCGACGCGCTGAACGCCGGCATCGCCGAACTGAAGTCGAACGGCAAGTACGACGAGATCTACGCGAAGTACTTCGCAAAGTGACCGTTGAATAATTCATGAGTCTGAGTCGACGCCAACGCCTGCGGCTGGCCCGCGGGGGCGTGTACTCCGCGACAGTCGCGGCGTTGGTGTTGATTCTGCTCGCAGTCGACTGGGGCGCCCTCGGGGGCGCCCTTTTCAAATGGAGCATCGTCCGCGATCAGTTCCCCGACATCCTCACGACGGCCCTGCGCAACACCGTGATCTTCACGATCTTCGGTTTCATTGGCGGACTCTCGCTCGGTCTGCTCCTGGCGATCATGCGTCTCTCCAGCGTGAAGCCCTACCGCTGGTTCGCGGCCACCTACATCGAGGTGTTGCGCGGCATTCCTCTTCTCGTCACGCTGCTGATTCTCGGCTTCGGCATTCCCATCGCAACGGGATGGCAGTGGCCCAATCCGTACATCCAGGGTTCGGTACCACTTGCGCTCGTCGCGGCCGCCTACATCGCCGAGACCGTCCGCGCGGGCATCGAGGCCGTGCCGCGCGGGCAGATGGAGGCCGCACGATCTCTCGGCATGTCGTACACGCGTGCCATGGCGACAATCATCATTCCCCAGGCCTTTCGCGTGATCGTTCCACCCCTCACGAACGAATTCGTCCTGCTCATCAAGGACACGTCTCTCATCTCGGTTCTCGGCGTGACCGCAAGCACCCTCGACCTCGCGCGCTTCGGACGCAACGGTGTGAACGACACCGCCAATGCAACACCGCTCGTCGTTGCGGGCCTCGTCTATCTTGCGCTCACCGTTCCACTCACCCAGCTCGCTGCGTGGATGGAACGTCGCTCAAAGGCAGGACGGCGATGACCGACGCTCTCGTCCGTATCGAGGCGCTGCACAAGCGATTCGGCGCGAACCATGTTCTCCGCGGTATCGATCTTGCCGTCGCACGCGGCGAGGTGGTCTGCATCATCGGCCCATCGGGTTCGGGCAAGAGCACCCTCTTGCGCTGCGTCAACATGCTCGAAACCCCCTCCGAGGGGAAGGTTTACGTCGACGGAGTTGAACTCACCGATCCCGACTGCGACCTCGATCGTGCGCGCACATCGACCGGGATGGTGTTCCAGTCATTCAATCTCTTCGCCCACATGTCGGTGATGGACAACATCACCATCGCTCTCCGCAAGGTGTTGAAACAAGACCGCGCCACCGCCGAGGCGAAGGCGACGAAACTGCTCACCCGAGTGGGCTTGGCGGAAAAAGCCGCGTCCTACCCCGCGCAGTTGTCCGGCGGCCAGCAACAACGGGTCGCCATCGCGCGCGCACTCGCCATGGAGCCGAAGGTGATGCTGTTCGACGAGGCCACGAGTGCGCTCGACCCCGAACTCGTTGGAGACGTGCTTCGCGTCATGCGCGAACTTGCCGAAGAGGGAATGACGATGCTCGTCGTCACCCACGAAATGGACTTCGCGCGCGGCGTGGCCGACCGCGTGGTGTTCATGGACGCGGGCGTGGTGGTCGAGGACGGCCACCCCGACCAGGTGATCGGCAACCCACGTGAGGAACGCACCCGGCGCTTCCTCACGAACGTGCGCGACCGCGACTGATCGCGTCGGTTTACGGCAGCGACACGATTGTGACGGTACCTGCGGCGCCGTCGACGGTGATCGTTGCCCCGTCGGGAATTCGCAGCGTCGCATCGGTGACCGACGAAACGCACGGAATACCCAGTTCACGGCTCACGATGCTGGCGTGCGACCCAATGGCACCGAGGTTCACCACCACCGCACCCGCGGCGAGGAACAACGGCGTCCACGACGGGTCGGTGTTCAACGTGACGAGAATGTCGCCTGCGTCGAGACCCGACGGGTCGAACGGGTCGAGAACGATGCGCGCCTTGCCCGTGTACGTACCGGCCGAACAGGCGGTGCCTTTCAGCACGTCGCCGGCCTTCACGGGGGCGACGTCGACCTGCCCGCGCTTCTTCCACTGGTTCAGCGGAGGCACGGAACCGTTCACGATGAACGGCGGGATCAGCGTTGCAAGTTCCTTGTGGTCGGCTTCTCGCTCGGCAAGTACGGCCGTGAACTTCGTCGGGTTCGCCACGAAGTCGTCGAGTTCGCTCTCGAGCAACATGAACACCTGATCTGCATTGCCGATGTGGCCACGCTCGGCTGCACGACGTCCGAGTTCACGCATCGGCATACGAACCTCGTGAATTGCAGCGATGTTGTTGGTCTTGCAGCGCTCGCGGGCCTGCTGCCAAACGGCCGCCGATTTGTAACCCGCAGCGAACATGCCCGCAGTTTCGGCATCGCCGGCCAGCATTTCCGAGATCTCGTTGAAAATGCGTTCGCGCTCGGCCGAGTTGCGCTTGGCCGCCGCTCGCGGGTCGGCGGTGTCGGACTGGCGACGCAGGCGATCGAGTTGTGCAAACACCAGTCGGGGGCTCGTGTCGTAGCTGGGTGCTGCGGGGTCCCACTCGTTCGGCCCGCGCGAGCCGTGCTTCAACCTGAATGCATCGAGCGCCTTTCCGAATTCGGTTCCCTTGACCTTGGCTTCCCATGCATCGACACCCGCATCGAATGCAGCGGTGAGTTCCGCGGACCCGCGGATCATGCGCGAGAGATCCCACAGGTCGATGGCGATGAGTGCAGAGTCGACGTCGCCCACCGAACCGATCAGTTTCACGCCGTCTTCGGCGCGGCCGATTGCCGCGGTGATCGCACCCACGGCACCTGGTCCGAGAGATGCACCCAACGACACCCACACGTGGCTCTCGAACAGCGAAACGAGTAGCGCACCCATCTCACGGGCTCGAGCAACCAGCTCGGCATCACTCAGCTTCGACAGGTCGGGACGCTCGGCACGGAT
>RGCG01000062.1 GCA_009919275.1 Actinomycetota bacterium
GGTGAGGGTCATGTCGAGGTAGTTGTTGCCACTCGAGATGAACTCATCCCACGTGAATCCAAGAAGTTGTCCGACCGTCTTGCCCGCCTGCGAAGGATCCCCGCCTTTGGCAAAGTACGCCGGCTTGTGGTCGGTGATGCAGCCCTTCAGGTCGAGCGTCAAGTCCAGCACGTTGTCGGGCGCATCGTCCGCGGTGGCGTCGCTCATTGCCCAGAAGTCAGAGGCCGGGTCCTCCTCGGGTGGACCGTACGAAGGGTTGAGACCCGTCAGCGTCTTGCTCGAGAAGTACTTGTTGACGTCCGCACCGGCGCATCCCGTTTCCGGGTAGCTCGCGATCATCCGGTTGTTCACCTGACCACCGGTGACCTGGAGGCCGTAGTTGAGACCATGTTGCGATGTGAGGGCAGAGAAGTCACCCGTATTGCCCGTCTCGCCGTCGAGCTTCATACGTTGCGGTCGCCAGAACTCGACCGACAGCTGCCCGTTATCGCCGATCTTGATATTGCCCGAATTGAAATTGGAATTGGTGTTGTCGACGGTGACACCGTTGGCGGTGGCCGACTTCAAGTACGGGGTCGTGACAAAGAAAGGACTGACCGTGACGGGGATCGAGACGTCGTTCGTTCCGGTGATCGAGTGGAGAACCAATACGTCGTTCGCGCGCACCACGCTCAAGACGTCCGCTGCGGTGTAACTGGGCATCAAGAACGCAGCCCAACGGTTCTGTTTGTTCTGGGTGAACTTGTAGAGACCGTTGTAGATGGCCGATGCGCTCTTTGGGTACCCCGCCTGCGAGAAGTTCTGGCTCGCAAAGGTGTTCCACAGCTTGCCGTCGATCAATGCCGAGGCGCCCGGAACCTCGCCCATCTCGGAGTTCCCGTAGATTTTCGCGGTACCCGTTGCGGCATCACACCACTTGATGCCGGGGCACTCGATGTACACCCAATCGGGCATCTCACCCGAGGGCCCTTGAAGCGACCAGTCGCCGAGGAAGATGGCCATCTGGAAGTTTCCGCCCGTCGAGTCGGTACCGCTGAGCAGCTTCGAGATGTTCGTCGTCAACGATGCGATGGTCGCACCGGGAGCGTTTGTGTTCAGCTTCGAGGCCATCGTCCCACGCATGTCGCTGTATGTCGCGATGCTCGCCGTGTAGTTGTCTTTGTCCTGGCGATCGTTGGTCGACTGATCAAGAATGTCGAGCGACCCGTTGCCGTTGTCATCAACGTCGATCGTGTTCGGCACGCTGTCACAGTCGAGGTCTTGACCCGGATTGTTGCCGTTCAACTTCTCACCAGCTTCACGCGACCCGCCCGGCCCGCACCTTGAGGCTTGCCCGTCCTGTCAACAGCGCGCACTCCGGCGGTTCCGGCGCCAACTGGCTTCGCGGCCTTGTACCAACCGTCCTTGTAGGACAGAGCGCCAACATTCAGCGTGCCACGCTTCATTGCCTTCAGGCCGACGATCGCCTTCCAGAACTTGCCGCTCTTCACCACACGGAAGACCGCCGTACCGAGGTACTTGCTGGTGGCATCGGTGAACTGCAGTGTTGCGTTTGCGACCGCTGCGGCCGGCACGCCGGTAATCGTGAACGCGCCCGATGCTTCGGCCGTCGCGCGATACGAACGCCCCGATCCCGTGAGCAGGAACACCTTGGACGCGCCGGGCGCGGTTCCCTTCACGGTGACGCCGGCGGTCTTGGCCTCGACAATCGACGTCGGTACGGCGATTCCGGCAACTGCAATGACCCCTGCGAGGGCAACGGAACGGATTTTCATCGGACTACCCCTCTTGTCCCGCCCCATCATCCGCTGATGCGGCGTATTACTTGCAGAGTACCCCGACTTTTACTCCCACTCAATCGTGCCCGGGGGCTTGGAGGTGATGTCGTAGGCGACCCGGTTGACCCCGGGCACCTCGTTCACGATGCGATTCGAGATCCGCTCGAGCAGGTCGTAGGGCAGCCGCGCCCAGTCGGCGGTCATGGCGTCGTCGCTCGTCACCGCCCTCACGATGATGGGGTGCCCGTAGGTCCGCTCATCGCCCATGACCCCGACCGACCTGATGTCGGCCAGCACCGCAAAGGCCTGCCAGATGTCGCGTTCGAGACCCGCCGCGCGGATCTCCTCGCGGACGATTGCGTCTGCCTCTTGCAACGTGGCCACCCTGTCGGGTGTCACCTCGCCGATGATGCGCACGCCAAGGCCGGGCCCCGGGAACGGCTGACGCCAGACCATCTCGTCGGGTAGTCCAAGCTCGGTGCCGAGGCGACGCACCTCGTCTTTGAAGAGGGACCTCAACGGTTCGACCAGAGTCAGTGTCATGTCCTCGGGAAGACCACCCACGTTGTGGTGGCTCTTGATGACCGCCGCAGTGCCGTCGCTACCGCCGCTTTCGATGACGTCCGGGTACAGCGTTCCCTGCACGAGAAACTCGGCGTCGGTGATGCCGCCGGTGTTTTCTTCGAAGATGCGTACGAAGAGTTCACCGATGGCTTTGCGCTTGGCCTCGGGTTCGGTGACGCCACGAAGTTTGTCGAAGAACTTTGCGCCCGCGTTCACGTGTATGAGTTCAATCCCCATGTTGCGACGGAACATTTCGACGACTTGCTCGCTCTCGCCCTTTCGCATGAGCCCGGTGTCGACGTAAACACAGGTGAGCTGTGATCCGATTGCGCGGTGCACGAGCGCCGCCGCGACCGAGGAGTCGACGCCACCCGACAAACCGCAGATCGCACGCTTGCCACCGACCTGCGCGCGAATGGCATCGACCTGGTTGTCGATGATCGAACCCATCGTCCACGAGGGTGAACATCCGGCGAGGTCGATGAGGAAACGGCGCAGGATCTCCTGGCCGTTCTCGCTGTGGACGACTTCCGGATGGAACTGCACCGCCCACACCTTCCGCGATGCACTTTCCATGACCGCCGTCGGTGCATCGGGTGTCGAGGCGCAGACGGTGAAGCCCTCCGGAACCTGCGACACGTGGTCGAAGTGACTCATCCACACCGGAAAGTTGTCGGGCAGCCCGTCGAGAAGCTGCGACTTCCCGCCGCCCCGTGCGAGGACCGCCCGGCCGTACTCTCCGCGGCCACCCCGCGATACTTCGCCGCCGAGTTGTCGTGCGATCAGTTGATGTCCGTAGCAGATGCCGAAGATTGGGATGCCGAGTCCGAAGATGGCCGGATCGAGCAGGGGTGCACCGTCGACGTTGACGCTCTTTGGACCACCCGAAAGGATGATTGCCTTCGGTGCGCGGGCGGCGACCTCGGCGGCCGTGATGCGGTGCGGCACGATTTCGGAATAGACGCTCGCTTCGCGGACACGCCGCGCGATCAACTGCGCATACTGCGCACCGAAGTCGACGACGAGGACAGTGTCGTACGAGCGTGACATCGGGCCCGACCCTAGTTGGGGTTTGGCAATTGCTCGAAGGCCGTGTGACGATGGTCGGGTGAGTTCAGACATCACGTCGACCACCCTCTACGGCTGGGACATCGAACGCGACCCGTCCGAGTGCATCGGCCTCCTTCAAAAACCGGGGTGCGGAACCAAGCCCACCGACGCGGGTGAACGGGGTGGGTCGCTGCAACTGGCCACCTTTTCCGCGATCGTTCTTGGCCTCGTCATCATCTTCACCGTCGTGTTCCGCAACGTCCTGCGAGCCGACCGCCGCAAGGCAGCGGAGGTGATCGACCCCGGTGTCCGCTGGGCGTCGACCGACGAGAAGAAAATCGACTGAGCCCCGTAGCCTGTGGTCGACAACTGAAAACAACCCTTGCGGGGTTTGGGTGCAAGTCCCAACCGGCGGTGAAAGTCCGCGAACCCTTCCGCCTCGGCGGTCGGGCCGACCCGGTGAAATTCCGGGACCGACGGTGAGAGTCCGGATGGGAGCAAGGTGGAGGCATGACCGTTTATTCGGGCACGTTCGACGTGCACGCGGGCGATCATCGACGCCGGAATCTCGCGTGTCGTCATCGGTGTCGTCGATCCCGACGAGAAAGTTGCGGGCCGTGGAATCGAGCAACTGCGAAGCGCGGGTATCACGGTCGACGTCGGAGCATGTGCCGCGCACGTGAGCTCCCAACTTGCGCCATACCTCCACCATCGACGCACGGGACGTCCATGGGTTGTCCTGAAGATGGCGAGCACGCTCGACGGTCGTACCGCAGCCGCCGACGGCTCGAGCCGCTGGATCACTGGCGAAGTCGCCCGTCAACGCGTCCACGAACTGCGCGCCGAAAGCGACGCCGTGCTAGTCGGGGCCGGAACGGTGCGCGCCGATGACCCGTCGTTGACGGTACGTGACGCCGAGGGCCCCTCACCGCGGCGCATCGTGCTCGGCACCGCGCCAACCCACGCAAAGGTTCACCCTTGCACGGAATGGTCCGGTGATCTTCCGCCACTGCTCGATTCACTCGGCAGCGACAACGTCCTGCAGTTGTTGGTCGAAGGTGGTGCTCGCGTCGCAGCCGATTTCCATCGGAACGGGCTGGTGAACCGCTACGTGTTTCACCTCGCACCCGCAATCATTGGCGGTGACGACGCACCGGGCGTGTTCACGGGCGCAGCTGCGCCGACGATCGCCGATATGTGGCGCGGCACCGTCATTTCGGTGCAGCAGCTCGGCAGCGACGTCGAAGTTGTGGTCGAACCAATCCAGAAGACGTCCGACGAAAGACAGGGACCAAGATGACCCAGAGCAACACCGGCTTCGCGCCGATTCCCGAAATCCTCGCCGCGATTGCCCGCGGCGAAATGGTGGTGATGGTCGACGACGAAGACCGCGAGAACGAGGGCGACTTCATCATGGCCGCCCAATTCGCGACGGCCGAGAAGCTGGCGTTCATCGTGCGTCACAGTTCGGGCGTCGTGTGCGCCCCGCTCACCGGCGAACGGTGCGACGACCTGCGGCTTCCCGCGATGGTCGATCAGAACACCGAAAGCCATCGCACCGCTTTCACCGTGTCGGTTGACTTGATCGAGGGCACCAGCACGGGAATCTCCGCCGCCGATCGTGCCGCAACCATCGCCGCGCTCGCCGATCCCACCGTTGCGTACACCGCGTTCGCTCGGCCGGGCCACATCTTCCCGTTACGCGCCCGCGAAGGTGGCGTTCTGAAGCGCGCGGGACACACCGAGGCCGCGGTCGACCTCGCACGTCTCGCTGGGTGCGAGCCGGCCGGGGTCATCTGCGAGATCCAGAACGACGACGGCACGATGTCCCGCCTCGATGACCTGCGGACCTTTTGTGCCGAACATGGTCTGCTTCTCTCGTCAATCGCGATGCTCATCGAATACCGCAGGCACCACGAACGACTGGTCGAATACATCGGTTCGGCACCCGTGCCCACCGAGTGGGGAACATTCACGTGTCACGCCTACCGCAGCACGATCGATGGAATCGAGCACTTGGCATTCACGCAAGGCGACATCGCATCGGATGGTCCCGTTCTCACACGCGTACACAGCGAATGCCTCACCGGCGATGTTTTCGGCAGTCGGCGCTGCGACTGCGGACCGCAGCTCGACGCCGCCATGATGTTGATCGCGCAGGAAGGACGCGGCGTCGTCGTGTACCTGCGTGGACACGAGGGGCGCGGAATCGGCATCGGCCACAAGATCCGTGCCTATTCCCTCCAGGACGAGGGTCTCGACACGATCGATGCGAACCTGCAACTTGGTCTGCCGGTCGACAGCCGCGAATACGGCATCGGAGCACAAATCCTCGCCGACCTCGGTGCAACCGAATTGCGTCTCATGACCAACAACCCCGCGAAGTACGGCGGTCTCGGCGGGTACGGGTTGTCGGTTGTCGAACGTGTGGCAATTGAAATTCCCGCGACGCCGGAAAACGAGCGCTACCTGCGTACGAAGAAGGAACGCCTCGGTCACTTGATCGAGATGGACGGAAAGTAGGAGACCTCCATGGTTGGACCCAACGACGGACTTCTCGGCGCCGATATCGACGGCACCGGCATGCGCATCGCAATCGTGTGCGCAACGTTCAACTTCGACATCGTCGATTCGTTGCGCCGCGGCGCGGTGCGCGGCCTCACGTCGCGCGGCGTGCGCGAAGCAGACATCGTCACCCACTGGGTGCCGGGGGCGTTCGAGCTTCCGGTCGCGGCGAAGACGCTGGCGGCGACCGGTCGCGTCGATGCGGTCATTGCGCTTGGTGCGGTCATCCGCGGCGACACCCCGCATTTCGAATACGTCTCGGGCGAGGCGGCGTCGGGCTTGCAGCGGGCGGCGCTCGATACCGGGGTTCACGTGGCGTTTGGCGTTCTGACGGTGAACACCGTCGAGCAGGCCTTGGAGCGTTGTGCCGAGACCGACAACAAGGGTGAAGAGGCGGCCGTGGGCGCCATCATGACCGTCCAAACTCTGCGTACCATCAAGGCAGGCTGACGCACACACTGGGCCAACGAAAGGAGAGACGTGGGACTCATCACTTCCCTGCTCTTCGTGGCGGCTTCGGTCGCCGCCCCGTCGCCGCACTCCGCGGCCACCCTTGGTTCAATCGTCGAACGTGGCGTTTACTCCACCGAACTCACCGAGTTCCCCAGATTCGTTCGCGACAATCGTCGCGAGTTCAGTGAACTCGACTGGTCGACCGACTATTGCAGTGCACCGTTTGTCGGCAATACCGGTAGGTCGTTCAATTTCCGGCTTCCCTGCCAGCGACACGACTTTGCCTACCGCAACCTGAAGATTCTGGGCGGCTTCAACGAGGAAAACCGCAAGCGCGCCGACGACAGGTTTCTCCTCGACATGAAATCAACCTGCGCACCACGCGTCGTGACACAGAGATTCAACTGTTATCTCTGGGCCGACACGTTCTATGCCGCAGTGCGCGTGTTCGCCGGCTGAGTCACACGCCCACCGACAGACGAATGATCTGGGTGAGCACTCGTGCCGTGGCTCCCCAGATTGTTTCGTCGTCGAGGTGGTACATGTACACGTTCATCTTGCCGTAGGGCGTCACCCACCGCTCTTCGCGGAACGTGTCGTCGCGCGTGAGTTCGATGAGAGGAACGTGCAACACCTTTTCAACTTCGTCTTCCGAAGCGGTCAGCTGCGGACGGTACGGAAGCGTGCCGACCACCGGAATGATGTAGCTCGAACTCACCACCGTGAGGATGTGGTCGAGTTCGCCGACAAGCGCGACATCGTGCGACGGCATCGCAACTTCCTCGATTGCCTCGCGCAGCGCCGCTTCCTCAATCGATTCGTCAGGTTCAACACGCCCGCCGGGAAAGGAAATCTCTCCCTTGTGGTTCTTCAGGTGCGATGCGCGCTTGGTGAGAACAACTTCGACACCGTTGTCGCCGGGATGCAACGCCACGAGAACCGCGCTCGGTCGTGCCTGCTGCGCCGCCTCGGTTTCGATCGCGCGTGCACTGTGACCGGACAACCTTTCAACCACGGTGTCGAAAGAGAGAACCTTCGAGAGATCGGCGTCACGCCACGGCGCAGGGTCGCCCGCAACCCAGTCGTGGGGCCGCGGAATGCGCTGACGTCCCCCCGGTCGCATGGGTGTCGGGGTCGGCTACGCCGACGGCTTCCAGCCGGAATCGCGAAGTTCGCGGAGTACTTCGGCCAGGCCGGCTGTCTTCATGTTTGCCAGCACCTTGCCGGGCATCTCTTCACCCTTTTCCCACTGCTCCCATGCGGTGAGCAACTTGGTGAGATCGGGAGCGGGACGGTCGAAGGCCATGCACGCGAGGCTACCGACGACGCTATTGGCTTGCACGATCGACGCTGCGGGCGAGCCACACCACAACCGCTTGAATCAGTGCCGCCGACCCCAGCACGAATGCATCAGTGGTGTTGCTACGCACGGCCACCGCACCAACGAGACACGCCACAACGACTCCGATGTCAGCGACCGCATGCAGACCAAGGGACACCCGGCGGAATGCCGCCAGCGGTCCGCGTGTCATTGCCGCGTTCGCAAGACCCACCACCCCGACGACGAGTGGCCATGCAGGAACCTCGGCCCGAGCGAGTGACAACAGCAACAGGGCAGCAACGAAGTAATCCCCGAATTGGTGGAAGAGACCGAGCCTCTCGCGTCGCTGCGCCATCTCTCGAGAGTACGACGCGAAAGCAAAGAGCCCGGGCTTTCGCCCGGGCTCTTCACAATCAAATTCGTATGGGGCTGATGAGATCATCCCCATGCCGTACCCATCGGTATGGGGCTGATTACATCATCCCCATACCCGGCATCCCGCCGGGCATGCCGCCGCCTGCGGCGGGCGGGTTCTTCTCGGGCTTGTCGGCCACGAGACACTCGGTCGTGAGCACCAGGGCCGCGATCGACGCCGCATTCTGCAGCGCTGCACGCGTGACCTTTGCGGGGTCGAGGATGCCGGCCTTGATGAGGTCGGTGAACTCTCCGGTTGCCGCGTTGAGGCCAATCGCACCCTTTTCGCTCTCGACGCGCTGCACGACGACAGCGCCCTCGAGGCCGGCGTTGTCGGCGATGTTGCGCGCCGGAGCGACGAGCGACTCGTAGACGGTGCGTGCACCGGTTGCCTCGTCACCCGTGAGCGACTCGACAACCTTCGCGACGGCCGGACGCGAGCGAACGAGCGCGGTACCGCCACCTGCGACGACACCTTCCTCGATGGCTGCACGTGTGGCCGAGACTGCGTCTTCGATGCGGTGCTTCTTTTCCTTCAACTCGACTTCGGTGGCAGCGCCAACCTTGATGACGGCAACGCCACCGGCCAGTTTCGCAAGGCGCTCTTGAAGCTTCTCGCGGTCCCAGTCGGAGTCGGTGTTGTCGATTTCGGTCTTGATCTGACCGATGCGTGCGTTCACGTCGTCCTTTGCACCTGCGCCGTCGACGATGGTCGTGTTGTCCTTCGTGATGATGACGCGCTTCGCGCGGCCGAGAAGGTCGAGGGTGACGTTCTCGAGCTTCAAGCCAACTTCTTCGCTGATGACCTGGCCACCGGTAAGCACCGCCATGTCCTGGAGCATCGCCTTGCGACGGTCGCCGAAGCCCGGCGCCTTGACGGCAGCCGAGTTGAACGTGCCACGGATCTTGTTGACGACGAGAGTCGCGAGCGCCTCACCTTCGACGTCCTCGGAGATGATGACGAGCGACTTGCCGGTCTTCATGACCGACTCGAGCGCCGGCAGCATCGACTGCACGGACGAGATCTTCGAGGAGTAGAGAAGGATGTACGGGTCGTCGATGATTGCTTCCTGGCGGTCGGCGTCGGTGACGAAGTACGGCGAGAGGTAGCCCTTGTCGAACTGCATGCCCTCGGTGAACTCGAGTTCGATACCGAAGGTGTTGCTCTCTTCAACCGTGACGACGCCGTCCTTGCCGACCTTGTCGATTGCATCGGCGATGACGCCGCCGATTGCGGCATCGGCCGCCGAGATGGTGGCGACGTTCGCGATGTCCTGCTTGTCGTCGACGTCTTTTGCCTGGCCCTTGATTGACTCGACCGCCGCAGCGACGGCCTTCTCGATGCCGCGCTTCAGGCCCATCGGGTTTGCACCGGCCGCGACATTGCGCAGACCGTGGTGAACCATCGCCTGAGCAAGAACGGTTGCGGTGGTGGTTCCGTCGCCGGCGACATCGTTGGTCTTCGTCGCGACTTCCTTCACCAATTGCGCACCCATGTTCTCGAATGCGTCTTCGAGCTCGACTTCCTTCGCGATCGACACACCGTCATTGGTGATGGTCGGCGCGCCGAACTTCTTGTCGAGCACGACGTTGCGGCCCTTTGGTCCGAGCGTCACCTTCACCGCGTCAGCCAGCTTGTTGACGCCGGCTTCGAGGGCGCGACGTGCTTCTTCGTCGAATTTCAGGATCTTTGCCATGTTGTG
>RGCG01000063.1 GCA_009919275.1 Actinomycetota bacterium
TGTGTCAGCAGCCGAAGGGTACGAACTCGGCTTCGTCACCGCGGTTGTCCCGCACGACGAACTGATGGTACGCACCGCCGAGTGGGTCGACCAGATCCTCACCTGCTCACCGCTGTCGGTTCGTGCGAGCAAAGACGTCGTCTACCGCAGTCTGTCGACCGCGTCGCTGCGGGAATCGATGGAAGCCACCTACGAGTCGGTTCGTCACCTGCAGCGCAGCGCGGACTTCATCGAAGGACCGAAAGCCTTCGCGGAAAAGCGACCGCCCCAGTGGAAAGGCCGCTGAAGCCCTTGTTCGTACGGCGCATCATCTTGCTGGGTTAACCTGTTCACGTGGCACAAAGCCACGAGGAGGCACCCGCTGCGAGATGAGTTCGACCCGCGCAAAAAAGTCCATCATCAGTCTTCTTGCTGTCGCCGCACTTGGAATCGAGGCGACACCCGCTGCGTCCGCCGACATGATCTGCGGCTTCTATTACGGGTTTCGTGTCTGCACACCGATCCGGCGCACCGGACCCGTCAAGCCAACGACGCACCCGACGATGGTGGCCAAGGCAAAGCCGTCAACTGTGAAGGTTGGCGAGTCGACGAGTCTCTGGATGGGCCAAAAGCGCGGACAGAACGGGTTCACGTCGGGCGAGGTCGTGCGATTCTTCGACATCTACAAAGGCAAAACGAGCGAGATCATCGGTATCCGGGACGCCATCAAGGGCGGTATCGCCCGCTGGAGTCGCGAATACCTTTCGATGCCGGGCGTCGACCAAACGGGTATTCACCACCTGTGCGCCATGGGTGAGCGGTCGGGGAAAATCGCCTGCGTGAAGGTCAATGTCGTCTGGGGGTCCGGTACCGCCGTCGACGACTCGTACACGGGCGTCGTGGGCGACCAGTACAAAGGTGTTGCGACCGAGACCCCGCCGGCCGCCACCGTGACCACGACCCCGGCCACTCCGGCTACCACCGCGACCACCACCCCACCCGTCACGGCTGCGCCCGTGACGACTCAGGCTCCGGTGACGACTCCTGCTCCGGCGCCGAACACCACCAGCGCACCGTTCTCGGCACCATCGAGTGGCGGCGGAAGTTTCGCTCCGCCCGTCGCCAGTTAACCCCCGACGAACAGCCCGAAAAAATAGGCCTTTTCGGCACGGGTATCACCCACTTTCCCGTGCCGATCTAATAGTTTCGGTTCCATGAAGAAGCGTGACCTCATCCAAGCAGTAGCCATCCACGCCGACGTCGATAACAAGACGGCGGCAAAAGTTGTCGAAGGAACGATCGACGTCATCCTCGCGAATGTCGCGAAGGGTGAAATCGTGAACATCTCCGGCTTCGCCAAGTTCGCCAAGATCAAGCGGCCTGCCCGCATCGCTCGCAACCCAGCGACCGGTGAGCAGATCAAGGTCAAGGCCAAGACCGTTGCCAAGATCACCGCTCTCAAGGGCTTCAAGGACATCGCTCTCGGCGTTGCACCTGCACCCAAGCTGAACACGGTGCGCAAGGCAGCTCCCGCTCCCGCCAAGAAGGCCGCGGCCAAAAAGCCCGCAGCAAAGAAGCCTGCGAAGAAGGGCAAGCGCTAGTTCGCATTCCTCTCTCTTCGTTTCGACGGAATCGGAACAAAAAAGAAGCCCGGCCGACAGGCCGGGCTTCTTTCATTCTCGGATGAGATCGTGATGAACCGCGTCAGCCCTTCACAGTGGTCGGCGTCTGCATCGTGTTGCCGCCCATGCCCGGTTGCATACCCGAACCCGGCTGCGTTCCAGGTTGCATACCGGGTCGCATTCCGGAACCCGGCTGCGTTCCAGATTGCATGCCAGGTTGCATACCAGGCTGCATTCCGGACCCCTGTT
The DNA here is from genome assembly GCA_009919275.1 of Actinomycetota bacterium. Classification (GTDB taxonomy): domain Bacteria; phylum Actinomycetota; class Acidimicrobiia; order Acidimicrobiales; family Ilumatobacteraceae; genus F1-20-MAGs119. The sequence continues at coordinate 1,851 of RGCG01000063.1, forward strand.
GCATGCCGGGTTGGGTTCCGCCCATGCCCGGTTGCATACCCGAACCCGGCTGCATGCCGCCAGTCGTCAGTGCTCCGGCCAGCAACTCAGTGCAACTCTTGCCGCCATAGGCCTTGCAGAACGTTTCGGCTTTGTCGCCAAACTTCTGCAGCGCAGCCATCGGACCAGCTTGGATTGCTGCTCGACAGTCCGCTTCCGTCATTCCGATCGCGGCGCATGCCGCGGCGAGTTTCACCGGATCGAGTCCCGAACCCTGTGGCATGACATTGCCACCGGAACCGGGCTGCATTCCGGATTGCATGCCGCCCATACCCGGCTGCATGCCGGTCGGCTTCTGCATCTCGGTTGCGAACTTGAACTCCATCTCGCAGTCACCTTCGGGGCGCTTCAGCAGCGTCGAGCACATCTTCACCCACTTGTTCTTCCCAAGCGTGGTGAAATCCGGCCCACGACCCGGACGAAACATAAGTGCACAATCGATCCGATCGAACAACTTTGTACAGAAGTCGTCGAAGCGAGTCGTCGGCTGCTGGATGTCCTGTATCGCAGATTTCAACTCGGGAGACGCGCCGGAGTCGGCGACCTCTTCATCGTCCGTCATTTCCGCCGTGTCGTCCGCCGACATCTCGGTGCCGTAGAGAATGTCAAGGTCGTCCGAAATGTATTCGGGGTTCTTGCCGCTGCGTGCCGCGAACAATCGGAATGTGTACTGACCGTCGAGCCAGTAGCCGTCTTCGTCTGTCGCGGGAACGTCGAGTTTCAGAACACCGCGCTTGGCCACGGCCGAATTGATCGTGTCCCAGTCACCGTCGGTGTTGAGGAGTTGCAAATTGAACTTTCGGGTCGCCTTGCCGATCTTCATGTCGATGACGCAATCGTCATCATCGACGCCCTCGATCATTTCGCCGTCGTCACAGCTACCCGTCGCCACCACTGCCGGCTTGCCGAGTGCCGCGTTCTTTGTGCGCACGGCAGACTCGGACCCGCCGCAAGCGGCGAGCAACAAAGTGGCACCAACTGCGAGTGCACCCATGATCCGTTGTGTTTTCATGACCACTTTCTCCTTTCGAAACCATTCTCTTGACGAGAATGAACTTCCTTCAGGGACCTTACAGGACCTCCGAAAACAGTTGTCGTCGGGTATCTCCGGCAATCAGAGTCAAATATTTTCAGCGTTGAAACCGGGAAACCGGTGACGTGTCCCGACCTGATCTCCCGGAATCAGGAGGGAATTCGGGCAAGAAGTCCACGATCGAGAACCGCTGCAATTGCCCGTTCGAGGCCCACAATCGCCATGCGACGGTCACGCTCGCTCGAGGGAACGAACGCCCCCGCGATGAGGATGTTGAAACTGAGCGTGATCATGAGGCCGGCGTCGTAGTCATCGCGAATCTGTTCGATCGTGTAGCCCTTCACCCCGTGCTCGGCCATTTTCTTTCGATAGTGCTCGAGGTACTCGTTTTCAATGGCGCGACGAACGTCGACATCGAGGCTCGATGCAGCCAACCACGCAAGGTCCTGCAGCGGATTGGAGACCATCATGTTCTGCCAGTCGATCATGATGACGGGAAGCAACCCGGGCTTGCCCCCACCGAACATGGCGTTGTCCATTTTCACGTCGCCGTGGATGAAGGTCATCTTCCGATTGCCCATCTCGCGCAGGATGTCCTTGAAGTGCGCGACGAACCGGGGCAGGGCATCGAGAAGTTCCTGCGGGAAGCACTCGGGGAAGTTCTTGATCGCCTGTTCCCAGGTTCCGAGGAATCCGGGACTGAAACCCTCGACATACTCATCCGAGTCGATGGTCATCATGTGACCGAATTTCTCGCTCCAGTTGTCATAGAAACGAGCGTGCAGCGGAGCGATCGCGTCGATCACCATTTTCACTTGCTCAAGGGTCACGCCTCTTACTTGATCGCCGACGTCGTAACCCACGAGGTCTTCGATGACAACCGCGTTCCCGCCGGTTACCGGGTCCATTTGCGCGAAGTAACACTTCGTCATCGGCATTGCGACTTCGCGTGCGACTTCATTGAAGAAGAGAACCTCACGCTCGTACATCTTCGTGTTGTTCGCAATCTGTCGGTTCTCGGCGTTCTTGTGCGCGAACTTGATGACCAGCGTCGCCGGCCCTGCGCCGGGTTTGCTGTACGTGAGGTACACACGAACGACATCACCGAGCACGCCGATGACTTCACCGACCGGTTTCACCTCGAACGACACGAGGCGCTCACCTGCGGCAAGGTCACCGCCGTTCCTGATGAGGCCCTCGAGCCACTCCACCGTCAAATGCTCCGGCCGCACCGGAAATGCTGATTCAGCCATGACTCCCCTTTGGTCCTTCCTACATTCTGGCCCAATGGCGGATGGTGGTTCGACGGCCCTCAGCCCACCTGATTGACGGTGAGAATCGTGCCCGGAATCGCCGGGCGAACCGGATCGATTTGGGGGTCAACCGATTGGATCAGCATCTTCCCCGACGCACTCGTGGTTGAGGCGATCATCAACTGCCAATAGTCGCCCACCGTTGTTGCCTCAACGAAGAAGTTCCATGCAAGAACGATTCGCGAGTTGGCATCCGATCCTGTGAGCGCCGCGTCGGTGTTCGACCACGGCACGTTGTCGCCGTTCTTTCGCAACCAGATGCTCACCCAATCGGTTCCTGCATCGGTCTTTTCGATTTGGATGGAAAAGGAAATGTTGAATCGACCAGTCACCGCCATCGTGATCTGCGTTCCGCCGATGATCGACACGCCCGTGGCGAAGTCGGTTTGGCCGAGGGGAACCGGCGTTGCCTGATCGAGATTCAAGGGAACGTCCGTGATGTCGTAGAACGACCCGTGCGCACCGAACCCACCCCTTTCCCCAGTAGCGCCTCGCTCGCCTTTTTCGCCCTGCAGTCCCTGAATTCCTTGCGGACCTACCGGACCGGCAGGTCCTTGCGGGCCCGTCTCACCCGGCAAACCAGCGATGCCGATTGTGCCGTCGATCCCAGCTGCGCCTTGCAGACCACGCAAGCCCTGTTCGCCCTCAATTCCTTGTGCGCCTTGAATTCCTTGTGCGCCTTGAAGCCCTTGTGCCCCTTGAACTCCCTCCGCGCCTTGCGGTCCCTGAAGTCCTTGAAGTCCCTGCGCGCCCGTCTCTCCACTTTCTCCGCGCTCGCCTCGCAGACCGGCGGCACCGGGTAGTCCGCGTGGTCCACGTGGTCCGCGCGTGCCGTCTTCGCCCGGCGCGCCAATCCGTCCGCGTGGCCCCCTGTCACCGGCCGCGCCGTCAACACCGTCGAGACCACTCACGCCCGGTGGTCCGGCCGCGCCAACTTTCCCCGGTTCACCCTCGGGCCCTCTTTCCCCCTGTTCACCCGCCGGCCCGCGAGGGCCCGACTCACCTGCCTGCGAGACCTCGACCACTTCCGAGGCGGGTGCGAGTCGAATGATGACAATGGTGCTTGCCGAGGCTCCGAAGCCGGTTGTCAGCAGCAGTGCAGCCAACGGAAGACCTCGCATCACACGCAAGGGTAAGGAACGACACGTTTCCAAGGCCGGCCCTGACGGAAATCGTTGCGAATGTCATCGATTCGGTACCGACCTAACGTGGAGATTTATGTCGAACCGCATCCCACAACGCCTGTCCACACTTTCGGGGCGGCAGTACATCGCCGGTGAATGGGTTGTAGGGACAGGACCGCGCCACGACATCATCGATCCCGCGACCGAGCAGGTGATCGCGCAGTACGCCGACGCGTCTCCCGACGAAATTGAGCGCGCGGTTGCGGCAGCCAACCAAGCACAGTGCGAATGGTGGTCGACAAGCGCGCTCGACAGGGCCACTCTTCTGCACGACGTTGCTGCACGCATGCTCGACCTCGCACCCGAGACGGGGCATTTCTTGACGATCGAAATGGGCAAGCCGTACCGCGAGGCAAATTGGGAGGGTGGCGCCTCTGCGTCAGCATTTCGCTACTACGCCGAACTCGCCCGGAACGATCAAGGCCGAGTTACCGGCCCGGCAATCGCCGGACAGCTGCAGATGGTGGTGAAGGAACCCCTCGGCACGGTGGTGTCGATCGTGCCGTTCAACTTTCCGATGCTTCTCGCCGGATGGCAGGCAGCAGCCGCGCTTGCTGCCGGCAACGCGGTCATCATCAAGCCCTCGGAACTCACATCGATGACGCTGCTTGCCTGGATGTCGGCTTTCGAGGGCCTACCTGCGGGTCTTGTTCAGGTCCTCACCGGCGGCGCCGAAGTCGGCGCTGCACTCGTTGCTCACCAGCACACCCAGGCGGTTGCCTTCACCGGAAGCGTGAAGGCGGCGCAGTCCGTCGCAGCGGCAGCAAGCCAACGCTTCAAACCTGCATTGATCGAGGCATCGGGCAACGACGCCTTCATTGTCATGCCCTCGGCTGATGTCGAGGTCGCCGCACGCGGAGCCGCCTTTGCCGCGTTCCTCAACTGCGGTCAGGTGTGCACGTCAGCCGAACGCTTCTACGTTCACACCGACGTTCACGACGCATTTGTCGCCGAGCTCACAAAACAGGCACGAGCACTTCGAATCGGTAGTGGTCTCGACAAGGTCGACATCGGACCAATGGCGTCGCAGCGCGAACGCGCCCGTGTCGAATCCATCGTCACGCGTGCCATCGAGCAGGGCGCCACCATCGTGACGGGTGGACGTCGGCCGCCCCATCAACCGACCGGCTGGTTCTACGAACCAACGGTCCTCACCACCACTCACGACGCCGACATCATGCACGGCGAATGCTTCGGTCCCTTGGCTCCGGTCTGCCGGGTGTCGAGCCTTGACGAGGCCATCATGCTCGCCAACGACTCCGAACTCGGCCTCGGTGCAAACATCTACACGAACGATCTCGCAGAGGCGTTCCAAGCGGTCAATGAAATCGAAACCGGCATCGTGTGGGTGAACACGCCGCTGAACGACAATGACGCAGTGCCGTTCGGTGGCCGCAAGTTCACCGGATCGGGCCGCGAACTCGGTGCCGAAGGACTGGAACAGTTCCGTCGATCAAAGATGGTGATGATCTCGCCCACCGCCGAGGCCGACCCGGAGTGGTTCCCCTATCCCGATGATGACGCATTCCCCGGGGCACGGTGACGCACGCGTCGCGCCGTGTCGGTAGTTTCCAAGCGTGTTCGAGTCCCCCCGCGCACAACGCGTTCTCGCCGTCGCACAGTTCGCCTCGACGTGGTTCCTCGTGGGTTTGATGTGGACCATCCACTTCATCCACTATGCACTCTTCCCGAAAGTCGGAGCCGAAGATTTTGTCGCCTTCGAGAAGGCACACGTCGATCGCATCGGCAATCTCTTGCTGCTGCCGTGGCTGACCGAGGGTGTCACGCTCCTCGGCATTCTCGCGCTCGCCTTTCTTGGCTCGCGTCGCGATCTGCGCCTGCCTGCCCTGATCAATTCGGCAGCGATGGGTGTGGTTCTTGTGATCAGCGGCTTCTGGTCAGCACCCGCCCATGGTGACCTGCTGAAGGGCTTCGACCAAGACGTCTATGACCGTCTGATGACCGCAGACCTCGTCCGCACTTTCGCGTGGACGGTGTGCGGCATCACCGCCGTGTGGATCCTCGTCCTGCTGTGGCCCACCAACGACGGCAAGGACCGTGCATGATTCTCGAAACATGGGGCGCAACGCACGACGAAATCACCTCGGCGGTCGTCGGAGACGATCTGTGCCCGAACGCCCGCATCGTTGCCACACGATGCATCACGATTGCCGCACCTCCCGACCGGGTCTTTCCGTGGTTGCGGCAGATGGGCTTCGGTCGGGCCGGTTGGTACAGCTACGACTGGATCGACAACCTCGGTCGCAAGAGTGCGACCTCCATTGAGCCCCGGCTCCAAACGCTCGAGGCGGGTGGAATTCTCCCCGGTGGTCCGGCCGATTTCGAAGCCGTCATCGTCGACCCGCCACATGCGCTCGTCATGCGTCTGGCGCAAAAAGGCCGGGGCTCCAAGAAAGTGAAGTTCGTGCTCGCTTACGAACTTCGACCCTGTGTGGAAGGAACGCGCCTCGTGACGCGCATGCGTGCTCGTATCGACCTACCGGGCGGACCAATCATCGAAAAGCTCTTGCTCGCGCCGGGTGACGGCATCATGTTGCGTCGACAGCTTCTCAATGTCGCACAACGCGCGAGAACCTGACTACCGAATTGCGGCTAGCCGCAATCAACCACCACTTCGCACAGGACATCAGTGTCGACGGCGATGTTCCACAAACCTATTTCTTGGTCGACGAAGCCGAACGAGTTCACACCGATGACCTCGCCCCGAGAATTCACGAGTGGCCCGCCCGAGTTACCCGGGTTGACGAGTGCAGAGGTGTAATTGAAATAGTTGTCTTCAATCGCGATGATGTGACCGAACGTGGTGGCGTTGTGCAACACGACATCGTTCGGGCCCGGATTTCCGATTGCCATCGTCCATTGACCCCGTTCGGCAAATTCGGTCGCCGTCGTGAGCACCGGCAACTCGACGGCAACTTCAATCAACGCCAGGTCATTCTCTTCATCCCAGCCAAAAATCTCGGCCTTCGTCTCGACCTCGTCTGCACCACCATGCGTCACCGAAAGCGACGCTGGATCGTCGATGCAGTCTTCGATGACGTGATGGTTCGTGACGATGAATGTCTTGTAGCCCTCGTCCATCCCGGTGAGATCGCTCGCAAAACCCGTACCGTTCGAGTCAGCGCAAAAGACCGTGACAATCGATCGGGATACTTCGTCGATGAACGCCTCGAGATCATCGGGTTCGTCATAGAGGCCCCTCTCACCCGACGATGGCGCGGACGAAGGTTTCTGCTCTTCCTCGGTTGTCGTTTCAACGATCTCTGTCGCGCTCGACAGCGTCTGAACTTCCAGTTTTTCGTCGAGGTCATCGATACGGCCTTGCAGACTGATCGCAAGACCACCCAACAGCGCAACGCACACCGCGAGCACCGTGAGAAGGAAGTACATCACCTTCGTCGATCCCCTTCGTCGTGGTACCGGAGGTGGCGGAGCTGTCTGAACGGGTTCGTCGAAAAACGAATCATCGAAGCTCATTCACAAAATCTACGTGCTGAATCGACACCGCTGATCAGCAGTCGGGAAGACCTCCGATGACCAACTAGCGTGATGACATGTCTCGACGCCGACTTGTGGTCTCGGATTTGGCCGCCCTCAAGGGCCGTCGACAACTCACGATGTTGCGCATATTCACCATCGAAGAAGCAGCGGCAGCCGAAGCGGCCGGTATCGACCTTGCGTCTGCGCCGCCCGAACTTGTCGCACACCCCCGATACCGCGAGGTCGCGCCATCGCTCTTCACGCTGACGGGCCGATCACACCTTGAAGCCGGATCGGCCGACGACCATCTGCGTTGGGCCGGCGAAATGCTGCAGATCGGCGCCGACTGCATCTATTGCTCGGGCAGCCTCGACCGCGTCGAGCACCTTGCCAAGGAATACATCCCGGTGGTTGGTCATGTCGGGCTCGTACCCTCACGCGCGGGCTGGACGGGGGGCTTCCGTGCCGTTGGCAAAACAGCCGATGAGGCGATGCGCGTCTATCGCGAATGTGTTGCACTCGAAAACGCCGGCGCCATTGCCGCCGAAATCGAAGTCGTACCTGCTGAAGTTGCCACCGAAATCAGCAAACGGCTGAATCGCCTCT
>RGCG01000064.1 GCA_009919275.1 Actinomycetota bacterium
TTCCGATGGTAGGTCGCCTAGGCTGTCGGGCGATGAAGGGCCTCATTCTCTCCGGTGGCGCCGGAACCCGGCTGCGCCCGATCACCCACACCAGCGCCAAGCAATTGGTTCCGATTGCGAACAAACCGATCCTCTTCTACGGCATCGAGGCCATGGCCGAGGCCGGAATCCGCGAGATCGGCATCATCATCGGCGACACCGGCGACGAAATCCGCGCTGCGGTGGGGGATGGGTCCCGGTTCGGAGTGAAGGTGACCTACATCCCCCAGGACGCGCCACTCGGTCTTGCCCATTGCGTGCTCATCGCTCACGAATTCCTGGGCGACGACGACTTCGTCATGTACCTCGGCGACAACATGCTCCAGCAAGGGCTCACCGACTTCGTCACGCGCTTCGAAGCCGCGCGCGCGGGGGGAGGCGCGGGTGCACCGAGCGCACAGATTCTCCTCTGCGAGGTCGACGACCCGCGGTCGTTCGGTGTGGCCGAGGTCGATGCAAACGGCGAGGTCGTGCGCCTCGTCGAAAAACCCAAGGACCCGCCATCGAACCTCGCCTTGGTTGGCGTTTATCTCTTCGACAAAACCGTCAACACCGCGGTGCGCTCCATCAAGCCTTCACCGCGCGGTGAACTGGAAATCACCGATGCGATCCAGTGGTTGGTCGACAACAAGCACCGCGTGCGTCACGAGGTCTTGCGCGGCTGGTGGATCGATACCGGCAAGAAGGACCCGTTGCTCGAGTGCAACCGACTCGTCCTCGAGGTTCTCGAGCCGCACAACGACGGCAGCGTCGATTCGGCGTCTCTCATCGAGGGTCGTGTCGTCGTCGAATCGGGCGCAAAGATCGAGAATTCACGGGTGCGCGGTCCGGTCGTCATCGGGTCGGGAAGCGTGGTGCGCAACAGCTACATCGGTCCGTACACGTCGGTCGGCAACAACTGCACCGTGACGAATTCCGAAATCGAGCACTCGGTGCTCCTCGATGGCAGTTCGATCGCCGACATCAACCGCATGTCCGATTCGTTGGTCGGGCGGAATGTCGTCGTGAAGCGATCCGCCCAGCGACCTTCGGCGCTGCGGCTGATGCTCGGTGACGACAGCACCGTGGAAGTCGAATAAATCCCCCAAAGCGAAAGAATCACGAGGCAGAAATGGCAGTCATCACCCCATCCGAGGTCATCAAGGGCGTCCACATCGTCGAGCCCGCGATGCACGGCGACGAGCGTGGTTTCTTCATCGAGACCTACCGTCGCGAGTGGTTCCCCCAGGGTCGCGAGATGATCCAGGCAAACCGCGGTGACCGCCAGGCCGGGTGCCTCGTTGGTCTTCACTACCACCTCCATCAGGCCGACTACTGGTACGTACCTTTCGGTAAGTGTCGTGTCGTGCTGCACGACCTGCGTCAAGGGTCGCCGACGGACGGCGCGACGCAGGTGATCGATCTCGGGGCGCGTGACGACGGCAGTCACGACCATCGCGGGGTTTTCATTCCACCGGGTGTCGCGCACGGATTCGCGGCCCTCACGAAGATGACCATCACCTATTTGGTCGACGGGTACTACAACCCATCCGACGAACTGGGCGTGGCGTGGAACGACCCTCAGGTGGGCGCCGATTGGGGTGTCGGCGAGCCGCTGTTGTCGAATCGCGACCAGAACAACCCGCTGCGCCGGGATATCCAGCCGCAGTGGCAGCCACATTTCAATCTTCGCCCCTGACAATCCTGCCCCCGAACGCAGTCGCCAACCCACGGAGTACCCCTCATGAAGCAGTTCATCACCGGCGCCGCAGGATTCATCGGCTCCAACTACGTGCGCTACATCCTCGAGCACACCGATGACGAAGTCACCGTCTTCGATGCCCTCACCTACGCCGGCAATCTCTCGACCCTGAAGGACGTCGACGACAGTCCGCGGTTCACCTTCGTGAAGGGCAACATCTGCGACCCATCGGCCATCGCCGAGGTGATGAAAGGTCACGACGCGGTCGTGCACTTCGCCGCCGAGAGTCACGTCGATCGATCCATCGACGGCTCGGAAGACTTCATCCTGACGAACTGCTTTGGCACCAACGTCGTCATCGACGCGGCCCGCAAGCTCGACATCGGGCGCGTTCTCCACATCGGCACCGACGAGGTCTACGGCTCGGTCGAGGTGGGCTCGTCGCTCGAGACCGACCCTCTCGAGCCACGATCGCCGTATTCGGCGTCGAAGGCAGGGTCAGATCTCATTGCTCTCGCGTACCATCACACGCACGGCACGCCTGTTCTCGTCACCCGGTGCACCAACAACTTCGGGCCGTACCAGTACCCCGAGAAGGCGATTCCGCTCTTCACCACGAACCTCATCGATGGCAAGAAGATCCCGTTGTACGGCGACGGGTTGAACGAGCGCGATTGGCTGTACGTCGACGACCACTGCTCGGGCGTCCACCTGGTGCTCACCAAGGGGACCGTCGGCGAGATCTACAACATCGGCGCCGGGAACGAAACACCCAACCGCGTGCTCGTCGACAAACTCCTCGGAATCTTCGGGGTCGGTGAGGAAATGGTGCAATACGTCGAAGACCGCAAGGGACATGACCGTCGTTACTCGGTGAACATCGACAAGATCACGAAGCTCGGCTGGAAAAAGACCCGCACCCTCGACGAGGCACTTCAGGAAACCGTGCAGTGGTATCGCGACAACCGCTGGTGGTGGGAGCCCCTCAAGGGCAAGAAGTGAAGGTTCTCGTCACCGGCGCAGCCGGTCAGTTGGGTACCGAACTCGTTCGCGTCTTCTCGGCTGCCGGCCACGACGTGGTTGCCACCACGCACGCAACACTCGACATCAGTGACTCCTCCGCAGTTGAATCAGTCATTGGCGCCTCGCAACCCGATTGGATCCTGCACGGTGCGGCATGGACCGCGGTCGACGCCTGCGAATCCGATCCGGTCAAAGCTGAAGCAGTGAACGGGGGCGGTTCGCGGAACATCGTTGCAGCAGCCTCGCGTGTCGGTGCGCGCGTTCTGTACGTCAGTACCGACTACGTCTTCGACGGAACGAAGATGTCGCCGTACGTGGAGACCGATCCGACGAATCCGCAATCTGTGTACGGTGCCTCGAAGCTCTCCGGCGAACATGCAATGCGCGCAAGCGATCTTGTGGCCCGCATCTCGTGGGTATGCGGCTATCACGGCAACAACATGGTCAAGACGATTCTCCGCATTGCGGCGTCACAGCCGGGCCTGAAGTTCGTCGACGATCAAATCGGACATCCCACGTTCGCCGACGATGCAGCCGAAGGAATGTTGGCACTCGTCGAAGCCGGTGCCGCAGGTACATTCCATCTCACCAATCAGGGGGCCGTCAGCTGGTGTGGTTTTGCCCGTGCGGTGCTCGAGGCGGCCGGTGAAGACCCCGCGCGAGTCGATCCCATTGCAACGGCCGATCTTCAGCCTCCACGACCCGCAAAGCGACCCGCAAACTCGGTACTCGACAATGCCGCACTGCGCAATGCAGGTTTCGAACTCCTCGACGACTTCCGCGTTCCGCTCGGCCGCCTGGTGCGTCGCCTGCTGGCGGACTAACACGATGCGCGGCATCGGCACGATCACGAACTTCCTCACCATCATTGGTGGGACGGTGGTTGGCCTGGGCGTTGGCAAGTACGTCGCCGAGAACATGCGCACCACCATCGAACAGGCCGTCGGGATGGTGACGATCGTTCTCGGAATCTCCACGGCTGCACAAACCGACAACATCGTCTTTCCGTTGGTCAGCGTTGTTCTGGGGGGAATCATCGGCGAACTCGCGCGCATCGAGCACGGGTTCTTCGTCCTCGGGAACTGGGTGAAGGCGCGTGCCGAGGTGGCGCTTGCGAAGCGGTCCCGGGCGACCACCTTTCATCCTCGATTCGTCGAAGGATTCGTCACTGCCACTCTGTTGTTCTCGATCGGTCCAATGTCGATACTCGGATCGATCGACGATGGCCTGGGGCGCGGGGCGCAGATCCTCATCGTCAAGTCGGCTCTCGACGGTCTCGTTTCCATTATCTTCGCGGCCACCATGGGTTGGGGAGTGGCGCTCAGCGCGTTCGTGGTGGCTGCCTACCAAGCGGTGATGACGCTGAGCGCATCGGGCCTCGACGCGGTTCTCAGCGACCGGATGGTGCATGAAATGAGCGCCACCGGTGGAATCATGGTTCTCGGCATCGGATTGCGCTTCATGGACGTGAAGCCGATCCGCGTGGCAAGCCTGTTACCGGGCCTTGCGGTTGCCCCGGTACTTGTTGCGCTGTTTGCCCGCTGACGGACGCCCCGCATTGTTCTGCGAGCGGTCGTTGTGTGACCGGTCACCGTGGGACTTCGGTCCCGACGGCTTGTGTCCGGCAGTGAATTGACGCTTCGGACCACCCTTGCGGGGACCACCGGGCTTGCGTTCGGGCGCCGGATGCATGTCGATCGACGACGTTTCCACGAAGACCCGGTCTCCGGGTGCCAACTCGTTCAGGAACGGATGGTTCGGAGCAACCTTGGTTGTGGTGGGTGTGATGCCGGCCTGCTTGGCCAACGCGCGCACCGAACGGCGCTGCTTGTCGGTCATCAAGGTGACGACCGTACCCGAGGCGCCGGCGCGCGCGGTGCGACCCGAGCGGTGCAGGTACGCCTTGTGTTCTTCGGGCGGGTCGGCGTGGATGACGAGGCTCACATCGTCGACGTGGATGCCACGAGCGGCAATGTCGGTGGCAACGAGGGTGTCGGCGCGGCCTGCTGCGAACGCGGCGAGATTGCGGGCGCGAGCCGACTGCGAAAGGTTTCCGTGCAGCTCGACCGAGGGCACGCCGGCTTTCATCAGCTGCTCGGTCAGACGCGCGGCGCCGTGCTTCGTTCGGGTGAAAACGAGGGTCTTGCCCGGTGCGGCGCAGAGGTCCTTCAGAATTCCGACACGGTCGGACTGGTCGATGTGCAGCACGTGGTGCGACATTGCATCGACCGGCGAATCGGCGGGGTCCACCTCGTGGGTGATCGGTGAGTTCAGGAATTTGTCGACGAGGCGGTCGATGCCGCGGTCGAGTGTGGCCGAGAACAAGAGACGCTGGGTTCCGCGCGGAGTTGCGGCGAGGATCTGCTCGACATGTTGGAGGAAGCCGAGCTCTGCCATGTGGTCGGCCTCGTCGAGAACCGTGATTTCGACGTCGCTGAAGTCGACGTTGCGTGATTCCATGTGGTCGACGAGACGACCGGGACACGCCACGACGATGTCAACGCCCTTGCGCAGCGCGTTCAGCTGACCGCCGTAGCCAACGCCGCCATAGATGGTGGTGGTGAACATGCGCAAGCTGCGGGCGAGGGGCATGATCACCTCGTTCACTTGGTTGGCAAGTTCGCGCGTCGGCACGAGAATCAGCGCGCGAGGCTTGTTCGCGCGACGCGGTTTGTTCGACTCGGCGAGCCGGGTGAGAAGCGGAAGGGAAAAGGCGAGTGTCTTGCCGGAACCCGTTCGACCACGACCAAGTACGTCGCGACCTGCCAAGGCGTCGGGAATTGCGGCAGCTTGGATGGGGAAAGGAACCTCGATGCCCTGCGAAGCAAGGTGGTTCTTCAGCGAGGAATGCAGGTCGAGGTCGTCGAATGACGAGACGACAGAAGGGGACATGGCGGGTGACATTGGGGGCTCCGGGTGGGGGGACTCAGCCACGGACGCCGGTGTGCACCCATGGGGACCCGCGGACGACCCGCGAGAAAGAAGACCCTACCGTCGGTTTGTCCCAGAAATGGCGATTCCCGCACATTTCGTGTTCCATGTCTTTCGTGGCTTCTTTTCTCGACAGTGCGATGGATGCACTCGTTGTCCCCGGTTTCAGTCGTGTCGGGTACGCGATTCGCTCGCGATCCTTCGAGTCGCTCGACCGTATGTCGTTGGTCGGCAAGACGGTCGTTGTCACCGGTCATACCTCGGGGCTCGGATACGCCGCCGCATGTCAGTTGCGATCAATGGGCGCCGACCTCGTGGTGGTTGGTCGTCATCGGGCGCGCAGCGAGGAAGCCGCGGAGAGAATCAAGAAGACGAACGGAGTCGGGACCCTCGAGGTCTCAGTTGCCGACATGGGTGAACTTGGTGAGGTGCGTGAACTCGCAACGTGGTTGGGTGCAACGCATCCGCGTATCGATGTCGTGGTTCACAATGCCGGCGCTTTGCTGAAAGAGCGCACGCGCACTTCGGCCGGCCATGACACAACCCTCGCGGTTCATGTTTACGGACCATTTCTCCTCACGCACAGTCTCCTTGCCTCGCTCGCTGCAGCGAACGGACGTGTCATCACTGTGTCGTCGGGTGGCATGTACGCAACGGGCCTTCCCGACTTCGACCGAGGTCACGGTCTCGAACTTCCCGACGCAACTTACGACGGCACACGCCAGTACGCCGTCGCCAAGAGGGCGCAAGTCACGCTGAACGAGATGTGGGCGAGCAATGCGGCTGCACGTGGTGTTGCGTTCCATGCGATGCATCCGGGTTGGGCCGACACCCCGGGGGTCGCGACATCGATACCCGTATTCAGGGCCGTGACCCGCCCGATTCTTCGCAATGCGGCGCAGGGGGCCGACACGATTTCATGGCTCGCGGGCACTGAACCATCGGCGATCGGCTCGGGGGGCTTCTGGTGTGATCGCGCGCAGCGACCGATCCACCGTCTCGGCTCGACACGTCGACGTGACACGCCCGAAGCGCGACACAGATTGTGGGAACTGGTGAACGAGGCTGCGCTAGGGTCTTTTTCGTGAAAGTGCGCTTGGTCGAGGGTCGATGCCAGGGTCATCAGATGTGTGCGATTGCCGCTCCCGAAATTTTCGGCAGCGATGACATCGGCAATGCAACGATCCTGATCGAGGGTGACATTCCCGCCGACCTCGAGGCCAAGGCGCGGCGAGCCGAGGGGAATTGCCCCGAGCGGGCGATCGAAATCGTCGCCTAGAAACCGTCGAAGCTTCGGATGGGGGGATCATGAAGCAGGACACCGAATACGACATTTTCGATCACGACTTCGTGTGGAATCCGTTTCCGGCATTCGACCGGGTCCGCGAGTCCGACTGCCCGATCGTGCACTCCGACAAGTGGGGTGGATCGTGGATGCCCACGCGCTACGAGGACATCGTTGCGATCGCCCAGGAGCACGAGGTCTTCACCTCCCGTGAGATCATCGTTGTTCCGCCACCACCGGGCCAGCTTGAAGGTCCCTACGGAGGCGTCAAGGCTCCGCCCATCACGTCAGACCCACCCGATCATCACTGGCACCGCCGCGCCATTCTGCCCGTGTTCTCGCCGCAGTCAGTTGCCACGTACGAACAGGGAATGCGCGACTTCTGCAACGGGCTCATCGACGGCTTCATCGACAAGGGTCGTGCCGATGCCGCGGCCGACTACGCACAGCGCATTCCCGTCAACGTCATTGCGCGCATGCTCGGGGTCCCCGTCGAGATGTCCGACACTTTCACCGAGTGGGTTCGCGGTGCGCTCGAGGTGGGCCTCACGAATCCCGAGTTGCGTCGTGCGAACAGGCTGAAGATCATCGAGTTTTTCGTCGGCCAGATCAACGATCGAAAAGCCCACCCACGGAAAGACGATCTCATCACCGACCTTTTGGTACTTCGAGTCGATGGCGAGCCGGCACCACTCGAGTACGTCATTGGCGTCTGCAACCTGATGCTGGTCGCCGGCATCGATACCACGTGGTCGGCCATCGGTTCGTCGCTCTGGCATCTGGCGGGACATCCCGAACATCGCGCGCAACTGCGCGACAACCCGGATCTGTGGCCAACGGCGATCGAGGAGTTCCTCCGCGCGTACGCGCCGGTGACAATGGCCCGCATCGTCGATCGCGACATCGAGTTTCAGGGCTGTCCAATGAAGGCGGGAGACAGGGTACTCATGACGTTTCCCGCGGCGAATCGCGATCCGCGGCAATTCGAGCACCCCGACGAGGTGATCCTCGATCGGCAGAACAACCGCCACGTTGCGTTTGGCGCGGGCATTCATCGGTGCGCGGGGTCGAACCTCGCTCGGCTCGAGCTCAAGGTTGCCCTGCAGACGTGGATGGAGCGGATACCTGAATTCAGCCTCGTCGACCCGACAGCGGTGACCTGGGCCGGCGGGCAGGTGCGCGGTCCGCGTCAGTGCCAGGTCGCTTTCTGAAAGAATTGGACCGAAGGGAGACAGAGCATGGTTCACATACCCACTCGCGGGACGCTGCCCGCACGCGTCGGTCCGCAGATTCAGAACATGCCGACCTACGGTCCCAGCAAGATGAGTCGTCAGCCGTACACCGACCCCGTGCAGTACGAGCTCGAACGCGAACACGTCCTCGCCAAACATTGGATTCTCGGTGGCCATGCATCGACCGTGAAGAACCCCGGCGACTGGATGACATTCGAAGGCCACGGAGAGACCGTCGTCATCACCCGCCAACCCGACGGATCGCTCGCTGCTTTCCAGAACGTGTGCCAACACCGCGGCCCCGCATTCGTGTCCGAAATGACCGGCTGCAAGGCGCGACGGTTCACCTGCCCGTACCACGGTTGGGTGTACGACACGACAGGCAAGCTGGTGGGTGTTCCCGAGCGCGAGGACTTTGCCGAAGAACATCTGCGCGACGTTCGTGCACCGAAGGTCGCAGTCGGGGAGTGGGGTGGTTGGGTCTGGATCAACCTTGCCGGCGATGACGCAGTTCCCCTGGAAGAGGGTCTCGGCGCCGACATCATGGCCGACCTTGGCGCGTACAAGATGGAGGACATGATCCTTCACGATGTCGTGGAATGGGATGTTCCCGTGTCCTAGACAACTACATGTGTTTCGTGCCCAAGCCGGAGAACATGGACAAGTGGGACGAGAATTACGACCACCACAAATGGGCCATCTGTCACTACGTGGTTTTCCCGAACACCGTGTTCAACTGCAACCCCGAGCACATCCAGGTGTTCAACCCGATTCCAGTCGGTGTCGACCGCACTCGGTTCCTCTGCTGGCAGATCGTGTACCCGGGTGACATGGCCGACCCCGAATACGCGGCGTATTTTGCGCGCATGGAGCGGCTGTGGGCCGGGCTGAAGATCGTGGTGGGCGAGGACATCGCCATTTACGAGCAGCTCAAGCGCACCAAGAACTCGTCGGGCTACAAAGAGCACATCCTCTCCGAGCGCGAGTGCAAGATTCACCGCTACCACGAGACAATGGCCCTGAAAATCAAGGGGCGCGGCTAGTCCTTCAGCCCGCGCGGCCCGCTGGCCGTGTGACAAACTATTCGGCGAGTCAATTTTCGGAGGGTTTCCATGGTCCACGTTCCCACCCGCGGCACGCTGCCCGCGCGCGTCGGTCCGCAGATTCAAAATATGCCGACCTACGGTCCCAGCAAGATGAGTCG
>RGCG01000065.1 GCA_009919275.1 Actinomycetota bacterium
GTTCTGCGCGGCGGTGAGAACGTTGATCGCCGAGTCCGCAGCCACTTCAGCGGGGGGAGCGGTGTAGACCTTCGAGTCAGTCACCGTGATCCCGGGCTTCGCGTTCACGTAGACGTTCGCAACAGTCGTCGTGGTTGTCGAAACAGCCACAGTGGTGGTGGTCGTGGCCGCAGTCGTCGCGGGCGCGGCGGTCGTAGCCGTCGTGGCGGGTGCCGCGGTCGTTGCAGGTGACGCCGTTGTCGCCGGCGCAGCAGTTGTGGTTGTGGTGGTGGAGGTCGTCGTAGTGGTGCCGGTTACCTGAGCCTGCGCAGGTGCCCAAACAAACGGATAATTCGGACTCGTGATGTTCAAGGCTGTTGGTGTCCCGACAGCGCCCGTCGAGGTGTTGAACGACGCAACATAAATCTTGCTGTCCGTTCCGTAGTAGGCAACCTTCGCACCATCCGGTGAAAAGACGGGGTTGTAGAAGTACATATTGCTGGTGGTCTCTGCGACACTGATCGCGGAACCTGTTCCGTCAACTTTCATGATGCGAACAAAGCTCTTGTCCTGCAAGCCTTTGTATATGGCCCATTGGCCGTCGGGCGAAATGTCGAATTCGCCCGTGGTGATGCGAGTGGCACCGGATCCGGGTCCAAAGAGCGGAGGGTCAACGCAGGTATTGGGGATAGGTGTCCCGACGCCAGCGACCGTGAGATCCTTAATGTAAACGCCCGTGTAAGTCGTTGTGCAGCCACCCCCTGGCTGGTAGCCGACGTAGGCGATCTTGGTGGCTGAAATGAATCGCGGGATATTCAAAACGTTATATCCCGTGGCCGAGTCGATGATTCGATCGGATGTTGAGATCGTCTGGTTTGCAGTCGTCGACATTACGTAGAGGTCGTTGTCGTAGGTGAAGGCAACTTTGGTGCCGTCCGGTGAGATGCCCGGGTTCTGAGCCATCGGCGAGCCCGTGCCCGACACGATGGTCGAGACAGTGCCTGAACCATCCGAGTTTCCGAACTTGATGCTCCACGTCGATCCGTTGGCGATTCCCCACACCGCCTTCGATCCATCAGCGGTGAAGTTGGGAACTGCGTCCGCTCGCAATGCAAGTGTCTGGGCTGTGCCGGATTCCGTGAAGCCTTTCAGTGAGGAGGTGAACGTCGGTGGAGTTGGCATCCCCATGAAGAGAATGACGTCGTTGGTTCCGGAATAGGTCGCGGGGGTGACACGGAGGGCGTCAACCGCAACAGGTACGGCCGCCAGGGCGAGGCCCGAGACCGCAATGGGAATGGCCTTTTTCAAAAGACAAGAGAACTTCATTCAAGAAACATACCATAAGTCTTATTCGATTCTGAACTTTCAGTCTCAAAAATTGAGCCACAAATTTGCCCACCTGCGCACACATGGGGGCATGACAAACAATCAGCAAACCAATCCTGTTACGCCCGTCGATCTTGCCGCGATGGTGGAGGCGCGGGTTCATGAGTCGCTGAGCGAAGTTGCTCGGCCGTTCGATCTCGGTCGCGCGCGACTGTACGGCGTGAATTTCCGCGGAGACGATTTGCAGTTGTCGTTCGTGCTGGAGCACGGAGACATTTACCAACTACTCGAGGTGCCCGAATCCGCTTGCGCCCGCATGTTCGATGCGGCTGCGTTGGTGACGTGCGGATGGGCGGCGCCGATCGCCGAAGGGGAGAGTGAACCCGAGGGCGCTCCGAGCGCGCATCCGCAGCGCCGCCGCGTGCGTTTGGTGGTTGTGGTGGCGGATGCGGGAGTGGCCTCGGTGTTGCGGTTCGAGGACGAATCTGATGTGCCGATATTCGATGCGGGCGAGGCTCGCGGCCCCCTCGCCGAGGCGATCGCCGGGTATTGGACAGCCGACTAGCCCGTAGCCTGAGGGCGTGACGACGGAATCGACGACGTTCGATGTCGCGGCGTGGGCCGACGAGGTGCGTGCGCTGGCGGCGCAGCGCGACGCGGTGATTCTCGCCCACAACTACCAGGTGCCCGAGATTCAAGACGTGGCCCATCATGTGGGTGACTCGCTGGCGTTGTCGCGCATCGCGGCCAAGGCCGACGCGTCAACCATCATCTTCTGCGGCGTCCACTTCATGGCCGAGACCGCCAAAATTCTCGCCTACGACAAGACGGTGCTGATTCCCGACGAGAAGGCAGGGTGTTCGTTGGCCGAAACCATCAACGGGGTGCAGTTGCGTGCATGGAAAGCCGAGCATCCCGGCGCGGTGGTGGTGAGCTACGTGAACACCACGGCCGAGGTGAAGGCCGAAACCGACATTTGCTGCACCTCGTCGAATGCAGTGGAAGTTGTGGCCTCGATTCCCGCCGACCGCGAGATTTTGTTCTGCCCCGACCAGTTTCTTGGCGCCCATGTTCAGCGCACGCTGGCACGCGACAACATGCACATCTGGATGGGCGAGTGCCACGTGCACGCGGGTATCAATGGTGCCGAGTTGCGTCGTCGCGTCATGGAAGAGCCCGATGCCGAACTGTTCATCCACCCCGAATGTGGCTGCGCGACCAGTGCGCTGTATCTGGTCGAGTCGGGTGCGGTGCCGAAAGAACGCACGCACATCCTGTCGACCGGCGGGATGGGCGATGCGGCGTTGAAGACGAAGGCGAAGAAGGTTCTCATTGCCACCGAGACGGGCATCATTCATCAGTTGCAGAAGTCGAATCCGTTGGTGATTTTCGAGCCCGTGAACCGCGCGGCCGTGTGCAAGTACATGAAGATGATCACGCCCGAGAAGCTGTTGTCATGCCTGAAGACGGGGCGCGACGAAGTCACCGTTCCGGCCGACATTGCCGATCGCGCGCGACAGTCCGCAGGGAGGTTTGGCGGCAGTTCTCGACCCGAAGGATTCGCTCGAGGCGCACGTGGCCGACACTCTGGAGGCTGGAGCCGGCTTGTGCGACGAAGCAAATGTCCGCACGCTGGTGGCCGAAGCGCCGACGGCGATTCGTTACTTGATGAAGCTCGGTGCGGCATTCGACCCCGGTGTCGACGGTGCGCCGGCGCTCACGCGCGAGGGTGGACATTCGCACCGACGCATCGTGCACGCCGGTGGCGACCAGTCGGGTGCCGAGGTGCAGCGCACGCTCGACCAGTCGGCGATGAATGCGGGTGTGCAGGTGATGGAGCACACCTTCGCTCTCGACTTGCTGATTGGGTTCGACCGCAACGGTGTGCGTCGGGCAGCGGGAGTGCGCGTGGCGCGGTTGAACCCCGATGGCTCCGTTCTCGATGTCGGTCACATCACCGCGCGGGCGGTCGTGGTTGCGACGGGTGGCCTGGGTCAGGTCTTTGCGTCGACGTCGAACCCTCCGGCGGTGACCGGCGACGGCTTGGCGCTTGCGTTGCGTGCCGGAGTCGAACTGGCCGACATGGAGTTCATTCAGTTCCACCCGACGGTGCTGTGGCAGGGGGCCGATGCAAAGGGTCAGCTGGCGCTGATCAGCGAGGCCGTGCGAGGTGAAGGTGCGGTGCTGGTCGACGGTGCCGGCAAACGTGTGATGGAGGGGGCGCATCCGCTCGAAGATCTGGCTCCGCGCGATGTCGTGGCGGCTGCGATCTCACGGCGTATGGCCGAAGCACCCGGTGGTGTTGACGACCATGTTTTTCTCGATGCGACCGCAATCGGTGACGAGTTCGAAACACGGTTCCCGTCGATCACTGCGGCGTGTCGACACTTCGGTATCGAGCCGTCGCGTGATCCGATTCCGGTTGCGCCCGCGGCTCACTACTTCTGCGGCGGAATCAGCGCCGGCCTGAACGGAATGACATCGCTCCCGGGATTGTTCGCGGTCGGTGAGGTTGCATGTACCGGTGTGCATGGCGCGAACCGACTCGCATCGAACTCATTGACCGAGGGTGTCGTGGCCGGCACCAGGGTGGGTCGTGAATTGAGTTGGTTGCTGCCCGAGAAGTGCCCGCCCGTCGACATCGATGGTGGCGCCTTGCTCGAGTCCCACGACCGACGCGTATTGCGCGAGGCAATGAGCCGCAACGTGGGGGTCCTGCGTCGACCCGAGGGTCTGGCGGTCGTGCGCGAAATCATCGACGACCTGGCTGCGGGGGCCAACGTCGACGTCGTGCCGTCGCTCGGGGCGTTCGAGGCGACCAACCTGCTCACCGTTGCTGCAGCAGTGGTGGGCTCGGCCGAGCTACGCACCGAAAGCCGTGGGTGTCACCGCAGGGTCGACCACCCCGAACCACGCGACGAGTGGCGCCGTCACATCACGGTCCAGTGCGAGGATGGTCTCATGGGGTTCGAGTCATGACGCACGCCCACGCGCCGTCGTTTCATCAGTTGTCCCCGCAACTCGACCGTCATCTGCACGAGGTCGGTTTGCCGCCGGCGTACGTCGAGCGGCTCATTCGCGACACGATCCTGGAAGACCTCGACGGCGGCTACGACGTCACCACGCATTCCACCGTGCCCCGCGACCACCGCAGTGAAGTGGTCTTCACGTCGCGCAAGCCGGGTTGTGTCGCGGGGATCCCGGTTGTTGCCGCAGTTCTGGAAATGATGTGTGGAACGATGAATCTGCGCTACGAGCCGTTGGTTCGCGACGGCGAGGTGGTTTTGCGCGACACACCTTTGTTGCGCGCCGAGGCACCGACACGTGACTTGTTGACCTCTGAACGCACCGCGCTCAACTTGTTCTGTCATCTCAGTGGCATTGCCACGGTGACGCGGGAATGGGCCGATCAGCTGTCGCGAACGGGCGCGGTGGTGCGCGACACGCGGAAGACCACGCCCGGTCTGCGTCGGTTGGAGAAGTATGCGGTGCGCTGCGGCGGTGGACAGAACCACCGTATGAGCCTGTCGGATGCTGCGTTGGTGAAGGACAACCACATCGCCGCTGCGGGAGGGGTTGCCGCGGCATTCCGCGCCGTTCGCGAACATGCGCCCGACATCACGGTCGAAATCGAGGTCGACACGCTCGATCAGTTGCGCGAGGCACTCGATGCCGGCGCCGATCTGGTGCTGCTCGACAACATGCCACCCGACGTCCTGCGTCAGGCTGTCGCAACGTGCCGCCAGCATGCGGCGACGTCGGGTCGCAAGGTGGTACTTGAAGCAAGCGGCGGCCTGACGTTGGCCACGGCGGGCGCGGTCGGTGCGACCGGGGTCGACTACGTCTCGGTTGGTGGTCTCACGCACTCGTCGCCGATTCTCGACATCGGCCTCGACTACGTCCGCACCCTCTGATCGGGTGCCTCGGGCGCACGGTTAATCTTCAACATCGGGCGCCGCGGGGGCGGGCCGGAAGGTTGGGGGAAATGAACGATGGAGTTGTCGCGAAGGCGATTGCTTTCGCAAATGTCGACGGAGAGTTCCAGTACAACGCCCGGTGGTGGACCGGTTCGATGACGGTCCTCGTCGATGGTGCGGGTTGGCGCACGCAAGTGACCCGTGGAAAGTTGGGCGCCGCGGTGGCGGCGACGGGCGACGGCCTGTCGGGTTCCGGCGACGACTTTCAGGTGAATGCGAGTGCCGAAACGTGGGGCAATTTGTTGAAGGTGGTTCCGCCGTCGGGTTATGTCGATTACATCGCTGCGGCTGCGGTTGGTGGTTTGGTGTTGAGCCCCGCACATCCCGACGCCGAACGGCACCTGGCGACCCGTCGGTTCTGCGAGCTTCTGCGCGCAGCGGTAAATGGCACTGATCCGGCCCCGAAACCCGGTGGCTACACGCGACCCCATGGCACCTTCGACAAGGCCGTTGGTCGATACGTCCATCTCAACATCGGTGGATACGACAACCGGGTCTATTTCGAAGAGTCGGGTCAGGGAATTGGTTTGCTGTGCCAGCACACCGCCGGTGCAGACGGCCGTCAGTTCCGGCATTTTCTCGAAGACGAGCGCATCACATCGAAGTATCGGGTGATCGTCTACGACATGCCGTTCCACGGCAAGTCCCTGCCGCCCGTCGAAAAGGCATGGTGGGCCGAGCGCTACACGTTGACGCCCGAGAATGCGATGGCATTGCCGGTGCAGTTGGCGCAGGTTCTCGGTCTCGACCGTCCGGTCTTCATCGGGTCGTCGGTTGGAGGCATGTTGGCGCTCGACCTCGCACGTTTCCACGCCGATGACTTCCGCGCAGTGCTCGCGCTCGAGGGCGGCCTGCACGCGGACATTCCCGAAGGTGCGCTCGAGGATTCCCAAGACATCGACCCTGCGAAGCACGCGGCCACGATGATGATGATCATGTCACCGACGGCGCCCGAGAGTTCACGTCAAGAGACACGCCTGCACTACGCACAAGGAGCACCGGGCGCGTTTCCCGGCGACATCGATTACTACGCGGTGACCCACGACTTGCGCGGCCAGGGTCACCTCATCGACACGCGGAAGTGTGCGGTTCACCTGTTGACCGGTGAGTACGACTTTCCCACGATTCCATGGACGGAACTCGCGGGTCGCGAGATCCCGGGCTCGACCATGCAGATCATGGAGGGCCTCGGTCACTTTCCGATGTCGGAAGACCACGAAGGCCTCATGAAATACGTCCTGCCGATTCTCGACGGAATCGCGGCCAAGTAATGGCTGCGCTCAACGGATGTGTGGCAATCGTGACCGGAGCATCGTCGGGTATCGGCGAGGCGACGGCGCGTGACCTCGCCGGACGTGGCGCAACCGTCATCGCCGCGGCGCGTCGCACCGATCGTCTCGCGGCGCTGGCTGCGTCGGTGTCGAACGTGCACGCGGTCGAGTGTGACGTGACGGACGTTGCGTCGGTGCAGCGGATGGTCGACGGCGCAGTCGACCGGTTCGGTCGCATCGACATCCTGGTGAACAACGCCGGTATCGGTTTGACGGGACCCGCAACCCAGATTGCTCTCGAAGAGTGGCGAACGATGGTCGATGTGAACGTGATGGGTGTGTTGAACTGCACGCACATCGCGTTGAACCATCTCATCAATGCCGCAACCGGGCCGCGCGGAGTTGCCGACATCGTGAACATCAGCTCTGTTGCGGGACGCAAGGCGCTGCCGGGAAGTTCCGTGTATGCAGCCACCAAGTTCGCGGTCAACGCGTTCAGCGATGGACTGCGACAGGAACTCGCGTCGAAGCACGTCCGGGTGTCCATCGTTGCGCCCGGCTTCACGAAGTCGGAGTTCATCGAGCACATACGTCCGGACCTTCTTGCAAAGATCCGTCCCAGTCTCGAAGCGATGCCCGCAATGACCGCCGAAGAGATTGCCGAAACCATCACGTTCTGCGTCACGCGCCCGGCAGGCGTTTCGGTGAGCGATCTCCTCGTCCGACCCACCGAGCAGGAGCGCTAGCGGTGGCGGTCACCACCTGGACCGAGGGTCTCAAGTTTCCCGAAGGGCCGATACTCATGCCCGATGGTTCGGTCATGTTGAGCGAACTTCTCGGAAACAAAGTGGTGCAGGTGTGGCCTGACGGAATGAAGAAGGTTGTCGCCGAACCCGAGGGAATGCCGAACGGTCTCGCCTTCGGGCCTGACGGCTTTCTTTACTGCGCGAACATGGGCGGGCTTTTGAAGCCCGGCATCTTGGGCTCGATGCCCGGGGTCGATGTGAAGCGGCTCGCATATCGCGGTGGCAGCGTTCAACGCATCGATATCGCGACAGGGGAGTGTGTCGACATCCTCACCGAGTGTGAGGGCCATGGACTCCGCGCACCCGATGATCTGGTGTTCGATTCATCCGGTGGTTTTTGGTTCACCGACATCGGCGTCACCGATCACGACTCGCGCAAGGCCGACGAGACGGGGATCTACTACGTGCCGTCCGACATGTCGTCGGTGAAGCGCGTCATTCGGTCGACCGTGCCGACGAACGGCATCGGAATCTCGCCCGACGGCACGAAGCTCTACTGGACCGAGTACCTCACGGGGCGTCTCTTCATGCGACGCATCACGGCGCCCGGTGTGTTGGCCGAACCCGAAGTGCCGTTCGGTGATTGCATTTTCACCCACCCGTTGCCCGTCACGTGGTTCGACTCGCTGACTGTCGGCGCGAACGGTGAGATCGCCGTTGCTGTGCACAACGGAACCCCGCAGGGTCGCAGTGGTGTCATCACCTTCGATGCAGAAGGGAACGAGGTGCACTACATCGGCTTCGACGACGCGTGGACGACTCATGTGCTGTTTTCGTTCGATGGCGAACCAACCGCGTACGTCACGTTGTCGGGTACCGGGCGACTCGTCTCCGTACCGTGGCACTATCACCAGCTGCGTCCGCTGTACGGACCCCGATGAAGTCACCGCCATGGGCGTGATCGCAGAATTCGAAAACGACCTACGGACGATCCTGCCCGCGGAGTGGTTCACGTTCGCCGCGAAGGCTGATTGGACGTCGCTACGGGAGGTGCAACTGGCCGTCGGATCACAATCAATCGTGCGCGCGCTCGGTCATCGGGGCTGGATCGCGCCGCACTGGGCCCGCGAACACGGCGGCCGAGGTCTCTCCGACGTCGATGCCGCAGCGGTCATCGGTCGTCTTGATGAGCTAGCCGTGCCGCGAATTCCCCGTGGAACCGGTTTCGTCCTGGCGGCACCGGCGATCCGCCAATTTTCGTCGGAGGAAACCAAGCGCCGGTTCCTGCCGAAGATCGTGACCGGCGAGGAAATGTGGGCACAGTTGTTCAGTGAGCCCGGTGCGGGCAGCGATCTTGCGTCGCTCGCATGTCGAGCAGTTCGTGACGGTACCGAATGGGTCGTGAGCGGGCAGAAAGTGTGGACGACGCTCGGCCACGAAGCCGACATTGGCATGCTGCTTGCGCGAACCGATCCCGATGCACCAAAGAACAAAGGCATCACCTACTTCGCCGTCGACCTTCGCGCACCGGGCGTCGAACTACGGCCACTCATTCAGATGACCGGCGAGCACGAGTTCAACGAGGTCTTCCTCTCCGAGGTGCGAATTCCCGACTCGTGGCGAATCAGTCCATTGAACGACGGCTGGGCCGCATCGAATGCGTCGTTGGCGGCCGAACGCATCACGCTGTCGGGTCAAAAAGCGGGCGGACCCCAGAAGCGCAGCATTCTTGGCGGCAAGACGATCGACGAAGTTGTGGCACTGTCCCGCGAACGTGGACTCACGTCGACGCAGCGTCAGCGACTTGTCGGTGCCTGGATCGACGCGAAGGTGCTGTCGTGGACCGTGGGTCGCGTCAAGGGCCCGGCTGGTTCGATCACGAAGGTGATGAAAGCAAAGTCGAACCAGGAACTGCAGTGTCTGGCAGTCGAGATCCTCGGTGCCGACGCGCTCGCGTGGGAGGGCGACGTGAAGTCGGAATACGCGATGTACGTGCGCGAACTTCTTCGCACGCGGGCCAACTCAATCGAAGGCGGAACGAGCGAGATTCAACGCAACATCATCG
>RGCG01000066.1 GCA_009919275.1 Actinomycetota bacterium
GGTCGGGGGTTCGAGTCCCTCCTGCCCTGCACAGCACGAACAAACGAGAAAGACATGTCAAGCCAAGACCTCAACCGCGAGCAGAAGCGTGCGCTGAAGCGCATGGGTGCCCTGAACGAACAGGGTGCCCCGCTTCGTACTGCCCGTGGTCCGCAGCAAAAGGCTCCGAACGAGCCCAAGGTCGGGCCTGTCACGTACATTCGCGAGGTCCGCGAGGAAATGCGAAAGGTCGCATGGCCGACTTGGCCCGAGGTGCGTCGCTACTCGCTCGTCGTTCTCGGCACCGTTGTTGTTATCACTGCGATCGTCGGTGGCCTCGATGCGGCCTTCGGCTTCTTCGCCAACTGGTTGTACAAGGACTGATGCGGCGATGAGTGACAATTTCCTTCTCAACATGGGTGGTGGTTCCACCACCGAGTCCGACGTTTCGGCGAGCGAAGTCGACGAGACAACGCCCGATGCCAGTTTCGATCTCACCACGACCGACGACGTCGTCGATGGCGATGAAGCGGGCGACGACGAAGTCGAAGTGGAGTCGCCGTACTCGCGGCCCGGTCAGTGGTACGTCGTGCACACCCAGTCGGGATACGAAAAGAAGGTTCAACTGAACCTCAACACCCGTATCCAGTCGATGAACATGGACGATCGCATCTACGAAGTCGTCATCCCGATGGAAGACGCGGTCGAGTTCAAAAAGGGCCAGAAGCAGATCGTTCAGCGCAAGGTGTTCCCCGGCTATCTGCTGGTGCGTTGTGAAATGAACGATGAATCATGGTTCTGCATTCGCAATACCCCGGGAGTCACCGGATTCGTCGGCCAGAGCCACAAGGGTCAAAAGCCCACGCCGCTCTCGCGCCGCGAGGTCGAGACCTTCCTCTCTGCGAAGGGTGACGGCAAGGCCGCCCCGAAGCGCAAGACACCGAAGCTCGAGTACGAAGTGGGCGAGAGCGTCCGCGTGAAGGAAGGCCCGTTCGCCGATTTCACCGGCACCATCGACGACATCAACGTCGACCACATGAAGTTGAAGGTCCTCGTCAACATTTTCGGCCGCGAAACCGTGGTCGAAATGGACTTCAGCCAGGTTGCAAAGCTCTAAGAGTGTCAAAGATCTGATCAGTCGATAGAAAGCCGTTTAAGGAACCGTCATGGCAAAAAAGAAGCTCGCAGCGATCGTCAAGATCCAAATCCCGGCCGGCAAGGCCACCCCGGCGCCGCCCGTGGGTACCGCGCTCGGACCTCATGGCATCGCCATCATGGACTTCGTCAAGCAGTACAACGCCGCGACCGAGGCCCAAGCAGGGACCATCATCCCGGTCGAGATCAGCATCTTCGAAGACCGTTCGTTCACCTTCATTCTGAAGACGCCGCCCACCCCGGTGTTGCTGCGCCAGAAGGCCGGTCTCGAAAAGGCATCGTCGACCCCGGGCAAGACCGTTGTGGGCTCGGTCACCGAAGCCGACATCGAAGAAGTCGCAAAGATCAAGATGCCCGACCTGAACGCATACGACCTCGAAGCCGCCAAGCAGCAGGTTCGCGGCACCGCCCGTTCGATGGGACTCAAAGTCGTCTGACTTTTTTGATCGAATACGGCACGACCGGGAGGACCTCGCCCGGCAAATTGCCGCAACATGAGGGAGACATGAAGGAAGAGTCATGGCACTAACAGCAAGTTCAGGCAAGAAATACAAGGCTGCGGTCGCGTCGTACGATCGCGAAGCGCTTTTTACGCCCGCAGAAGCGACAGAGATCGTGAAGAAGTGTGCGACGGCGAAGTTCGACGAAAGCGTCGAAGTTGCGGTGCGACTCGGCGTCGACCCCCGCAAGGCCGACCAAATGATTCGCGGCACCGTTGCACTTCCCTCGGGTACCGGCAAGACAGTGCGCATCGCGGTGTTCGCAAACGGCGAAGCCGCCCAGGCAGCACGTGATGCCGGCGCCGATCTTGTCGGCTCCGACGACCTCGCCGCTGAAATCGAAAAGGGCAACATGGACTTCGATCTCGCGATCGCCACGCCCGATCTCATGCCGCTCGTCGGTCGTCTCGGCCGCGTGCTCGGCCCGCGTGGTCTCATGCCGAACCCCAAGACCGGCACCGTCACCCAAGACGTCGCCCGCGCAGTGGGCGAGTTCAAGGGCGGCAAGGTTGAATACCGCACCGACCGTTACGGCAACGTGCACGTTCCCATCGGCAAGGCCAGCTTCTCGGCCGCCGATCTCACGAACAACCTTCTCGCTGTTCTCGACGAAATCCAGCGCGCCAAGCCGGCCGCAGCGAAGGGCAAGTACCTCCGCAAGGTCAGCATCGCCTCGACCATGGGGCCCGGCGTCAAGATCGATACGAACCGTCTCAAGCCCGAAACAGCCTGAGTTTTCGCGCGGTTGGGGGCGGTTTGAAGGCCGTTCCCATGCCGTTAGCGTTCTGAGTCGACATAAACCATTCGGTTCTCTCGCCGAAGACTTCTGGCCCTCGCCGGTTCGCCGGTGTGGTTAATGGATTTCCCACCAGATGAGGCGGACCCTGAGATGGCCCTTCGTGTGCGCACCACTGTGTGCGTCATCGCGGGTCGTTGCAGCGTTCGTGAAAGCGAGCGCTCCGACCAAGCGAACACGAAGGAGGTGACATGACTTCAACAGCAATCCGTGAGGAAAAGGCGGCGGTGATCGCCGAAGTACGCGGCAAGCTCGAGGCAGCAGATGCTGCCATCGTGACGGAGTACCGCGGTATGTCCGTGACTGCTCTCGCCGCGTTGCGTCGTGAACTGCGCAATGCAGGTGCCGAGTACAAGGTGTACAAGAACACCTTGGCTCGCTTTGCCGTGCGCGAAGCCGGTCTTGAGGCACTCGAAGAGTTCCTGACCGGCCCAACCGCGATCGCATTCGTGAAGGGCGACGCCGCAGCAGCGGCAAAGGCTCTTCGCGAGCAGGCAAAGACCAATCCGCTTCTCGTCGTGAAGGGTGGCGTCGTCGGTACAACCGCGATGTCAAAAAAGGATCTCGACGTTCTCGCAGACCTTCCCTCGCGCGAGGTGCTCCTGGCGCAGTTCGCCGGTGCACTGCAGGCTCCGCTCGTCAAGACGGCGGGTCTCTTGCAGGCGCTCCCGCGCAACATGGCCTACGGCCTCAAAGCACTCATCGATCAGAAGGAAGCCGCCTAGCGGCTTCCGAGACAAGGAAGCCGCCTAGCGGGTTCCGAAACAGGGAAGCCGCCTAGCGGCTTCAGTAATTACTCAGCTCAAAGAACTTTCAAGAAAGAACTCACAAAGGAGAAAGAGCAATGGCTCTCAGCAAGGAAGAAATTCTCGACGGCATCTCTGCCCTCACCGTTATCGAACTGAAGGAACTTCTCGACGCGTTCGAAGAGCGCTTCGGTGTCACCGCTGCTGCCCCCGTGGCAGTCGCTGCCGTTGCGGGTGGCGCACCCGCCGGTGGTGGCGCAGCCGCCGAAGAGGAGAAGGACGAATTCGACGTCATCCTCGCCGACGGTGGTGCGCAGAAGATCCAGGTCATCAAGGTCGTGCGCGAGCTCACCAGCCTGGGCCTGAAGGAAGCCAAGGACCTCGTCGACGGCGCCCCGAAGCCCGTCCTCGAAAAGGTGTCGAAGGACGATGCCGCCAAGGCCAAGGCCAAGCTCGAAGAGGCTGGCGCCAAGGTAGACGTCAAGTAAGACGTCACCGAAGACACGGTGGACGTCAAGTAAGTCGTTATTTCCGGCGATTCGCCGGGCGGAGTAACACAGCAAAACCCCGGGGGAGGCCCCGGGGTTTTGTCATTTCTGTGCCGGTTGGCTGGGTTGGGTACTTGACACCGGGGGGTCGCAGGCTTACCTTTCACCCCAATTCGGCGGACCCCGACCAGGGGGGTCTCTCTTTTTGCGCGCCGTTGTCCGTTTTCGGGGTCCAGCGGTAGCCTTGTCGGTTGCCGTGCGTTGCCCCCTTTGCCTCTCCATGAGTCTTTGGGGACCCCGCACGCCCCTGCCCGTGCTCGCCTCCAGGAGTCAATTGTGACCTCACGCCCGCTGTCCCGCGACCGGTATTCCTTCGCCAACCTGAGCGAGCCCATTGAGCTTCCCGATCTCATCGCGATTCAACGCGAGAGCTTCGAGTGGTTCATGCGCCAGGGTCTGGCCGAAGCGTTTTCCGACATCTCGCCGATCAAAGACTTCAGCGGCAACATGCAGCTCGAGCTTGAATTCGACCCGAACGACGAAGACCTTTGTCCTCCGCCGAAGTTCTCGATGGAAGAGTGCCGCGAGCGCGACATGTCGTACTCGTCATCGATCTTCGTGCGCGCACGCTTCCTGCGTGCCGATACAGGTGAAATCAAAGAGCAGGTCGTCTTCATGGGCGACTTCCCGAAGATGACCGACAAGGGAACATTCATCATCAACGGCACCGAGCGCGTCGTGGTGTCGCAGCTCGTTCGTTCACCCGGTGTCATCTTCGAACCGGGCGAGCGGTTCCGTCTGCGCAACCTGTCGAAGCATCAGTTGGTGAAGGGCACCATCCACCCGTACCGCGGTGAATGGTTGGAATTCGACGTCGAGCAAAAGCCGGGCAAAGACGTCACGGCGGGAACCCGCGTGGCACGCAAGCGTCGCCTCGGTGTCTTCACACTGCTTCGCGCACTCGGCTACGACGAAGAGAACTTCCCCGGTTTCCTCGATCGTTTCGTCGGTTACTTCGACTTCCTCGAGGGCCAGTGGGAAAAAGAGCGTCACATCGCTCCCACCCGCGACGAGGCATTGGTCGAGATCTACAAGCGCGCACGTCCCGGTGAGCCGCCGACACTCGAATCCGCGCGCGCGTACTTCGAAAACGCATTCTTCGAGTCACGTCGTTACGACTTGTCGCGCGTCGGTCGTTACAAGCTGAACCGCAAGCTCGGCGCGGAACTGCAGAAGATCAAGACCATCTTCAATCTGTCCGACGACCAGCTCGACCTGCCCACCGACGACCAGCCGGTGCTGTCGAAGTGCGAGGTGTTGGCAACCATCTCGTACATGCTCCACCTCGTCAAGCAAGAGCCGGGCTACCGCCTCGACGATCAGGACCACTTCGCAAACCGCCGTATTCGCTCGGTCGGCGAGCTCATCCAGAACCAGGTGCGCATCGGCCTGTCACGCATGGAGCGCGTCGTGCGCGAGCGCATGACAACGCAGGACGCCGAAGCAATCACTCCCCAGACGCTCATCAATATTCGTCCGGTCGTGGCGGCAATCAAGGAGTTCTTCGGAACCTCGCAGTTGTCACAGTTCATGGACCAGGTGAACCCGCTGTCGGGCCTCACGCACCGTCGTCGCCTCTCCGCTCTCGGACCCGG
Source organism: Actinomycetota bacterium (assembly GCA_009919275.1). Lineage (GTDB taxonomy): Bacteria > Actinomycetota > Acidimicrobiia > Acidimicrobiales > Ilumatobacteraceae > F1-20-MAGs119. Next base: position 5,320 of record RGCG01000066.1, read on the forward strand.
TGGTCTCAGCCGCGAGCGCGCCGGCTTCGAAGTGCGTGACGTTCACTTCTCGCACTACGGCCGTATGTGTCCGATCGAAACGCCGGAAGGTCCGAACATCGGTCTTATCGGCGCACTCAGCACTTTTGCCCGTGTCAACGAGTTCGGCTTCATCGAGAGTCCCTACCGCAAGGTCGTGAACGGTCGCGTCACCAGCGAGATCGTGTACATGGCGGCCGACGAAGAAGAGAACTACGTCGTGGCGCAGGCAAACACGCCGCTCAACGCCGATGGCACCTTCAAAGACGAGCGCGTTCTCGTGCGTCGTTCACCCCAGGCGGCCAGCCTCGAAGATCTCCGAAAGATGCTCGAGGCCGAGTCGTTCTTCGGTGCCACCACCGACATCGGCTTCGTGCCCGGCAGCGAAGTCGACTACATGGACGTCTCGCCGAAGCAAATCGTCTCGGTCGCAACCGCGCTCATTCCGTTCCTCGAACACGACGATGCCAACCGCGCCCTCATGGGTGCGAACATGCAGCGTCAGGCCGTTCCGCTGTTGCGCGCCGAGGCGCCGTACATCGGAACCGGTATCGAGGCGCGCGCTGCGCGTGACGGCGCAGATCTGCTGTTGGCACTCGACGACGGCACGGTCACCGAAGTGACCGGTCGCGGTCTCGTCGTGCAGTACGACAAACTCGGCAAGAAGCGCTACAACCTCGCCAAGTTCCGCCGTTCGAACCAAGACACCTGCATCAACCAGGTGATTCGTGTTCGCGAAGGCGAGAAGGTGAAGAAGGGCGATCTTTTGGTCGACGGTCCGTCAACCGATCTCGGCGAGCTCGCCCTCGGCAAGAACCTTCTCGTTGCGCTGATGCCGTGGGAGGGCTACAACTTCGAAGACGCCATCATCCTCTCCGAGCGTTTGGTGAAGGACGACGTGCTCACGTCGATCCACATCCACGAGCACGAGGTTGATGCGCGTGACACGAAGTTGGGTGCCGAGGAAATCTCGCGCGACATCCCCAACCTGTCCGACGACATCCTCCGCGACCTCGACGATCGCGGCATCATCCGCGTCGGTGCCGAAGTCGGCCCCGGTGACGTTCTGGTCGGCAAGGTCACCCCGAAGGGTGAAACCGAGCTCACCCCCGAAGAGCGCCTGCTGCGCGCCATCTTCGGTGAGAAGGCACGCGAAGTTCGCGACACCAGCCTCAAGGTTCCCCACGGTGAATCAGGCAAGGTCATCGACGTCAAGGTCTTCTCGCGCGAGAACGGCGACGAACTGCCGCCGGGCGTGAACCAATTGGTGCGTGTGTACGTGGCACAGAAGCGCAAGATCTCGGTGGGCGACAAGCTTGCCGGTCGTCACGGCAACAAGGGCGTCATCTCGAAGATCCTTCCCGTCGAGGACATGCCATATCTCGAAGACGGCACGCCGGTCGACATCATCTTGAACCCGCTCGGTGTTCCTTCGCGTATGAACGTCGGTCAGGTTCTCGAGGCCCACCTCGGTTACTGCGCCCGCTGGGGATGGGTCGACCCGGCCTCGAACCAGCCGGTCGGACAGGCGATGCGCGGCACCGAAGTGAAGACCCGGCCCGCCACGCCGCCCGCACGTTTCATCGCAACCCCCGTTTTCGACGGTGCGCACTGGGACGAAACCGAGGCTGCGGGCAAACACCCGACCATTCAGAGCATCCTCACCAATCTCAACCCCGACGGTGTCGACGGTCAGCGTCTCATTCAGCCCACGGGCAAGGCGTGGCTGCGCAACGGTCGCACCGGTGAGCGTTACGACAACCCCATCACGGTTGGCTACATGTACATCCTCAAGCTGTCGCACCTTGTCGACGACAAGATCCATGCGCGCTCGACGGGTCCGTACTCGATGATCACTCAGCAGCCGCTCGGTGGTAAGGCACAGTTCGGCGGTCAGCGCTTCGGTGAAATGGAAGTGTGGGCACTCGAGGCCTACGGCGCGGCGTACTGCCTGCAGGAACTACTCACCATCAAGTCCGACGACGTGCTCGGTCGCGTGAAGGTGTACGAGGCCATCGTGAAGGGCGAGAACATCCCCGAACCGGGCATCCCCGAGTCCTTCAAGGTTCTCATGAAGGAAATGCAGGCGTTGTGTCTCGACGTCGAAGTGCTGTCGTCCGACGGCTCGGAGATCGAGATGCAAGACATCGACGACGACGTCTTCCGCGCCACCGAAGCCCTCGGCATCGACATCAGCCGCCCTGAGCGCGGGTCCGACGATGACGACCGCGAACGTCGTCGCGAGCGCGCCTTCTGATACCCGGACCACGAGATCGAAAGAAACGGAACACACATGCTTGACGTCAACATGTTCGATCAACTGCGCATCGGTCTTGCGACCGCTGACCAGATCCGCCTGTGGTCCAAGGGCGAGGTGAAGAAGCCCGACTACCGCACGCTGCGTCCCGAGAAGGACGGCCTCTTCTGCGAGAAGATCTTCGGACCGACCCGCGACTGGGAGTGCTACTGCGGCAAGTACAAGCGCGTGCGTTTCAAGGGCATCATCTGCGAACGCTGCGGCGTCGAAGTCACGCGCTCGAAGGTGCGCCGTGAGCGGATGGGCCACATCGAACTTGCTGCACCCGTCGTGCATATTTGGTACCTGCGCGGTACGCGCAGTTGGCTCGCCTACCTGCTCGGCGGCATCGAGCCGAAGGAAGAACTGAAGGCCAAGCAGCTCGAGAAGGTCATCTACTTCGCAGCGAGCCTCGTTACGAAGGTCGACGACGAGCGTCGTCACGCCGACATTCCTGAATTGGAAAAAGAACATCTCGCCACGCTCGACAGCATCCGCAAGGACATGGAACTCGCCCTCAACCGTCGTTTGAAGGACGGCGAGGCCGAGTTGAAGGCGCTCGAAAAGGAAGGCGCCAAGGACAGCGACGTGAAGGCCCGCCAAAAGGCGATCGACAAGGACGTCCAGTCCATGCGCGAGCGCTTCGAGGCCGACATCGACCTCGAGAAGCGCACGTGGGACGAGTTCAAGAGCCTCTACCCGCGTCTCATCATCGAAGACGAAGTGCTGTGGCGCAATCTGCGTGACCCGTTCGGTCCGTATGCCGAGTACTTCGAGGGTGGCACCGGCGCCGACGCGATCAAGTCGCTCATCGACTCGATCGACTTCGACGTCGAAGAACAGCGCCTGCGCGAGGCAATCGAAGCCGGTGGTGGCCGCAAGCCGCTGTCGGCTCAGCGTCGCCAGAAGGCGATCAAGCGTTTGAAGATCGTCGCATCGTTCAACCAGCGCGACGAGTACGGCCGTCGCCAGAACGACCCGAAGGCCATGATCCTCGATGTCGTGCCGGTGATTCCGCCGGAACTGCGCCCGATGGTGCAACTCGACGGTGGACGTTTCGCAACGTCCGACCTCAACGACCTCTACCGCCGCGTGATCAACCGCAACAACCGTCTGCGTCGTCTGCTCGACCTCGGTGCACCCGAGATCATCGTCAACAACGAAAAGCGCATGTTGCAGGAGGCCGTCGACGCACTGTTCGACAACGGCCGCCGTGGTCGTCCGGTCACGGGTCCGGGCAACCGTCCGCTCAAGTCGCTGTCCGACATGTTGAAGGGCAAGCAGGGTCGTTTCCGCCAGAACCT
>RGCG01000067.1 GCA_009919275.1 Actinomycetota bacterium
CACACCACCCTTCAAGTCGACATCGAAGTACGGGCTGTTGGTGCTTTTGCTGACGATCGATTCGGGTGTCTGGCGCCACGAGCCTTCGGTCGAGAACACGACCAGATTGGCGGGTGAGCCGACCGCGATGTCGCGGCCGTGATCATCGAGGCCCGCAATCGTCGCCGGTGCCCACGACATCGCCTCGACGATGCGACGTGTTGTGCATCCCGAGTACGCAAGGGCAACACCGAGTGCCGTTTGCAACCCGAGCATTCCGGGTGGAGCAGCAGAAAGATCCTGATCTTTCAGGTGCGCGGCATGCGGAGCATGGTCGGTGGCAATTGCATCGATTGTGCCGTCGGCCAGGCCCGCCCGAAGCGCCTCGACGTCGTCCATCGTGCGCAAGGGAGGATTGACCTTGAAGAGAGTGCTGAACGAGGAGAGTTTCTCGTCTGTGAGGCTGATGTGATGCGGCGTGACTTCCGCCGTGACGGGAAGTCCATCGTTCTTTGCCTGTCGCACGATTTCCACACTACGTGCGGTCGAGAGATGGAGAAAATGCATTGATGCTCCGGTTTCGCGGACAAGTTCGATGTCCCGCTGCAACATCAACACCTCGGCTATCGCAGGCCAACCCGGCAGACCCAAACGCGACGAACAACAACCTTCGTGCATCACCGCACCTTCGGTGAGACGCGACACCTCGCAGTGCTGCGCGAGGGTGACGCCGAGTTCGCGGGCATATTCAAGGGCCCGTCGCATGATGAGCGGGTCCTGAACGCCATTGCCATCATCGGTGAAGAGCTGCACGCCGGCCGCAGCCAGTGAATGGAACGGAGCGAGCTGCGTTCCATTGCGTCCGATGGTGATGCAGCCTGACGGAGCCACGGTGACAAGCCCCGCTCGCTCGCCCTGCAGTCGGACGAACTCGACGACCGCAACACTGTCCTGCGCGGGGTCGGTGTTCGGCATCGCGACGCACGCCCCGTAACCACCAAGGGCCGCGGCGCGGGACGCGGTTGCGATCGTTTCGGACTCTTCCCTGCCGGGCTCGCGCATGTGGGTGTGCAGATCGACGAACGACGACGCCACCACACAACCGTCGGCGACGAGCCTTTGCGGCCCGCCTGCGGTTTCCGCGGGCAACGAGGTATTCAGATCGGGCGCCACTCGTTCCACCCGACCGTCGTTGATCAAGACGTCGGCGCGGGTTTCTCCCGACCGGTTGAGAATCGTTCCGCCGGTGACGAGCACCGTGCCGCCGTTATTGCCCATCGAATGCCTCCGCTGCGCTGCCGAAAAGTGTGAAGAGAACCGACATCCGCACGGCGATGCCGTTGGTGACCTGCCGGGTGACGAGATTTGTGACGCCGTGTGCGCCGAGAGAATCGAGATCGACCGCAACTTCAATGCCGTGGTTCATGGGTCCGGGATGCATGAGCCATGCTCCCCGTTGCATCCGGGCAAGTCGAGCGTCGGTGAGACCGAAGTGTGCCGAGTACTCACCGGGAGAAGAGATGAACGCGCTATCCATGCGTTCACGCTGCATCCGCAAGAGATACAGCACGTCGATGTCGCCAATAACTTCGTCGAGACTGTGACTCACCGTGACCGGCCAGCCGTCGGGAATGGTCTCGGCGCCGACAAAAGCAGCCGGCAACAACGATGCCGGCGCCACAAGCGTCACGGATGCCCCGAGAACGTGGAGCGCGCGCACCGTGCTGCGCGCAACCCGGCTGTGCCGGATGTCCCCGACCATTGCGACCCGGACGCCACTGAGGTCGTTGCCACGTTTCATGGCCCGAGACAGCGTGAATGCGTCGAGCAGACCTTGGGTCGGGTGTTGATGTGCACCGTCACCGGCGTTCACCACCCGTGCATCGCACCACCTGGTGATTGCAAGCGGAAGACCGGCGGTCTTGTGGCGCACGACGAACACGTCGACGCCCATTGCCGACAACGTTTCGACGGTGTCCCGGAGGCTTTCACCCTTGTTGACGCTCGATGATGATGCGCTGAATGTCAGCGTCTCGGCCGACAGACGTTTTGCGGCCGTCTCGAACGACAGGCGCGTGCGGGTGCTGTCCTCGAAGAAGAGACTGCACACGGTCTTGGTGCGCAGTGCCGGAACTTTGGGTTGCGGACGAGTGAGAACCTCGGCCATGTGATCGGCCGTGGAAAGCAGGCCAACAATGTCGTCGGCCGTCAACTCATCGAGCGAGATCAGATGCCTCACGCGTCTCTCCCGCTTTTCACGAACACACCTTCCGGTGTCGCCGACACCTCGTCGGAAACGTGCGTCGGGAGGTTCTTTCCGACAAAATCCGGACGAATCGGCAACTCGCGGTGCCCCCTGTCGACGAGCACCGCAAGGCGGACAGCTTTTGGCCTGCCGTATTCGATGAGGGCATCGAGCGCGGCGCGCACGGTACGGCCGGTATAGAGAACATCGTCGACCAGGACCACCTCGACACCATCGAGGGAACATGGAACGTGCGAGGCGCTGGCAGGCAGAGTGGGTCGCAACGCAAGGTCGTCGCGATACATGCTGACGTCGAGGGACCCGCGCGAGACGGAGACAGCCGGGTCGATGGCTTCGATGTCGCTACGGAGAGCATCGGCAATCCAGACGCCACCGCGCGCCAGGCCCATCAGCACAAAGGGTTCACGACCGCCACAGGCAACGTTTTCGAGGATCTCGTGGGCGATTCGCTTGATCGCGCGCCTGACTTGATCTGCGGGCAGCACGCATGCTGCATCGGAGTTGCTTGCCATGTGTCCTTCCGTTCGGGCCTCACGGGACCCGTTTGACGGTCGTGTTGTTGGGTCACACGATAGCAGTCACCGAACTTCCGACACCAATGCGGCAAGAACTCCGTTCACGAAGCGCCCCGAGTCCTCGGTCGAGTACCGCTTGGCGAGTTCCACCGCCTCGTTCAAGATGACGGCGGTGGGCGTCGCGGCACTTGACGCCAACTCGTGAAGCGCCAGGCGCAGGATCGCTCGGTCGATCATCGGCATCCGCTCGAGGCGCCACCCCCGGGCCTTCGATGAGATGAGGGCGTCGTAGCGTTCGAGCCCGGATTCGACACCCGTGGCAAGTTCGATCGCCATCGATGGGGGCGCCACGACCTCGGATGCAACGACGTCGGCGACGGAGCACGTGCGCGACTCGGATTCGTACAAGAGGACGAGCGCGCGCTCGCGGGCCTCTGCGGCATCGAGCGTCGACATCTAGACGCGGGTGATGTAGTCGCCGGTGCGGGTGTCGACCTTGACGCGGTCGCCGATGTTGATGAAGAGAGGCACCTGAATGACCTTGCCCGTTTGCAGGGTCGCGGGCTTGCGTGCCCCCGAAACCCGGTCGCCCTGGATACCGGGCTCGGTCTGGGTGACTTCGAGCTCGACGCTCGCGGGGATTTCGACGCCGACAATGTCGCCGTTGTAGATGGCCATGATGACCATCGCCGACTCAACGAGGTAGTCGGCGGTCTCTCCGAGGGCAACCGGCGCGACGGTCATCTGGTCGTAGGACTCGGTGTCCATGAAGACGAAGTCGTCACCGTCTTTGTACAGGTACTGCATGTCGCGCTTGTCGAGGATCGCTTGTTCAACCTTGATACCCGCGTTGAAGGTCTTTTCGAGAAGGTTGCCGTTGCGGAGGTTGCGCAGTTTGGTTCGCACGAACGCCCCGCCCTTGCCCGGCTTCACGTGCTGGAACTCGACCACGGTGAAGAGACCGTTGTCGAGTTCGAGGGTCATTCCGTTCTTGAAATCGTTCGTGGAGATGGCGGGCATTTGGCTTCCTTCGGGCTGTTGCTGAGAACGAGGTGACCGGAGTCTGTGACAAGGAGAAGTTCCTCGACCCGGGCTCCCCCGAAGCCCACACGATACGCCCCGGGTTCGACGGTCACCACGTCCCCGGGCCGCAGCACGTCCCGCGAACGCGCATTCACCCATGGAGCCTCGTGAATCAGCAATCCGACTCCGTGCCCGACGCCGTGCGTGAGTTCATTCTCGAGACCGGCGGCTGCGAGTACTCGACGGCATGCGGCATCGACTTCGTGTGCCACGACTCCGGGAGCAACGGTCGCCACACCGGCTTCGCACGCCGAGCGCACGACCGCATGACGGTCAATCATTTCGGCGGCGCCGGGCCCATCGACCACGAACGTTCGCGTCATGTCGGAGTGATAACCGTCGACGAGTGCCCCGAAGTCGATCACAACCGCTTCACCCGGCTGAAGGCGACGCGTTGATGGGCGATGGTGCGGCAACGCAGCGTTTTCGCCCGTCGCGACGATCGTCGCAAAACTCACGTCGTCGGCTCCGTGACGGCGCATGGCGGTTTCCAATCCATCGCGGATCTCGACCTCTGTCGAACCGGCACCGATGACCGCGCCGATGTCCGCTAGTGCGGCATCGGCGATCGCCGCAGCCCGGGTGATGCGTTCGATCTCGGCGGTCGACTTTGAACGCCGAAGGTCGGCCAAGAGCGGCGATGCATCGAGCACATGGTCACGCGCGAGATTCGACCCCGCGTCGTTGCACGCGGAACGGAGCGCCTCGTAGTCGGCCAGACTGATGTCGGACGTTTCAAGACCCACCGATCCGCTCGAGCCGACGACGGCCGCGACGGCCGATGCGACCGCGGCGCGCAGGTCGATTTGTGTTCGGCACTCGACCACGCGGACATTGGCCCGCGCATCGGCGACCTGACGCGTCGCCTGTTCGGCATAGCGCCCGTCGGTCACGAGCGTCATGGGGACACCCTCCTCCGTCGACACGACGACGGTTCCTGCGCTACCCGTGAACCCCGTGAGCCATCGCACGTTCACTTGCGATGTGACCACTGCTCCGGCTGCGCCGATGGCGGTGAGCCGCTCGGCAAAGCTGCTGTTTCGCCCGTCGACGAGCAATGGGCTCAACACGCGGACACCTAGCTCGTTTTCGCGACGCCGAAATGACGTGACAGCGCCTCGACGGCGAGCCCGTACCCGACTCCCCCGAAACCGGCAATGGTGCCGATGGCGACCGGGGCCACGACGCTCGTATGCCGCCACGATTCACGCGAAAGAGGCTGCGACAGGTGCACCTCGACCACCGGACCATCGAACGCTGCGAGCGCGTCGTGAATCGCCCAGGAGTAGTGGGTGAACGCCCCGGGATTGATGATGATCGCATCGGCCCTGCCGCGCGCCGCGTGGACCGCACCGACAATGTCGGCTTCGCTGTTCGACTGCAGGTGTTCAACCACCCAGCCCAGAGCCGCGCACGACGCCTCGACGTTTGCGACATGGTCGGCAAGGGTTGCCGAGCCGTACACGGCAGGTTCACGATTGCCCAGGAGATTGAGATTCGGCCCGTTCACGAGGAGGATCAGTCGCGCGGCCATGGTTGTCACCGTACTCCAGACGCTGCGACAAGGGCCTCGAGAACACGCGACTCGTCAACCCCGGGCACGGACTCAAGTCCCGATGGCCCATCGAGAATGAAAACGAGACCCGAGGTTGCTTTCTTGTCGCGACGCATCACATCGACAAGTGATGCGTGATCGATATCGCTCGACAGGGCGGACTCGAGGCCGTATTCCGCAAGTACGTGATAGTGCTGTTGAACACGGGCGTCATCGATTCGTCCGAGTATCCGGGCAAGGTGTGCGGCGCAGACCATTCCAATGGCCACCGCCTCGCCGTGGGCGTATTGGTGCCCCGTCACCGTCTCAATGGCATGCCCAAAGGTGTGTCCGTAGTTCAAAAGAGCCCGACGCCCGCCTTCGCGTTCGTCTTCGGCGACGATGTCCGCCTTGATTCGCGCGCACCGCGCGATGCGCGTGTCGGTCGGCATGGAAAGGAGGTCGTCACCGGCGAGGAAGTGATACTTCGCCACTTCACCCCACCCACACCGCAGCTCTCGTTCGGGAAGCGATGCGAGCCAATTCGTGTCGCAGATGACGCCCGACGGTTGCCAGAACGCCCCGACGAGGTTCTTCCCCTCGGGCAGGTTGACCCCCGTCTTGCCACCGATCGCGGCGTCGACCATTGCAAGAAGCGTTGTGGCGACATGCACGACACGGGTTCCGCGGTGCCACGATGCCGCAGCAAATCCGGCGACGTCGGTGACGAGGCCCCCGCCGACACCGATGACGAGATCGTTGCGCGTGAGACCGAACCCGGCGAATTGACGACACAGATCCTCGATTGTCGACAGTGTCTTTGCACTTTCGCCGGTGCCGATGTGAACCAAATGCGTCGGGAGGTCGATCTCAGGAATCGAGGGAATTCCCACCTGGGAAACGATGACTGCGCGCTTCACGCCGGCGGGAATCACCGATGACAGTTCGCTGATGGCACCTGCTCCCACGACCACGTCGTAGGACCGCTCGCCGAGCGCAACGCGCACCCGCTCGTGGATACCGTCGGTCGAGGATCGGGGCTGGGCGTTCATGACCTCACGAACAATACGTTGAAGAGACTTGCCGTCGGTGTCGATTTGGGTGTCGCTCACCGCTGCGTAGAACGGTTTGCGCCGCTCGGCGAGCTTGGCAAGCGTTGCCTCGCGGTCGCCGTCGAGGAGGGGGCGATTGTTGGATCGGCCCGTTCGCTCGACCAGCGTGGCGACCGACGCGTTCAGCCAAACGATGCGCACGCCACCGGAACGGGCAGTCGCGAGCATGTCCCGGCATGCCGAGGTCTCGACCACTCCGCCCCCCGTTGCGATCACCGCCGGTTCGGTGGAATCGAGGATTCGTTCGAGCGCGCGACGTTCGATCTCGCGGAAGGCGGACTCACCGTCGGTGCGAAAGATGTCAGCGATGGACCGACCCTCGCTTGTTTCGATCACGGAGTCGGTGTCGACGAACGGTCGTTTGGTTTCGCGGGCAAGTGCTCGACCGACCGAGGACTTTCCCACCCCCATGAGGCCGACCAGCACGAGGTGCGGTGCGGCCACGGCTACAGGGTCCCGAGAAATGATGCGCAATTGCGCGTGAATTCGTCGACCGAATCGCCACCGAACTTGCGCTGCGCCTCGGCGGCAAGAACGAGTGCAACCATGGTTTCCGCAACGACACCCATCGCCGGCACTGCAGTCACGTCGGTTCGCTCTTTGAAACTGACCGTTGATTCCTTTGTCACCGTGTCGACGGTTTGGAGAGTCGGTCGGTTGAGGGTTGCGAGTGGCTTCATTGCCGCACGCACGATGACGGGCTCACCCGTTGTCATGCCCCCCTCGGTGCCACCCGCCAGCGCGGACAGGCGTCGGTACGACTGCGTTGATTCGTCCCATTCGATCGGGTCGTGCGCCTGGCTTCCGCGCCGCCCGGCAACCTCGAAGCCGTCCCCAATTTCGACACCCTTCACGGCCTGAATGCTCATGATGGCCTGCGCGAGGTTCGCGTCGATTTTGCGATCCCAATGAACGTGACTACCCAAACCGACGGGCACGCCGTAGGCGATCACTTCGACGATGCCACCGAGACTGTCACCCTCGCGGGCGGCGTCTTCAACGGCTTTCACCATCGCTGCTTCGGATGCCGCGTCGAAACAGCGCACGGGACTTTCGTCAACCTTTGTGAGGTCGCCGGCGGTGGGCCTGACCGTCAGCGATGCACGTGCGTCGCCCATTTGGATCACGTGGGAAATCACCTCGACACCGATGGTGCGCAACAGCAACTTGGCGAGTGCACCGGCGGCGACCCGCGCGGCGGTTTCGCGGGCACTTGCCCGTTCAAGCACGTCACGGGCATCGTCGAAGCCGTACTTTTGCATGCCCGCGAGGTCGGCATGTCCGGGTCGCGGTTGCGTGAGCGGGTCTTCGGTCTTGCCGGGGGCGGGTGACATTTCCTTGTGCCACTTGTCGCTGCGAAACCATTCCGTGTTCTTGATTTCGATCGCGACAGGAGACCCGAGAGTGCGACCGTGGCGGATGCCCCCGAGGAGCAGAATCTCGTCGACTTCGAACCGCTGACGCGGTCCACGACCAAACCCGAGACGACGCCGCCCGAGTTCGGCCTGAATGTCGGCCTCGGTGACCGCCAGGCCGGCCGGAAGTCCCTCGACGATGACAACCAGAGCCTGACCATGGGATTCGCCGGCGGTCAGGTATCTCAACACGACTTGCAGGCTATCCGCGCTGCCACATTCATTCGCGTCGCATTTCGCGCCGTCGGGCCAATTCGAGATCGGCTGCGTGTCTCATGACCGTGGAGTCCGGCGTATTTCCGGTCCACAAACGCTGCTGCTCGACCGCTTGATGAATGAGCATCGACAGCCCGTCGACGCAGCGTGCACCCGACTCTCGTGCAACAGTCAGCTGTCACCCATTCCTGCCGGCGTGGTGTGCACGATGATGTCGCAGGCCTCGATGTCATCGGTGGAGGCAACATGCGCGATGCCCGGCGCAAGCGCCGCCGCCGACAGCGCACGTTCGGGCGTCCGATTGAGCACTCCGATCCATTCGGCGCCGGCCTGCGCGAGACCAATGACACATGCCCGTGCCGTCGCCCCGGCACCGACGACGACGCAGCGACGTCCACTCGGGTCGGTACCGGACTCACGCAGCGCGCCGACGCACCCGGCGCCATCGGTACTTTCGCCCCGGAGTCGACCGTCCGCGAGCGGCACGAGCGTGTTGACCGACCCGAGTGCCCGCGCCGTATCGCTCGATTCGTCGCACAACTCGAGTGCGAATTCCTTGTACGGCATGGTTACCGAGGCACCGACGAATCCGATGGTTCGCAGTGTCGCAATTGTCGAACGCAGCGAATCAGCGCCGATCTCGAGCGCCACATAGACGGCATCCACCCCGGCTACCGCGAATGCGGAGTTGTGAATGGCCGGCGAAAGGCTGTGACGAGCGGGGTTGCCG
>RGCG01000068.1 GCA_009919275.1 Actinomycetota bacterium
CTCCCAGTAGGGGAGAAAGAACTCGTGCAGTGGAGGCTGAGGGTCGGTGATGCGCGTCTCGACGAAGCGTTGCTCACCGAGGTTGCACTGTCGAGCGGTGCGCCGTGGTCGCTCGTGACGGGAACGCTTTTCGATGCGAGTGAAGACGCCGACAACTTCTCCGCAGCGCTCTTGCTGTTGGAGCGCGGAGATGAGAGCAAGTTGTATTTTGCATCCACTCGTGGGGTGCGCGAAGTCTTGGCGTCGAGCCCCGAAGGTGGTGCCGACCAATTTCGACCCCTCTATCGTCGCATGCGAGACCATCTCGGTAAGCGACAGTCGGTATCGGCGAGGCGCTCGGCAAGCGCCGACGATCTCGAGGCGATCCTTCCCCGTGCACCGATCAATCGTGTTGGGGAACGATGACAACGGGGACCTTGCTGTGCGCGGCAACGTAAGAGGCAACAGATCCGAGAATGCAGAAGCAGGATCGTGTCACCGGGCTGCGAGTTCTCGATGGCCCAAGTTGCGGCACTGCGCGAGTTCGGTGAACCATCGGTGCCCACAACCACCCGCCGTGCGGTGTGTCTGTCTCTCATATCAACCACCTCCTGAGTGGAATCTCATTTCGAACATTGCGTCAGGTCAGCCTCTCGAGGAGTTCATCGATGCGCGCGACGGCGATTCCGATGGACTGGTCGGCGATGCCGAAGGGGATCATCAGGTTGTTGCCGGCCTTCATCGAGCCGCACGAGTAGACGACGTTCGGAACGTAGCCGTTGCGTTCGTGGGGCAAGGGTGCGAGTAGTGGCTCATCGAGGATGGAGATGACTCGCATGGGATCGTGGCGGTCGAGGAGCATCGCGCCGAGCGTGTACGTGCGCATCGGTCCGACGGCGTGGGTGAGGACCAGCCAACCCGCCTCGGTTTCGATGGGAGGGCCGGAGTTCCCGAGTTGAATGAGCTCCCACGAGCGGGTCGGTCGCTGCAGTACCTCGCTCTTCTCCCAATACTCGAGATGATGGGACATCGCAATGGAGTTCGTCTCGAAGTCGGAACGGGATAGTGCGACGTACCACCCATCGATTTTTTTCGGAAAGATTGCCAGCCCTTTCCCCTCTGCGGCGGGACCGGATATCGGTGAGATGTCGAACGTTGCAAAGTCACCGGTTTCTATCAACTGCTGCGAGATGTCGGTGCCGTCGAATGCCGTGTAGGTTGCGACGAACGTTGGTTGCCCCGGCACCCATTCGGCTCGCGTGAAACGGGCATCTTCCATCCCTCGCCATTCCGCCGCCGCAAACGGCCAAAGGATTCGTTCCGACTCGTGGGAGTCGCCGGGGTAGCGAACTTTGTAGTTTCGTTCGGCGATCGCGCGGAAGTGCTCTGCCGTCTGTTCTGCATGTCGATACGTGTCACGGTCGTGAATGAGTCGGGTGAGACGCTCTTCCATCTCGCCGACCGAAAAGGAATCCCCCAGGGCTTCGAGCACGTAATGGGCATTCTCGCCGTAATCGCCCGCTCGTTCGAGCAGACCGATGAATGCCATGTGCTCCAGCTTCGACTCGCAATGGGTCCCGGCAGTGAGTCGGGGATGGGCGACATCAACCGACACCGAACCCGTTGCATCAATGACACCCGTCCGAAAGCCGATCGACGAGCGGTGGCCTTCGCCAATGCAGCGGACACTCATGATGAATCGTGTGCTTCCCGGAGAAAGTTTGGTTTGGTCGAAGTGTTCAACCGCGGACGGGTTCGTGATGCACGCGCCCTCAACCGATGATTCATGGCTGAAGAACGCGCCGATGAGGCGCCACCTGTCCTCGTCGAGTTGCGCATCGGGTGCAATTCGGTTCGCCACGCGCTGTGCGTGGGTTTCGAGGAGCAACCCGAGATCCGTGTGGCGGTCGCCGAACTTGGTCTCTACCTGCATCAATGCTTCGCGAACCTCGGCCTGTGACAACTGCATCACGCGTCCGATGATCAGGCTCGTTCGTGATTCCCGTGAGCCGAAGTCGTCGTGTCCCGCCACGAAGAGTCGCGACAAGACACGCGACGTATCGGGTGAGATGAGTAATGGCATCCTCCGTGCAACCATTTCAGGGGCCGTCAGTGTGCGGCCTGAAGCAGTTGTTCGTGCTGCAAAGTGCTGATCATTGCGATGGTGGACTCGGCCCCTTGGTTGAGGTTCACGCCGCCGGAACCGAGACCGTCGAATCCGCCATGGCTTTGGTTATCGACCATTGCAAGACCCGCATCGTTGTGTCCCCGAAACCATGCCGTCGCGAGAGCGAGAGAATCCAGCCAATGGTTGTCGTTGGTGAGGTGCCACGCACGTGCACAAGCGTTGGCAATCCCGGCAACCTCGATGGGCTGCTGATCAAAGGCGGGCTGCGGATCGCTCGGACCACGACCCCCAACCGGCGTCACGGATAGCCGACCATTGTGGGTTTCACGACGTACGAGCCACTCAAGCAAGTCGAGTCCCGTTTCGATGTAGTCAACCGATCCGGTTCCCTCGCCAGCGGCAAGGAGTGCCTCGGGGATGAGAGCGTTGTGATACGTCAAACGATCCTCGGGCCACGGCCAAGCGCGGTCGGAACGCACCAGATCGCACACCTCCTCGGCTGCATCGTGAAGCAGGAAAGCGGCGTCGTGATGGTGTGGGTCGATCCGCGCCACCTCGGCCGCCCCGAGCGCCGCGTAGCACATGGCACGCAGCGCTGATCCGCGATGCAGGCAAGCGTGATCGAATGCCCGCTGCGCCTCGATCCGAATGTGGTCGTTGAAGCCGAGCCGCGCCGCCGTGCCAAAGGCCCAAAGAGCTCGGCCCCAACAATCATCAGTCGATGGTGAATCAACCCACACGCGTTGGAAACTGAGACGATTCCGCACCATCCCTGACTCATCGACGGCATCGTGAATGAAGTTGAGGGCGATTCGCCCGAGGATCTCGGAGCCGAACGAGCGCCCGCCGTCGTGCAGGGATGCAACAGCGAGACGAGCGTTGTCGTCGGTGCAGTATCCGAAGCTGAAGCGCGGGTGCCTGCCTTTGGCATGCTCGAGAATTCCGCGGTCGTCGGTAAGGCGAGACAGGTGCCGAAAAGTCACGCGGTCTGCGTTGTCGATTGCAGTCACAGATTTCACTGGGCACCTCCGAACGCTGGTGAGCTGTTGAAGGCCGACGCCGTCGCGAGGGGAGAGGCGGGCTGTGGGGACAAGGCCGTATTGGTAACTCGCGCGGCCAGGTCGGCGTAGTCGGCGGCGACCGCGGTCCATCGGTACGAAGGAGCCATCGCGGCCGCCACCATGGCCATGTTCGCGACAAGGCCGCGATCAGTGATGACTTGTTCCATTGCTGAAGCCAGTTCGGTCGGCGAGGCGTGCGTGACCAACAGTCCGGCGCCGTTCGGGAGGATCTCCTCGGCGTGGGGAAACCGCGTCGCGATGACCGGCCTACCTGCAGCAATTGCGTCCACAAGAACGCCCGAAGTGATTTGGTCATCCGAGTCGTAGGGCAAAACCACACATGTCGACCGTTCGATGAGGTCGAGCAGTGAGCCGATCGGCCGGTAGGACGGATCAAAATCGACCAAATCCGCAACGCCCAACTGCTCGGCTCGTTCCATCAGCATTTCCCTGTATGACTCACCCTCGTTTTCGAGAACACGTGGGTGTGTGCGTCCGGCGACGACATAGCGTGCCGCCAGGCCATTCGATGCGAGGGTGCCAAGCGCATCGATCACCCATTCGATGCCTTTGCCCGGTCCCAGGAGCCCCCACGTGAGAAAGGTCGGCTGTGGCGTGTGTGGAGGTGAACCGAGCGTTCGCGGCACCGTTGCGCCGTGCACAATCGTGGTGACCTTGCTCGGGTCGATGTCGTATCCGCGAACCAGCCGTGAACTCGCGGTGTTCGTCATCGTGACCACCGCCGCCGAGCCTGCGACGATCTGTTCGAGGATGTTTCGCTGGGAAGCCGTTGGGTTGCGCGGCACGGTGTGGAGAGTCGTCACGACGGGTATCTCAAGTTGATCGAGAAGATCGAGGACTTCGTCGCCATCTTTCCCGCCGTAGATGCCGTATTCGTGCTGAAGAAGAAGACACTCGTAGGCATTGACCCGATTAGCAACGGCGAGGCGCGACGACGTCGAACCGGGACGAAGGAGGGCGACGACACGCATGTCGTCAGACCGACTGTTGTCAACCGCTGACCGCACCACGCCGACGTCTCGGACGCCGATCGACGAAAGTCCGTCCGTCAGTGCGGCAGCGAAGGTTGCCAACCCACACGGCGTGGGTGGGTAAGTACTCAGCACTGCGAGAGCCGGTGACCGCCATTGACTCATGATCTATTTCTTCCTTTCGTGTCGGGGTGAAGCTGTCGAGCGAATGTTCAGCAGGCCAAGCAGTGCGCCGAGTGTCAGCAGCGCAAGCGCAATGGTGAGGAGAAGCCAACTGAATCGGGGCCCCGTGTTCGGCAACTCATCGGGGAAGAGGACGAGGAAGTCGCTCTCGACCGGAACCGTCGTGGTTGTCGGACCAACGATCACCTGAAAGTCGGATGGCGCAGTTGTCGTGGTGGCCGGCAAGGTGGTCGTGGGCGCCACCGTGGTGGTAACCGCTGGAGCCGTGGTTGTGGGCGCCAACGTTGTGGTGCCTGCAACTGTCGTTGTCGGCGCTGCGGTTGTTGTTGACGCGGCAGTTGTCGTTGTCGATGCAGTTGTTGTCGGCGCTGCGGTTGTTGTTGACGCTGCTGGTCCGCTGTGGCGATGTGTAGCCACCACCTGCGGCGGTTGCCACGTTCGTCACCGACTCGATTGAGATGTCGGCCGCGGTGATCGTGTACGTGGCGGTACACGACACCGTCTCGGTCGGGGCAAGAACGGTGTCCGATGGGCCACAGGAAAACGGCGCGCCACCGTTCACTTTGTCGTCCGTGACGGTGAACTGAGTTGGTCCGATCGGCACGTCGCCGTCGTTCGTGATCGTGTAGGTGTATGTGATCACGTCGCCAGCCGTGTCGAATGTGACCGGGTCCGCGGATTTTTGGAGGTTGATCGAGCCCGAACTTGCGATGGTGTTGCGGAAGGTACAAAGGACATCCTCGCCCTCGCGAAGGTCCACCGAGACGCCATTCGTTGTCTGTGTCTGGCTGCCACCGTTCGGCGTGGTAACGGTGCAGTCGACAGAGGCCAGACGGAATCCTCCTTCGATGGTTTCGGTCACGTTGTACGTCACGAAGTTGGTGATTCCGGCGAAGACCTTGGTGTTCGCGGTTGTGCCGTCGTCGGTCAACGAGAAGTTCGTCAACGGGGTGGGCGAGGCGGTGAAGCCAAACTGCCGCTCGCTTTCGACGGATGCCTGCTTCACGATGGTCAGAGATGCCGCATAGACAACAGCCTGGCTCGACAACGCACGATCCTGGTTTCCTGCACCACAGTTCGTGGCATCGGAACAACCCAGGTCGATGATGCGCATGTGATACGGGGAACCGGGAATTGCAATTGCAGACGAGGTGGATCCCCAGTCGCGTCGTTCTGCAATGTGGCCACCCCACGCGAGAACGATCGTTGATGCAGTGGCCGTTACGTAGACGGTGATGCTCGTTTGGCTGGTTCCGGCATACGACCCCGACAGCACGTGTGCCGTCGGATTCGTACCGATGGCGCAAGTCGCCGATCCGCAGAGGTTGCCACTGTTCGTGACGACTTGTCCGCCCGACGGAAACGATGCGCCGAAGGCGGTGAATTTTCTGTTCGCGACCTCGGTCACCCCGGCTGCCGCAACATTCGGGTCGACGGGAATGGTCAACTCTGCCGCGCTACCGCAGGCGTAGCCCGCACAGGGATCGGCCGTCGCGACCGTGCGGTCATAGGAAGTCAGGTAGTCGATGGCATGTTTCCCCGACTGGGTTGTATCCCACTCGATGGTCAGGCCGTACGTTGCCCCGATGGTGAGATCCTGCATCACTGCTCGATACGCGACACTGCTGCCTTCGTAGTAGAGCGAATCGTTGTGGGTGAGGTTGCCGTTCTGCCACTGTTCGGGGTGCGCGGTGTCGCATACCGTCGTCAGGTTGGCGCACTGGTCCAGCGTGACCGCAGCCTTTGCCTGGGCAGGTAGGGCAGTGGCAACCGCCCAGATGCCTACTGCCAACAGCGCGAGGACGATGGTCGACCCGATCGTCGCCCGTCGGCGCCTGAAGAACGATGTGAATCTCCGCTTGCCTGAATTCAGTTCGGCGATCCCACCGAGCTCCATTGACGATCCCATGTCAGCCTCCCGTCGTGCGTTGAGAACTGATCGGGGTCCGGGATCAGAGTCGGCAACCTAATTGCGGTTCGAGGCATCAACAAGCGACAATCCTCACAACAACTGGTTGGATGAATTCCTAGTGTCACGGTGTGACGAAGCGACCGGCGCTCTGCTTGGCGGTGTGCCTTTCGTTGATTTCGGTACCTTTCACCGCCGAAAAGGGAGTGATCATTCGTGTGACTCCGGCATTCGGTGCACATCCCGAGGTCGTTGAGGTGCGCACCACCCGTGCGGAGCGAAATGTCATCGGGTTGATGACGCGCAGTATCGACACGTATCGAGGAACGATCGCTTCTTCACTTTTGGCACCGAGGACGGCGACTTCCGTTGTTTGGAAAGTGGAGTCCTCGGCGTCTTCCGCTCGGACCCTGCAACTCTCGCGGCAGGTTCTGGCACAAGTCCAGTTTCTCTTCGAGAGTCTCGGCCTCATCCGAGCCGATCGCACCTACGTGGTTGTTGGCCGAACGCAGCAATTCATCAACGACACGCTCGAAGGACTCGATTGCTTTCCCAACCTTGTTCGCACAGGGGGCGTTCACTTGATGGGTGCGACCGTCTGCAATCGTCGGGTCATCGTGTTGAACTTGACCGGCTACTTCTTTCTTCGACGCGCTGGAGACGTGTTGACAACCGAGTTGGAATCGCGTGCCGAGCCGAATCTTGGAAGAGTTGACTACCGAATCGCGGACAGAAACATCTCGGGCTTGGCTCACGAGTGGGTGCACGTGGCGCGCGCATCCGCGAACGACGGGCAAGTTGCGCCTGATGAACCGGCGTGGGTCCGCGAAGGCTTTGCCGAGTTGATGGCGGGCGTGGCCCGCGTTCTCACTTTTCCATCACGCATGAACTACTCGGTCTTCCACGTGGTGAGGATTCGCAAGTTCACCGACTGGGAAAGACTCTGTCCGGAACCGCTGCGCCGCTACCGGGAAGATACCGACTTGCTCGCGGGTTGCGAGTATTACCTCGGAGCGGTTGCAATGGAATATCTCGTGGCAACCATGGGTGGTTTGCCGAAAGCAATCGAGCTGTTTCGCAGGAGCGCGGAACTGTTGAGTTTCTCGAAAGCATTCCGTGAGACGTACGGAGAGTCTCTTGATTCCTTCGAACAACGTGCCGACGCGTATGCGCGCGCGATCGCGGCATTACCCGACAAATGAGCACAACAAATTCGAACGGTTCGATGCATTCGGTACGTATGTCTCCTGACAGCACGGGCGGATTGGTCTTTACTTCTGTCAACCAAGACGACCATCCGGCGGGGATGGCTGGGGAAAAGGGAGAAATCAATGATCAAGACCCTGCTGTGTGATGACCATGCTCTGTTGCGCGAGTCCTTGTCACTTGCACTCGAGGCCGAGGGTGACTTTCGGTTTGTGGGTGCGGTGGGCACCGTTCACGAGGCACTCGAGGTGTCGGGGAACGAGGGTGTCGACGTTGCCCTGATCGACCTTCATCTCCGGGGGGAGAGCGGGCTGTCACTGGTCGATCAGCTTCGAGACTCGTTTCCCGACTGCCGGTCAATCATTCTGACCGGCTTCGTGTCCGACGACCTGGTCTATGAGGCAGGAAGACTCGGCGCATTCGATGTCATCAACAAAGAGACGTCGACGAAGGAGATTGCGTCGCGAGTGCGCACCGCAATCGGCGGTCGCAGACTGCTCGACGATTTCACGCGACGTGCGGCCAAGGAGCGACTCGCCGAACGGGGGCTTCTTGCGTATCGTGAATTGGGTGCCACCGATCATGAAATCCTCGGGTTCATCGCCGAAGGGATGACGGACAAGCAGATCAGCCAGCGGGTATTCCTCAGTGCACAGACCGTGCGCAACAGAATCTCCCGGTTGCTCGGGTTGCTCGGTCGTGACAATCGCACGCAATTGGCGTTGATGGTCGCAGCGATGGATCCATTCGTCATGGGTGTGTCTCCACTCCCCGTGTCTTCTGCGCGAAAGTGAGGCGATCGATGGACCCGTCACGTGAAGCTGCTGCAGACACAGCGGTCCGACAACTGCAGCAAGCCCTGGACTCGCGTGTCGTGATCGAGCAGGCAAAAGGCATGATCGCCGTCCAGCGTGGGCTACCTCTCGCAGACGCCTTCGAGCAACTTCGTTCCGAGGCGCGTCGACGTCGGCAGTCGATTCACGCGGTCGCCGCCGAGGTCGTCTGGGCCCATGATGGGGCACTGCCTCGGGGGATTAGTTAACCGGCGAGAATCGGCGACAGGGTGAGTTCGGGCTCGTCGCTGAGCAGACGCTGAAGTCTGAATTTGTTCTCGAACAACGCCACGAGTGCGTCATCACTTCGGCGAAGAATTCGTATACCGCCGATGGCCTGCAGGCGAGGGACGCTGGCCTTGTCGGTGAGGCGGATCGCTTGGTAGATGGTCGGTCGCACCTCGATCGGTGCATTGAATTCG
>RGCG01000069.1 GCA_009919275.1 Actinomycetota bacterium
ACGGATGAGACCTACCGCACACCCATCGACAACCTGCTCGCCGAAGTCGACCAGGTCGAGGGCGTGAACGTCGTCAGCCCGTACGCCAATCCCGAACAGATTGCGCAGTCCGGGTACATCGGTTTTGCCCGTCTCGAAATCACGAACCGCAGTCAGTCCGACATGATGAAAGTTGCCGATGAAATCACTGCGGTCGGTGACACGGTCGGTGTGCAGGGCCTCCAAATCGAATACGGCGGCGAGGCGTTTGCAAAATTCGAAATGCCCGAAAGCGAGGCTCTCGGCCTGCTCGCGGCAATGGTCATTCTCGTTCTCGCCTTCGGCTCGATCCTTGCCATGGGGCTTCCCATCGGTACCGCACTTCTCGGACTCGGTCTCGCGTCGGGTGTCGTCACGCTGCTCAGCCACGTGGTGTCGATGCCCGACTTCACAACGTCAATGGTCGCGATGGTCGGCTTGGGCGTGGGTATCGACTACGCGCTCTTCATCGTGACCCGGTACCGCGAGGGCCTGCACGAGGGTCTCGACGTCGAAGACGCAATCGTCGACGCAATCGACACAAGTGGGCGCGCCGTCATCTTCGCCGGCATCACGGTCATCATCTCCCTCCTCGGTCTTTACCTCATGGGTCTGTCGTTCGTCCGAGGACTCGCGACCGGAGCCGCAATCGGTGTCCTCGTCATGATGGTCGCATCAATCACGCTGCTACCCGCACTTCTCGGCATGGTGAAGCACCGAATCGACGTCACATCACGTGCGGCGGTCGTGTCCCTTGCGCTGTTCGTTGTCATGTCGCTGGCGGGAATTTTCACCCATTCGCTCGGCGTCTTCTTCGCAGGAGTTCTCGCATCCACCGCACTGGTTGCGATCAGCTTCGTCATCAAGCCGCTGCGCCGGCCTCTTGCCGTTCGTGAACCGAAGGCACGCGAACTCACCTTTTGGTTCCGCTGGAGTCGCGTCGTGCAACGTCGGCCGTGGTTCTCGCTCATCGCCTCGGCGGCCGTTCTCGTTCTCCTCGCCGTACCGCTCTTCGACATCCGTCTCGGCTTCGGCGACACCGGCAACCAACCCGAACGCACCACCGTTCGCAAAGCGTACGACCTCCTTGCCGAAGGCTTCGGACCCGGCGTGAACGGTCCCCTCTTCATCACGGTCCAAGGTGAAACTGCTGCGTCACCGGAACGCTTCGGAGCGTTCCTCGGCACCCTGTCCGAAGCCGAAAACGTTGCTTTCGCGGTTCCCAGCCCCCTCGGAGAGAATGCACAGGTCAACGGCGAGCCGATTTCTCTCGCCATCGTTTACCCGAAGAGCGCGCCACAGGAAGAAGCCACCACGAAGTTGGTTCACACCCTGCGCGACGATGTCATCCCCGCAACGGGAGTCGTTGCCAAGGTCGGCGGCTTCACCGCGGCGAGCATTGACTTTGCCGACTATCTCGGTGGACGTCTCCCGTGGCTCATCGGCGCGGTCCTCATTCTCTCGTTCATTCTCCTCATGGCCGTCTTCCGCAGCCTGCTCGTACCACTGAAGGCCGTGATCATGAACCTTCTCTCGATCGGTGCCGCCTACGGCCTCATCGTCGCGATCTTCCAGTGGGGATGGGGCAAGGATCTCATCGGTGTCGGCAAGGCCGGCCCGATCGAGTCGTGGGCGCCCATGATGCTCTTCGCGATCGTGTTCGGTCTTTCCATGGACTACGAGGTGTTCCTCCTCTCGCGCATAAAAGAGGAATACGACCGTACGAAGGACAATGCCCGCGCCGTGGCCGACGGCCTTGCCGCCACCGCCCGCGTCATCACCGCGGCCGCCCTCATCATGGTCTGCGTGTTCGCGGCGTTCGTCCTTGGCGATGACCGGCAACTCAAGTTGTTCGGTCTCGGCATGGCATTTGCCGTCTTCATCGACGCGACGATCGTGCGCATGGTTCTCGTGCCGGCGACGATGGAACTGCTCGGCGACCGCAACTGGTGGATCCCGAAGTGGCTCGACCGTGCGCTGCCAAAGAT
Source organism: Actinomycetota bacterium (assembly GCA_009919275.1). Classification (GTDB taxonomy): domain Bacteria; phylum Actinomycetota; class Acidimicrobiia; order Acidimicrobiales; family Ilumatobacteraceae; genus F1-20-MAGs119. The sequence continues at coordinate 2,007 of RGCG01000069.1, forward strand.
CGACGTCGAGGGACATCACCTCACCGCGGCAGAGTTCACCGAACCGGAACTGGTCGCCAGCGGCGACAAGTGAACGAAAGCCAAGGATTACAAGCGTTCGAGCGTTGTTGCTTGACAATTGCTCGTCGTTTGGCGTAGCCCATAACGGACATGAGCAAGCCCCTCGTCATCGTTGAATCCCCTGCCAAAGCGAAAACAATCTCGCAATTTCTGGGTAGTGAGTACATCGTCCGCGCATCGGTCGGCCACATCGCCGACCTACCGAGCAAGGGTCTCGCCGTCGACGTCGACAACGATTTCAAGGCCGCATACGAGCTGACCGAGCGCGGCCGGCAGGTCATCAAGGACCTGAAAGCCGACCTGAAAAACGCAAGCGTCGTCTATCTCGCAACCGACGAAGACCGCGAGGGCGAGGCGATTTCTGCCCACTTGCGCGAGTACCTCAACCCCAAGGTCGACGTGCACCGCATGGTGTTCCATGAAATCACCAAATCTGCGATCACCGAGGCGGTTGCCAACCCACGGACGATCAACACGAAACTCGTCGACGCTGCCGAGGCTCGCCGCGTTCTCGATCGCCTCTACGGCTACGAGGTCTCGCCCGTTCTGTGGCGTCGCGTGAACCGCGGACTCTCCGCAGGCCGCGTGCAAAGCCCCGCGCTACGTCTCATCGTCGAACGTGAACGCGAACGCATCGCCTTCCGTTCCGCCACTTACTTCGACATCGATGCCAAAACCACGACGACGCCGACCTTCTCGGCACGTCTCACCGCACTCGATCGCAAGCGCGTTGCCACCGGCAAGGACTTCGACCAACGGGGCAACCCTGCTTCCAACGTCATCGTCGTCACCGAATCGCGTGCGAACGAACTGGTCGCCGCGCTCACCGGCAAGTCGCTCACGGTCGTCAGCGTCGAGGACAAGCCCTACCGTTCGTCGCCCAAGGCACCCTTCATGACGAGCACTCTCCAGCAGGAAGCCGGCCGGAAACTGCGCCTGTCGGGCCGACAGGTGATGAGCATCGCCCAGAGCCTTTACGAGAACGGCTTCATCACCTACATGCGTACCGACTCGGTGGTTCTTGCCGCCGAGGCGATGGGCGAGGTGCGTGACACCATCCGCAAGGTGTACGGCAACGACATGCTCTCGCCGCAGCCCCGCATGTTCAGCTCGAAAGTGAAGAATGCGCAAGAGGCGCACGAAGCCATCCGACCCACGCTGCCGTTGCGCGCGCCCGAGCAGGTCGAAGGCCAGTTGAAGTCGAAGCAGGAAGTGGCCCTCTATCGGCTGATCTGGCAGCGCACTCTCGCCTCGCAGATGGCCGACGCCACCGGTGTGACGGTCAGCCTGAAGTTGGAAGCTGCCGCGGGGCAGACGAACTGCGAGTTCTCCGCGAGTGGAACCACGATCACCAAAAAGGGCTACCGCCAGGCCTACGAAGACCTGCCCGATGACGACGCCGAAGACGACTCGGAGGCCTCGAGCGACTCGGTTCTTCTCCCCGCGCTCAGCAAGGGCGACACCGTCCTCGTCGGCGAGTGGGTGAGCAACCCGCATGCCACCACTCCCCCCGCGCGCTACACCGAGGCAAGCCTTGTCAAGCGACTCGAAGAAGAAGGCATCGGGCGGCCATCCACCTGGGCCTCGATCATTTCCACGATGGTTGACCGTGGGGACTACGTGCGCAAGAAGGGTACCGCTCTCGTCCCCACCTGGACGGCGTTCTCCGTCATCCGTCTTCTTGAAAACCACTTCACCACGCTCATCGACTACAAGTTCACCGCGTCAGTCGAAGAAGACCTCGATGCCATCGCCCGCGGCGAGCGTGAAAAGAACGACTGGCTGCACCAGTTCTATTTCGGCAAGGCCGGCGCGTTCGACAAGAACCCGGGTCTGAAGAAGATCGTCGCCGACAACCTCGACGAAATCGATGCCGCAGAAATCAACACCTTTCCGCTCGGCACGCACCCCGACTCGGGTGACGACGTCGTCGTCAAGCCCGGAAAGTACGGGCCCTACGTTCGCTGTGGCGAGAACACTGCGGGTGTTCCCGAAACGTTGACACCGGAAGACCTCACCCTCGACGTTGCGCTGCAATTGCTGGCCGCACCAAAGGGTGACGAGCCCATCGGTCAGAAAGATGGACTACCCGTATTCGCCAAGACAGGACGTTACGGCGCCTACGTGCAGTGGGGCACCCCCGACAACCCACCGCCCGGCATGGACAAACCGAAGATGGTCTCGCTCTTTGCGACCATGAACGTCGAACGGTTCACCATGAAAGATGCAGAAGACCTTCTGTCTCTTCCGCGCACACTCGGCAACGACCCCGCCGACGGCGAACCCATCACCGCCCAGAACGGCCGTTTCGGTCCGTACATCTCGAAGGGCAAGGACAGCCGCACGATCTCGAGCGAAGAGCACCTTCTCACCATCTCTCTCGACGAAGCGCTCGCCCTTCTCGCCCAACCGCGAACGTTCGGCCGCGGTCGTGCCGCACCCAAGCCGCCGCTCAAGGAATTCGGCAACGACCCCGTCAGCGGCAAGCCCGTCGTGGCAAAGGAAGGTCGTTTCGGCGAGTACGTCACCGACGGTGAAACCAACGCCGGTTTGAAGCGTGGCGACATCCTCGCCGACATGACCCCCGAACGTGCCTACGAACTTCTGCAGCTGCGCCGCGAATACATCGCTGAAAACGGAGGAGCGCCGAAGAAGCGTGGCGCGCGCGCCGCCACCCAGAAGAAGGCTCCCGCCAAGAAAGCGGCCGCGAAGAAGGCCCCTGCGAAGAAGGCACCGGCCAAGAAAGCTGCGGTAAAGAAAGCTGCGGCGAAGAAAGCCGACAAGACTGACGACTGATGACCCGCGGCAAATACATCGCTTTCGAGGGACTCGAGGGTTGCGGGAAAAGCACGCACGTCAAACGTCTCGCCGAAACCCTCGGGGCAGTCGCCACACGTGAGCCCGGTGGCACGCGCATCGGCGCAATGTTGCGCGAAATTCTCGCTGATCCCGACAACACCGATATCGACCCGCGCACCGAGCTGTTGTTGATGACCGCCGACCGTGCACAGCTGATGAGTCAGGTCATCGAACCCGCGCTTGATGCAGGTCAACACGTCGTCAGCGATCGAAGCGTGTACTCGACGCTCGCCTATCAGGGCTACGGTCGACGTCTCAGTGTCGACACAATTCGCAGCATCAACGAATGGGCACTCAACCAAACGCTCCCCGACATGGTCGTGTGGATTCAGATTCCACGCGACGAAGCCGAGCGTCGCCTCGCCAAACGGAACCTCGACCGCTTCGAACGCGAGGGCGCCGACTTCTTTGCACGAATTGCCGACGGCTTCGCCGAAATGGCTGCCGCCGACCCTGCTCGCTGGATCATCATCGACGGCATGCTGCCCAAGGACGATGTCCAGGCCAGTATCCGAGCGGCTGTCTCACCACGTCTCTGACCGACCCTGCCCGATAACGCCGTCTCCGTCTGCGAGACTACGGGCAAGGAGGTCATCATGAACCTGAAAGTCGCTACTCGCATTGTTCCCGTTTTGTTTCTCGCCCTCGCCGCCTGCGGTGGGGATTCCGGTGGTGAATCTGGAGGCAAGTTGAAGGCGGCCGTCTCCGAAGCCTTCCTCCAAAACGCAGGGGAAGAGGACATGCCGTTCGCCGTCGACGAGGAAATGGCCGGCTGTGTTGCAGATGCGGTTCTCAGCGATGCGACCTACAAGGACAAGCTGCAGTCCGCCCTCGACGAAGGCCTCGCCGGACAAGAACTCCTCGACTCGGCGGGCGACCCCACCTCGGATGAAGCGATGATGGCGCCTATCTTTTCGTGCTTCAGCAACGAGCAGTTCGTCGAACTGCTCTCAGGCGAAGCAGTTGATCCGAGCACGGTGACCGAAGAGAAGAAGCAGTGTCTGGTCGATGAGTTCGACAAGATGGGCAAAGACGTGGTGGTCGAGGGCTTCATCGCACTCAGCAAGGAAAAGAGCAGTGGCGAGGGTGCCACCAAGCTCACCGCTGCGATGATTTCGTGCTTCGGCGTCGAATCTTTCGGCTGATTCCCACCACCACGACAAGAAAAAGAACCACGAGCAGAACGATCACGGTGCGCAGCGCACCGTCTTGTTCGGTGTTTTCAGGTCCAGCTGCTTCCAATTCCTCATCGTTTCTCTGTGACGAATCGACGGTGGGCGTCCGCGTTGTCTCGGATTCCGGGGTTGTCGTTTCCGTCATCTCCGGTGCGGGAGACCCTTCGTACCACTGCATCACTCCCGCGACGCCCGCCGACCGATCGACAACACCCTCAACCGGCGTGCCGAACGTTTCCTTGTCTCCCACCGACACGGTGAATCGGGATGGCGCACCCCCGATGACCGTGATCGCGTAGATACCAGCAGCCGCTTCGTCGACGTGGTCGACCAACTCGACGTAACTCGTACCGGTGAATGGCTCGTCGAAGATGGTTCTTGTCTCCGGTTCCAGACGCAGGACCGCACCGTCAGGGTCGATGATTTCGAGTGTCGGCAACTCGTCGTCGGACAAGATGTTCTCCGGCGCGAGATTCGGAATCAAGAGCGACACGTGAAGTCGGTCGCCGTCGACAAACTGTGCACGCAACCCTCGCGTCTCGCCAGCCGCGTCGAACGCCCCGTACAGCGCAAAAGAGATCGTGCCATCGGGAAGGAACGGTCCGCTGTCGGGGGTCGTTTGCTCATCGGTCAGGATGATCGGATCGTGTGCCCGCGCGACATCCGCCGCAAGAAGAAACCCGATGGACACCAGCGAGATCGCAACCCAACGTCGTATCGTCATCCGGCGCGGGTGCTCTCGACCGGGCGGGAAGAAGCGCCCTGACCACGCAACTTCCGCGCAAAGCCGCTTCGCATCAACGGTCGTTCGAAGTACTTGTAGGTGACCGCCGACATCGCAACGACGACGAACGGGATGAAAACCAACCGGAATCGCCAATCAAGCGACAGGCCGTGACGGTTCACCAACCACACAACGGGAAGCTGCCACAAGTAGAGACCGTAGGAAATCTCACCAAGCCACTTGAGTGGTCGAAGCTCGAGGATACGGACCAACGGACAGCACGCAAATGCAAGCGAAAGAATCACGACGAGGCAGGCGAGGTCGAACAAGGCCATGCCACCCTTCCAAATGAACGGGCCGTCGGCACGCCCCTTGGCAACAATCACGCCCGTCGCCGCGACCGCCGCCAGGGACATGAACCCGAGCACGCGCGGCAACGTGTTCCGAAAGTTCAACCAGATGAATGCCCCCAACACGCCGATGACGAGACTGCTGATTCGGGTGTCGGTTCTGATGTAAACGTCGAACCATCCTTTTTTGTCGTAGACGCGTGCCGAATTGAGCACCAACGGCACGAGCGCGGCCACCAATACGACACCGACCCAGCGGGTCTTTCGGGCTGCGATGGCAAGAGGGATGACGACAAGCGGCGCAACGATGTAGAACTGGCCTTCGATTGACAGCGACCAAATCGCAACATTGTCCTTCAAGACGCTCGTGTTATGAACCCATCAAAGCGACATAGACGACGTGAGCAGCGAGAAACAGCATTGCAAGGGGCATGATCCGCATGAGACGGCCCGCGAAGTAGCTGCGCAGTCCACCACGTCGTGAACCCGACCGAATGGACCACAGTCGGTAGGCGATGAGGAACCCACTCAGAACGAAAAAAACGTTGACGCCGAGAAAGCCACCACGGGGAAAGACTTTGTACCACCCGTAATTCATGAGTTCGGGCACACCGAGCCACAGATGAGATGCGAATACCAGCAGAACCGCCAGCGCGCGAACGCCATCGAATCCAAGAATGCGCTTGTCGTCCACCGACGTAGATTCACTGCTCATCTTTGGGTCACGCGATCCACGTTCCGGAGACCGCAAGATTCACGGTTCGACAAAAGGCAAGGGCAGCCGCGAGCGCTTTTTTCTTCGGCATCGAACGCCAAGATACTTGCGTCATCCGCCTCACTTGGTCAGTTGACCCCAACGCTCTGATTTCGCGGGTTCTTCAACCGAGCTTTGACACTTGGCAATCGCGTTAGAGCGTGCACACCAAGCGGCTCAGGGTTGTTCCCGTAGGGCAAGTTTCGTGATCATCAGACGGCGCTCGTCAAACGCCGATCGTTGCTTACGTGGGAGGCTCCGGCGCAGGCGCCTGGTCGCGCGAAGGTCGCCGTAGGCCTCGAGTTCAATGGGTGACAAGTTGTGTGCGAAGGCAAGCTGCGGCAAGCGGCGGCGCACAAGTTCGATTTCGTCACGACGCATGCGTCGCAGACGTCGCGCGACGACGAAGAAAAGCACGATGTGCCCGAGAAGGAGAACTGCAAAGACGACACTCAACCCCGATGCGTTCCACGAGGCATGCAGCGCCATCGCCGGCAGAAGTCCCCGTACTGCTGCAATTCGACGAGAGCGCCCCTTGCGAACCGCAGCGCCGATCGCGAGTCCGACCCAGAGTGTGAAGAAAGGATGCGCGAATGGC
>RGCG01000070.1 GCA_009919275.1 Actinomycetota bacterium
CAACCACGTCGACGTCGCCGCCGGTTACGGCAACGGTCGGGCCGAGTCCAATCTGGCGTCGTGGCTTGTCGAAAAACGGCAATCCATTTTCCTAGCCACGAAGACCGGTGAGCGCACCGCCGACGCCGCTCGACGGGAACTCGAGGCATCACTCACTCGGATGGGGGTCGACTCTGTCGATCTGATCCAACTTCACAACTTGGTCGAGCCCGACGAGTGGGACGTCGCACACGCCAAGGGCGGCGCTGCCGAGGCGATGTTTGCGGCACGCGACGAAGGGTTGGTGCGCTTCATCGGGGTGACGGGGCACGGTCGGCGAATTCCGGGGGTTCACCTGCGCAGCCTCGTCGCCTGTGACTACGACTCGGTGCTTTTTCCGTACAACCACACGATGATGTCACTCACCGACTATCGAGACGACGTTGAACGGCTTCTCGGGTTGTGTGCCGAGCGCAACGTGGCGGTGCAAACCATCAAGTCGATTGCCCGTGGCCGCTGGGGTGGCGGGGACACGAAGAAATTCAGCTGGTACGAGCCGATCACCGATCCGCCGGCCATTTCGCGGGCGGTGCGCTTCGTTCTTTCGCGTGAACAACTGTTCCTCAACTCCACCAGCGACGCACGATTGTTGCCGATGGTTCTCGCGGCCGCGGGTGGCAGCCTCGTGTGCCCCAATGACGCCGAACTGCACGCCGACGAAATGGAACTCGGAATAACCGCATTGTTCGACGGTGCGGATCTCGAGCGCATCTGATGCCATGAAGATCAACCAGCGCCATGAACGGCGGTTGTTGCAGGGCCCGCGCCCCCGACTGCGTGAACTCGGAACCGTTGTACGCGTGACCCGCGAGTTGCTTCGTGGTTTTCGCAAACTGCACTTCGTCGGACCGTGCGTCACGATTTTTGGATCCGCACGTGTTGTCGAAGGTTCGTTCGAATACGAAACCGCCCGAGATGTTGCCCGACGACTCGGCGACGAGGGATTTTCGATCATCACCGGTGGCGGCCCCGGCGTGATGGAGGCGGCGAATCGTGGAGCCCGCGACGCTGCCGTGATGAGCATCGGATGCAACATTCGGCTGCCGCACGAACAAAAGCCGAATGATCATCTCGATGTCAGCATCGATTTCAACTATTTCTTTGTCCGCAAGGTGATGTTGGTCAAGTATTCGTATGCCTTCGTCGTCATGCCCGGCGGTTTCGGAACGATGGACGAACTCTTCGAGGCGCTGACCCTCATCCAAACGCGAAAAATTCACGACTTCCCGGTCGTCGTGATGGGCAGTGCCTTCTGGCGCGACCTCCAGGAACAACTCGATGCCATGGTCGAACGGGGAATGATTGACAGGTCGGATCTCGACTTGGTTTTGGTGACAGACGACGCGGAAGAGGCGGTGGCGTACATACGCCATGCCGTGCGGGAACGTTTTGCCCTGCGTCCGCAACTGCGACCGATTCGCGCCCTTGGCGAGCGTCGTTGAGTCCGTAATTACACATCGTGTCGATTGTCGCGATTGATGAACGTCAATACCTGTAGTGCCAAACCGACGCCGTTGTGCCTTGCGCCCTGTGTTGAGTGATCCCGAATACGCGCCATGGGGGCGCGTGTGAAAGGAGCACCATGAAGAAGAAGCGACTTCTCGTGCGTAGTGCACTTGCCGTCATGGCGGTTGCAGCGGTTGTTGCCGCAGTCACCGGTTCAGCGAGCAATGCCGATCCGGTTGGTGATCACTACGTCGACAACCTCGGGACGGGGGTGACGGCCGAGGGCTTCAGCGGTGGAAACACGAACTCGGACTGTGCGACCTCGACCTTTCTCGAGGGTGACTACGACTTGTGGCACTTCGTTGTCAACCAGGTGGACGGGGCGGGGAACCTGTCGTGGAACGCCGGGCTCTCGGTGTGGATCGACACCTGTGGATCGCCACCACTCCTCCCGGGGCGACGTTGGAGAGTGCGTACCTCAACTACACGGGTACCGCGGGGGCCGAAAATCTGTCGCATACGTGCGCGCGGGGGAGCGTCGTGGAACCGAGCATCGAAGTCGACCCCGATGTTGCCTACGACATGACGTGGGACTGGAATATCGACAAGTCGGCCGGCTGGGAGGTCGATTCCATGGGTGGTTACGACGTGTCCTACGAGATCGAATCGACGCGTTCGAGCGTGCCACGAATACTCCCGGGGACGTTGACCGTGATGGGGAACATCCTCGTCGACCCACCGTCAACGGTTCTCACCTCGCTGTCGGTCAGTTTCTCCCAGGGTTCGTACACGCAGGCGTGCGCATCGAGCACAACGTTGCTGACGTACTCGTGTGTACTCGACTCGACGAAAGTCCAGATCGATTCGGCGACGGGTCGGCCGACCGGTGCGGCAGCGGTTTCGGCGGTCGCGGGCTACGCGGGCGGGACGATGTCCGATTCGACGGGCTTCGACTTCGATGACTTCGGACCCGCGCACGTGTACGCGTCCACCGCATCGATCTTTGATGACAACGCGACGCCTACCGACGAGTCGGACGATCGTTCGACCGAATCGGATTACCTCTCGTATGACATCGATTGGTATCCGGCCGGCGATGTGTGTGTCGAGCGAACCAACACCGCCTTGCTGGTGATCGACGACAAGCCGACGGGGATGGTCGACCCCAGTGACTCCGTGACGATCCGCTGGTGTCCGCCGCTTCCCGGCCGCACCATCGGATACTGGGGCAACAAGATGGGCGCACCCGACGTGATCGAAAACCTCACATCCTTGAAGACCGAATATCCGGCGGCTCTCGCTGGGGTCGGTCCCTTCGCGGGTGAACCGCAAGTGCGTGGCTTCTTTCGTGACGCCAAGTGCAGTGGCGACTGCAAATCGATGTTCCAGGCACAATTTTTGGCGGCTGCCATGAATGCGATCGATGACGACTTCGCCGAGCAGGGCGTGATGCTGATGGGCGAATGCTGGCCGGTCGCGGATCTGCTTGACGAGGCGAACGACGGTGTCACGACCGCGACAAAGGCTTGGTATACGGCGTGGAAGTCGCTCTTCGACGCCATCAACAACTCCCGTCAGAGCACCTGCCTGACGGTCAGCGACTGACAACTATTTGGGCAGCACCCCCGGGTTGCCGTGGCGCCAGGTTCCCTGCATGAGGCGGAACGTGATGCGCCATCCCTCGGGGGTGCGCACCATCTTGTCGTCGTAGTAGCCGGCAATCCAGTAGTTGTCGCCACCTTCGGTACCGGTCTTCACGTGCATTCCCTGCAGTTGGCAGCGGTGCGTGGCCGTGTCGCCGTTGACGACGATCTGATGGTTGCCGACAAGGTGCTGAGTGTGGTTGAACCACGAGACGGCCTTGCTGATGCGCGCCTTGATGGCATCGCGACCGGTGCATTCGACACCGTGGAGCATGCCGTTTGCATCGGGTGTGAAGACGTTGTCGAGTTCGTCGAAGTTCCGCATGTCGAGTGCCCAGGTGTAGGCGATTGCAACCTCGGTGATGGCCTGCTTGTCCGCGAGATGTGGGTCGATCTGCATCGGGTTTCCTACAAGCCGATCCGGCCGGTTTCCTGGACGATCTTCGATCCGAGTTGCACGAATCGATGATTGCGGTCGCCGATCACTTCACCCGCGCCGTCGACCACCATTACGTGACCGTTCACGAACGCGGCCTCGTCGGATGCCAGAAACAGGGCGGCATTTGCAATGTCTTCGACGCGACCCCCACGGCCCATTGGGTTGGTGACGCCAATCTTCTGGGTTGCTTCGGTGAGGTTGTCGGAACTTCCGGTTGCAAGCCATGCGGTGAGTCCCGTGACTGTTCCACCGGGTGCGATCGCATTCGTGCGTATGCCGTGTCGTCCGAGTTCCGTCGCAACCGACTGAGTCAGGCCAACGACGCCGTGTTTTGCCGCTGTGTAGACGTGGGGTCCGAGACCCGCGCGGAGACCCGCCGTGCTGGTTGTGTTGATGATCGACCCCGCATGACCGTCCGCATCGCGACCCTGGGCGATCATCGCGCGCGCGGCGTGCTTGATGCCGTAGAACACACTGCTCAACAACACGTCGATTGATCTCTGCCACTCGCCACCTGGTATCTCGGCGACGGGCCCGACCGCGCCAAGGATGCCGGCGTTGTTGAACATGCAGTCAACGCGCCCGAAGTGCGAAACCGCCGCGGCGACCAGAGCCTCGACCTCCGATTCCTTTGCCACGTCGCAGCGGACGAAGATCGCATTTGCACCGTGGGTCGCCGCGATTTTCTTCCCCGCATCTTCCTGGATGTCAGCGACGACGCACTTCGCACCTTCGGCGATGAATCGTTCGACGGTGCCCGCACCGATTCCGGATGCTCCACCGGTGACGATGGCAACCTTGCTTTTCAGACGTTCCCCCATGAGGGGTTACGTTAGGTGACATGTCATCGAAGCCCAGCGTCAGCATCCCCGCCGGAGACCCGCCCGCGGGTCTCGTCATCGAAGATCTCGTGGTCGGCACGGGTGACGAGGCGGTGAAAGGCAAGAACGTCGACGTGCACTACGTCGGTGTGGCCTGGAGCAACGGAAAGCAGTTCGACGCATCGTGGGATCGCCGCGAGACGTTCGAATTTCGCCTCGGGGCGGGTCAGGTCATCCAGGGTTGGGACGAAGGCGTTGCCGGTATGAAGGTGGGCGGTCGGCGCCGCCTCACCATCCCGCCCGACATGGGCTACGGCAGCCGCGGTGCGGGCGGTGTGATCAAGGGTGGCGAGACCCTCGTTTTTGTTGTCGATCTTTTGCAGGTGTTCTGACCGGGGCCAGTCCGCCATCGCCCGAGCGCCGTCGAAGCCCTAACGTGGGGCCATGACAGCAACCGATCCAGGACTCCGCAGGTCACCGGGCATCTCCTACCAGGAACTGCTCGACACCGATTCTCACCCCGTCCCCGAGGTGCTTCGTCTCGAGTCACCGAAGTACTTGGGTTCGGCTGACGTCAACTCGGAACGTTTCTACAAGCGCGAATGGCACGAACTCGAAAAAGAGCGTCTGTGGAGCCGCGTGTGGCAGATGGCGTGCCGCGAGGAGCACATCCCGAACCCGGGTGACTACATCGTCTACGACATTTGCAACAAGTCGTACATCGTCATGCGCACCAGTACCGGACACATCAAGTCCTACGTGAACGCGTGCCTGCACCGTGGTCGCCAGCTGAAGCACTTCGATGGTCGTTGCAGCGAAATCCGATGCGCATTCCACGGATTTGCGTGGACAAACGAGGGCAACCTCAAGGAAATCCCCGCAGGCTGGGACTTCGAGCACGTCAACCCGAACGAGTTCAACCTGCCCGAAGTCAAGGTCGGAACCTGGGCCGGTTTCGTTTTCATCAACCCCGACGCGAAGGCCGAATCACTCGAGTCGTTCCTCGGTGAGATCATCAACCAGTTCGAGCGTTGGGACCTCGGCAATCGTTACGTCGCGGCCCATGTCGCCAAGAAACTGAAGTGCAACTGGAAGATCGCCCAGGAAGCGTTCAGCGAGGCGTACCACGTCAATGCGACGCATCCGCAAATTCTCAAGTACCTCGGCGACACCAACAGCCAAGTCGACATCTGGGACAACTTCTCGCGCGTCATCACGCCCGGAGGTACTCCGAGTCCGTTGCTCAAGTACACGGTGCACGAGATCGACATCATGCGCGCAATGCTCGACACCCGTGTCGACGAGGAAGTGGCGATGCAGATTCCCGAGGGCAAGACGGCTCGCGAAATGGGCGCTGCCGCGGCGCGAGAGCGCTGGCGTCCACTGGCCGGCGACATGGTCGACGAGTGGTCCGACGCCGAATATCTCGACGCCATCGACTACACGGTGTTCCCGAACCTGCACCCGTGGGGCGCGTTCAACCGCATCGTCTACCGCTTCCGTCCACTTGGCGACAATCACAAAGAGTCGTTGATGGAGTGCTTCTTCCTGTCGCCGTTCAACGGCGAGCGCCCGGCCCCGGCCGCGATGCAGGTCCTCGATTTCCACGAACCATGGTCGAGTGCGGAAGTCCTCGCCAGCCTCGGCAAGGTGTTCGACCAGGACGTCTACAACATGGAGCGCGTGCAGATCGGTTGCGAAACCTCGGTGAAGCCGGGCGTGACGCTCGCCAACTACCAGGAATCGAAGATCCGTTGGTTCCACATGCTTCTCGACCAGTGGCTGGGGGTATAGCCATGTGGGGCATTGTTCATCCGCTCGACGGAAAGCTCTACGAAAAAGACGGCAAGGGCAACCTGAAGGTCAGCAAAGACGGCATCTGGGGCATTTTCGACATCGACGGTCGTCATCTCGAAGGCGAAATGTACGAGTGCGATCCACAGATGTGCGGCTGGGTCGGTGGCCCCAAGTACACCAACGCGCGACTCGACAAGTCAGCCGATCGCTGATCGCGGTTGGCGCGGCGAATCAATCTGTTTCGCGGCGGCGCGGAACGCTGAACCAGAACGTGCTGCCGGCACCCGGTGAAGATTCCACGCCATAAGTGCCTGAGTGGCGCTCGATGATCGACGCGAAAATCGCGAGGCCGAGCCCCGTGCCGGGACGTGTCGACGCACCGCGGTAGAAGCGATCGAACAGGTGTGGTTGGTCTTCGGGATCGATTCCCGGACCGTTGTCGTGAACCGATACCCGCGCCTCGTCGGTGGATGTCGCGACGGTCATCGTCACCGTTGCACCGGTGGGTGTGTGGCGAAGTGCGTTGCTTGCGAGCGCGAGAACGGCCTGCGTGATCAGTGCCCGATCCGCGGCAACCATTACCGATTCGGTCGCTGATACCAGCAGCTCGCGGTCGGGTTGCACAACCCGTAGGTCGGCCGCCACGTCGGTGACGACCGCAGTCATGTCGACTTCGGCGGTGAGGAGTTGGTCGCGCTCATCGGAGCGAGCAAGCGTGAGAAGGTCGTCGACGAGTCGGGACATCCGCATCGACTCCTCGCCGATGCGCGTGAGCGCGTCAGCGACGACGGCGGTGTTCTGCGGATCCCCTGAGGCATGCGAGGCGTAGCCTCGAAGCGTCGTGAGTGGTGTTCGTAATTCGTGCGAGGCATCCTGGACGAATTGACGCATCCGTGCTTCGTTGGACTTCGCCGTAGAAATCAGGTTGTTGACGGCAGCCTTCAACTCGCTCGCCTCACGTGTCGGCTCGTTGACCGACGACATGTCCGGCGAATGTCCGCGGGCTACTTCGGTGGCCGCGGTGGTGAGTTCCCTCATCGGACGAATGCCCAATCGCAGAATCCACCATGCGAGAAGAGCCAATGCGAGCAGGATTCCCAGCACGACGAACGCGAGCGTCGTGCGAAGTTGTGAAGTGGCGCGATCTGCGGCTTCAAGGGAAATGGCGACGACACCCATCGCACCCGAACCGAGTGAGACGAGCGTCGCCCTCGCGGGTGACGCTTTGCCGGCGAGCGTGCGCACCGTCGCTGGTGGTTGATCGGGTGTGAGGCTGCGGATGTCGGGCATGAACTCGGGGTCGTCGTCGGGAGTAGACAGTGTTTGGAGTGAGCCACCCTTTGTGTCGATGTACCCGAGGTAGGTGTCGGACAATCCTGCGCCGGCAGGCTTGTCGATCCTGTTGGCGAGGGCGCGCTTTTCGATGAACTTTGGCGCGTCGGCCAACTTGGAGATGCGGTCGTCAATCTGGTTGACGAGGTGTACACGTTGGACGCGGGCCGTGAGCACTGCTCCCGAAACGATCGTCAACCCGATCAGCAGGAAAACGAGTAGCACCCGGGTGCGAAGACTCATCACCCGACCCGCAAGCTGTAGCCGACACCGCGCACGGTGTGGATCAATTTGGGTTCCGATCGATCGACTTTCTTGCGGAGGTTGCTCACGAACGATTCGACGATCGAAGAATCGCCGTCAAAGTCGTATTGCCAGACGTGTTCGAGGATCTGCGTACGGGAGACGACGCGACCGACGTTGACAATGAGGCAGTGCAGCAGTTTGTACTCGGTTGCAGTGAGGTGAACCTCTTCGTGTCCACGCCAAACGCGATGGGCGTCGTCATCGACGACGAGATCTGCGACGGTGTGTCGCGAGTCGACCGTCGTGATGCCTGCACGGCGAAGACATGCAACCACACGGGCCGAGAGTTCTTCGAGTGAGAACGGCTTCGCCAGGTAATCATCGGCACCCTCGATGAGACCCCGAATGCGATCGTCGGTATCGCCGCGGGCGGTGAGAAAGATGACAGGAACCTTGTTGCCGGCAAGACGCAAACGTCGCAGGACTTCAAAACCGTCGAAGTCGGGAAGCGAGACGTCGAGAACGACGATGTCGGGTTGGCGGGTTCCGGCAAGCGTG
>RGCG01000008.1 GCA_009919275.1 Actinomycetota bacterium
CGGGGGCCCGAAGGCCCCCGGAACGCATTGTCGGTTGTTCGTCGGTGTGACGGATCAGGCGCCGCAGACCGTCTCGAGGATGAGACGGGTCACGGTGTAGGGGTCGCAGTTGGCGTTCGGGCGGCGGTCTTCTGCATAGCCCTTGCCGTCGCGGCCGACCGTCCACGGAATGCGGATCGAGGCGCCGCGGTGCGAGATCCCGTAGCTGAACTTGTTCCACGGCGCAGTCTCGTGCTTGCCCGTGAGGCGGCTTTGGATGTCGTGGCCGTAGTTCTCGACGTGCTCCATGACGCGCGTGCCGATTGCCTCGCATGCGGCGGTGATCGCCTTCATGTTGGTGTCCTCGCGCATGGCCTTGGTGGAGAAGTTGGTGTGGGCACCGGCGCCGTTCCAGTCGCCCTTCATCGGCTTCGCGGCAAGCGAGATCACGACGTCGTAGTCCTCGGCGATGCGGTGCAACAGCCAGCGTGCAACGGTGAGGTGGTCGGACACGGTGACTGCATCGGCGGCGCCGATCTGGAATTCCCACTGTCCGGGCATGACTTCGGCGTTCGTGCCCTCGATGAGGAGACCGGCTTCCATGCAGGCTTCGGTGTGCTCTTCGATGATCTGGCGACCAACGACTCGACCCGCGCCCACGCCGCAGTAGTACGGACCCTGCGGTGCGGGCATGCCGCCACCTGCGGGGAAGCCGAACGGCGTGCCGTCGGTGCGCATCATCGTGTATTCCTGTTCGATGCCGTAGATCATCTCGGCCGACTTGAACTTCTCGGCCGCAGCGACACAAGCCGCGCGTGTGTTGGTGGGGTGTGGCTCACCGGTTTGCGCGAGGAGAACGCAGTCCGACTTGTCACCGGTTGCCTGCTCGGTCGATGAACCGTCGAATCCCCACATCGGAGGGGTGGTGACGTCGTCTTTCAGGATCTTGGTCTTCGAGCGCAGCAACGGCGTGGGCTCGGTGCCGTCGATCCAGATGTATTCCGCCTGATAGGGCACTTGGGGTCTCCTTCACAATGAGGGGTTCTGAACGGGGTAATCCTGCCGTCGGGCAGTTTCCCTTCCATGTCCCGATTGTGAACGCTGTGTAAAGACGCACCGCGATGGACCCCTCGGTAGCCTCACGCCGTGGCGAAGCTGCGCCTCGGACTGGCCCAAATCAACCCCACCGTGGGAAATCTGGCGGACAACACCGCTGTGATTTCGCGTGTCTACGTCGAGGCGGCGGCCGCGGGGTGCGATGTCGTTGCCTTTCCCGAGCTCGCCATCACCGGGTATCCACCCGAGGATCTCGTTTTGAAGCCGGGCTTCATCGTCGACAATCGCCGGGCGCTCGACATGCTCGTGGCGTCGACGGGGTCAACGACGCTCGTCGTCGGCTTCGTCGACCATGCCGAGATGACCGTGAACGGAGTTGCCGAGAGGCTCCTCTTCAACGCTGCGGCCGTGGCGCGCGACGGAAAACTGCTCGGGATCTATCGCAAGCAGTTGTTGCCGAACTACAGCGTCTTTGATGAAGAGCGGTATTTCGTGCCCGGGCCCGAAGATCAGCCAACCTTCGACGTTGCCGGTCAACGTGTCGCGATCTCGATCTGCGAAGACCTCTGGGCCGAGGGGCCTGTTGCTCAACAAGCCGAACAAGGTGCCCAACTGATCATCAGCATCAACGGGTCTCCGTTCCACCGGGAAAAACCCGAGGTACGTCGCGACCTGGTTGCCGGACGTGCGCGCGACAACAAGGTTGTCGTCGCGTACGTCAATCAGGTGGGCGGACAGGACGAGCTCGTCTTCGACGGCGGGTCGCTGATTGCCGACGCACGTGGTCTGATTGCCGCGCAGAGTCCTTTCTTCGTTGACGATCTGTTGGTTGTCGACATCAGCAACGACGGAAGCGTCTCCCCGGTCGCGACGGCCGACGACGCCGAAGACGACGAACTTGCACGGGTGTACGACGCACTGGTTCTCGGCACACGCGATTACGTACGGAAGAACGGGTTCACCGATGTCGTCCTCGGCTTGTCGGGAGGAATCGACTCGGCGCTCGTCGCCGCGGTCGCCGTCGATGCGCTGGGTGCCGAACACGTCCACGGCGTGTCGATGCCCTCGCGCTATTCGAGCGAGGGATCAATAACCGACGCCACGACACTTGCGACGAATCTCGGTATCGATCTGCGCCTGATTCCGATCGAACCGGCGTTCGGCGCCTATCTCGACATGCTCGCCGAATCGTTTGCGGGCAAACCAGCCGACCTCACCGAGGAAAACCTGCAGAGTCGCGTCCGCGGCACGGTGGTGATGGCGTTGTCGAACAAGCACGGATGGATGGTGCTGACGACCGGCAACAAGAGCGAAATGGCCGTCGGTTACTTCACTCTCTACGGCGACTCCGTTGGTGGATACGCCGTCATCAAGGACGTGTTCAAGCTCACCGTGTACGACCTGTGTCACCACGTGAATCGTCGGGCGGGACGTGAGATCATCCCGCGCGAGATCATCGACAAACCGCCGTCGGCGGAGTTGCGTCCCGACCAGCGCGACGATCAGTCGTTGCCTGCGTACGACGTGCTCGACCCGATTCTCGAGATGTACGTGGAAGACGACATGACGGCGGCCGACATCATCGCGCTCGGCCATGACGAGGCGCTCGTGCGACGAATCGCCCGTCTCGTCGACATGAACGAATACAAGCGCCGCCAGTGTCCGCCCGGCGTGCGCATCTCAACAAAAGCGTTCGGAAAGGATCGGCGGCTGCCGATCACGAACGCCTACCGTGGCTGAGAATCAGCATCGCGGTTGCTGCCGCGAACAGCGCTGAACCAACGGCAGCGGGCTCGACGCCGTAGATGTCGTACAGCCGTGTCGCTGCGATCGAGACCGAGGCCCGACCGAGCGTTCCTGCCCCGAGAAGCAGCCCCATTCCGCGACCCCGTCGGCCGGGAACGAGTTGAGTCCCGATGGGAAGAAGGCTCACGATGGCGAACTCGAAGCCGAGGATGACCAATGCCAAACCAATGAGTGCGGGGCCGAGGCGGTCACCAACCAATGCAATGAGCAAGGCGGACGGGATCATGATCGTGGCCCCGAGCGCCACACTGCGTTGTTTGCCCCACACGTCGGTGAATCGAGCGCTCGAAGTCGACGAGACGAGCTCGGCGAGTCCGAGCGAGAAGCCGACGGCCGCAAGACCGGCTTCGGTGAAGCCGAATGTGTCTTCGAGAAAAGGGCCGAAGGTGACGAAGATGCATTGGATTGCCCCCATCAGGGTGAAACACGAAGCGATGGCGAGCCAACTGCCCGGACGCAGCACCCCGTGTTCACCGGTGTCCGGTTCGTCGTGTTGGTGAACCACGTCGTCGACCGCCGGAAGCCGACTGCTCACGCGCCATGCCAAGAGCAGCACGCCAAGAGCGGCCGCGAAGTAGGCGAAGCGCCAGTCGAGTACGGCGGTGATGAGACCGAGCGAACTGACACCGACGAGCATGCCGAGCGCCCACGAGATCTCGGTGAAGCCGACGACCGCGCTTCGACGGTTCCACGGGACATGATCGGCGATCCATGCACTCAGCGCCACGTCGAAACCCACTTTCGCCGCGCCGAGAACGATGATCGCAAAGGTGAAAACCGCGAGATTCGGTGCCGCGCCCGCGAGCACCGCACCAACTGCGACCCCGACGAGCGAAAGACGCATCGCTTGGCGGCGGGTCATTCCATCGACGCGTTGGCCGATGAGGGGTGAAGCGAGACCCGTCAGCTCGGACACCGTGAGGGCGATACCCATTTGCGAGATCGACATGTCGAAACCACGTGCGATCGTCGCGAGAAATGGTGGGGCAAATCGATACGCCGCGTTTGCGGTGGTGCGCGCAATCGTCAGCATGACGACGTGCCGACGCACGACGGGCGAGAACGACTCGTCGAAGCGGCGCATCGTCAGAGTGTGTTGCTGATGGTTGCGTTGCGCAGAACGTTGATCGATTCCTCGACGCTCAGCGTGCCGTCGTCGGACACGCTGAACCAACAACCCTCGAGGTTGCGGTGGTTGCGTTGGTCGGGGTAGCCGAGCACGCGCCGCATCACCCGAATGACTCCGCTGTGCGTCACGACGAGCCCGGTGCCGGATGTGAAGTCGCGATGGTGTTCATTCGTGAGGTCGACCAGCACGCGGCGAACCCGGTCGAACACCGACTCGTCGGCTTCGTAGCCGGGTGGACGCATGTCATTGTCGAGGAATCCCGGGAACTGGCGTTCGATGTCGCGACGCGTGAGGCCCTGCCAGGGTCCGACGTCGATCTCACGCAGGCCCGCGCGTGGCGCGAGGCGCGGAACGGAAAGTTCACGGGCAATGATCACCGCAGTGTCGGAGGCGCGCGACAAGTCGCTCGAAGTGACGTAGTCGAAGCCCTTCAGTTTGCGCGCGGCTGCGGCGGCTTGGCGGCGTCCCTCTGCAGTAAGGGGGGAATCCGCATGACCCTGCATCCGACCAACCGAGTTCCATTCGGACTGGCCGTGACGAACGAGCAGGAATCGGGCTGACGGCACGACCTGCAGGCTATTCGGCGAAGATGCCGCCGTTGCCGCCCACCCGCCCGTGAATCACCAATACCCTGTGGCAGATGGCGACCCTGCGTCTTTTTGCTGCCGCCCGTGAGGCGGCCGGCCGGGGTTCCGAAGTCATCGATGCACCGACTGTCGGTGCTCTTTTGGACGAAGCATGCCGACGGTACGGCAGCGGATTCGTCGCTGTGCTCGCCACGTGTCGAGTGTGGTGCAACGGCGACGAAACACATCGCGACGCGCCACTTTCCGCAACCGACGAGGTGGCTGTCCTCCCGCCGGTTTCCGGCGGGTTCTAGAGTACGAGCATCGCTGCACCAGACGAACCCTTGTCGGACGCATCCGCCGACCCGACGTCGCTGTCTCTCGGCGAACTGCGTGCGTTGCGCGCTCAACTGCAGCAGGAAGAAGATGTCGTGTCGTTCGTTCGTCGTATCGCACAGGGGCGACTCGACATCGTTCGCGAAGAGCGGGTTCGTCGGGAAAGCGGCCTGCATGCAACCGCCGAGCCAGGCGCGCTCGCGGCGGTCTTTGGCCAACAACAAGGCGCGGGTTCGGTTCGACCGCCGCGTGATACCGATGTGAGCGCCGACCATCCTCGCGTGGTGGAATTGACCGAGATCTGTGACCGTCTCCACTTTGCCGACTTCGCCGATCTCGACGCCGGAGAATTGACCGCCCTCGAGTCCGCTTTGTCGGGGTTCGAGTCCGCACAGTCGGCTGATCGCAGGGAGTTGTTCGCACGTATCGATGTGTTGAGTCGCGAGCTCGTCGACCGCTACAAGAGCGGTGGGGCGACGGTCGACAGCCTTCTCGACTGACAAGCGTGAAATACCCGATAATCCGGGTATTTCGCCAAAGTAGCCAATCGGCATTTTCGTCACTAGACAGTTGCCGATGGACAAGCGACTCGTCGACCTCGGTGACTTCATTCGTCAGCGCCGCGAAGCCGCCCAGCAGTCGATTCGCGACTTGTCGCGACTTGCCGGCGTGTCGAATCCCTATCTCTCGCAGATCGAACGTGGCCTGCGCAAGCCGTCGGCCGAAATCCTCCAACAGATCGCCCGCGCACTGCATGTCTCGGCTGAAACGCTCTACGTTCGAGCGGGCTTCCTCGATGGTGACAGTGCCCGCGCAACCGCTCCTGCTCCGTCGGTCGAAGAGGCCGTTCTTGCCGACCCTCTGCTGTCGACGGAACAGAAGAACACCCTTCTCAGCGTGTACCGCACGTACGTCAACCCGGCGGCCGGCTGACATGAAGCGCGTCGCGGTTCTCTCGATGCACACCTCGCCACTCGCGCAACCGGGTGTTGGTGACGGTGGCGGAATGAACGTCTACGTTCGCGAACTCGTGTCAGCGTTGGCGCACGCCGGCCTCGACTGCACCACCTACACCCGCGCGTGGCGTCCCGGACTGCCCGAGGTTGTGAACGTCGAGCCGAATCATCGGGTGGTGCACATCGAAGCCGGCGATTTCGACCTGCCGAAACACGATCTCCTCTCCGTGGTTGATCCGTTTGCCGACGGAGTGCGCAAACACATCGGGGCCTCGGGAGGCGTCGATGTGTTGCATGCGAACTACTGGCTGTCGGGCATGGCCGGACATCGTTTGAAGCACGAACTCGACCTGCCATTGGTGATGACGTTCCACACGTTCGCGCGCGTGAAGGCACAGGGCGGCGACCCCGAACCGGTGTCGCGCGAGGAAGCCGAAGCGTCAATCATCGGCTGCACCGACGCGATCTGTGTGTCCTGCACCGAAGAAGAGCGGCAGTTCCGTTCGCTCTACGGCAATCCACCCGGTTCGATCGAGATCGTCGCCCCGGGTGTCGAGCACGCGTTTTTTGCACCGGGCGAAAAGCGCGGTGCACGTCATGCGCTGCGCATTCCCATCGACGTTCCGGTGATGCTGTTCGTCGGTCGAATCCAACCCCTCAAGGGTCTCGATGTCGCGGTCGAAACCCTTGCCAGGCTCGACAACCCTCGCGCCCGCCTCGTCGTGGTGGGCGGAGCAAGCGGAGCAGATGGCGAAGCCGAAGTGAACCGCGTGCATGCACTCGCCGAATCCCTGGGCGTGGTTGATCGCATCGACTTCGTGGCGCCGCAGGCACACCACATCTTGTCGACGTACTACCGAGCCGCCGACGTCGTCATCGTGCCGTCGCGCAGCGAGAGTTTCGGTCTGGTTGCTCTTGAGGCCGCGGCCTGCGGAGTGCCCGTGGTTGCAAGCGGAGTGGGTGGTCTCATCACCATCGTCGACGACGGTGTCACGGGACATCTGGTCTCTGATCGCGACCCCGATGTCTTTGCGCAACACGTGAACGCAATCATCGCGAATCCGGTTGCTGCGGGTGTCATGGGCGCGCGTGCCGCCGACAAGGCGCGGCGTTACACATGGAGCTTCGCGGCTGCGAGGTTGCGTCGCGCATACACCGATGTGACGACGCGTGAACGCGTCGCCTGCCGGTAGTCGACCATGAGCGAGATCTGGGCCGAGGCCGACCGCGGAATCCTGGCGCGGCAGATCGACGAATGGCTCGCCACATACAAGGAGAACAATTCGTTGTGTCTCGAGGTCGGTAGGGACCCCGACGACGACATGCACTGGTTCGTCCGGATGAAGGGCGAGGAAAAAGAGTTCACGACGGTGTGGCTCACGCTCGGGCAGAGAACATTGCAGTACGAGACCTACGTGATGCCGGCCCCCGAAGAGAACGCGGAAAGCCTCTACGAGCAGGCACTGCGTCGTAACAACAAGTTGGTGGGGGCCGCCTTCTCCATCGGGATTGAAGACGCACTGTTCCTTCGCGGTGAGCTGTTGATTGCCTCGGTCAGCGAACCCGAACTCGATCGTGTTCTCGGCACGCTGT
This sequence comes from Actinomycetota bacterium, assembly GCA_009919275.1. Classification (GTDB taxonomy): domain Bacteria; phylum Actinomycetota; class Acidimicrobiia; order Acidimicrobiales; family Ilumatobacteraceae; genus F1-20-MAGs119. Next base: position 7,422 of record RGCG01000008.1, read on the forward strand.
ACGCGACGGTCGAACGGCACTTCCCGGTGCTCATTCGCATCGGATTTGCCAGCCGTTTCGCATCCTGAACGGAACTAGTCTGCGCCCATGGTTGTCGGTGGAATCTCGATCGTCGGGGGCGGAAACATGGGCGGGGCCCTGGCGCGCGGCCTCATCGGGGCCGGACTTCCCGCGACTGATCTGACGATCGTCGAGATCGACGCCTCGAAACACAGCGCCCTGACATCGTTGTTTCCCGGTGCGACCATCACCTCGACCATCGGATCGTGCAAGAACGCGGTCATTGCGGTGAAGCCGGCAGATGCTGCTTCAGCGACGCGTGAAGCCGTTGGCCGTGGTGCGACAACCGTGCTGTCCATCGCGGCGGGCGTCACCCTCGCCAAGCTCGCCGCCGCTGCCGGTCCCGGTGTCGCCGTCATCCGGGCGATGCCGAACACTCCGGCACTCGTGGGGGAAGGGGCCTCGGCATTCGCCCTCGGTCCCGACTGTGGACCATCGGCCGGCGAGTTCGCGGCCACGGTTCTCGGAAGCGTGGGGCTGGCGGTGCAGGTCGAAGAAGATTTGCTCGACGCGGTGACGGGCCTCACCGGGTCGGGCCCTGCGTACCTCTTCTATGTCGCCGAGGCGTTGATCGCGGGGGGAGTGGCCGAGGGCCTCGACCCGACGACGGCCGAGTCGCTCGTGCGACAACTTTTCCTCGGCGCGGGGACCCTGCTCGCCCGGAGTTCCGAGTCCCCGTCGCGCCTGCGCGAGAATGTGACCTCACCGAACGGAACAACGGCTGCGGGGCTTGCGGCATTGTCGCAAGCCGGCGGTCGGGAAGCGTTCCTCGCCGCGGTTCGTGCTGCGACTGCGCGCAGCATCGAACTCGGACAATGACCGCGACGATCGTCGAACTGAGCCGGACGAATTAAGCAGTAAAAGTTCGCCACGTTTTCGCTTTGTGCAACTTTGCACGAGCACGAAACTTTTTTGTGAAAAAGCGCCGTGACGCTTTTCTCACCCCCTCACGAGGCCGTATGGTACGGGACAGATCACCGACCGGTTCGCCGGTCGGGAGTCGCGCCCGAAAGGGCCGCGCCGAGGGGTCGGTGTCATCGGGGGGTTGACACCGGCCCCTTCGTTTTTCTCCCGGCTTTCTTCTTCGCTTTTCCTCTTCGCTTTCATTGGTTGAATTCATACGACACACTTGACGTGTGAACGCGCCGCGCAACTTCGATCACGTCGCGTTGCTCACCGATTACGGCCTCGATGACGAGTTCGTGGGCGTGATGAAGTCCGTCATCGTGGACATTGCACCGCATGCGCGCATCACCGACATCGGTCACAACGTTCGTGCGTTTGACGTTCGTGGTGCATCACTCATGCTCGCGCGTGCGATTCAGTACGTGCCGCGCGGCGTCGTCGTCGCCGTCGTGGATCCGGGTGTCGCCACGAAACGAAAGATGATCGCTCTCGAGGTTGCCGGCGGTGAGGGCGTTCTCGTTGGGCCCGACAACGGCCTCCTCGTCCCGGCGGCGGCAATGGTGGGCGGCGTCGATCGCGCGGTTGTGTTGTCGAATACCACGCTGCACCTGTCTGCTCCCGGCGCAACGTTCGCGGGTCGCGACGTCTTTGCACCGGTGGCCGCGCATCTTTGCAACGGAGTTCCGCTCGATGAGCTCGGCGAAGCGGTCGACCCCGACATCTTGATGCCCGGTCTCGTCGGCCTGCCGCAAATCGGGGATACCGAGATCATCGCCGAAGTCACGTGGGTCGATGTCTACGGGAATTGTCAACTCAATCTCGGTCCCGAAGACGTCGTTGGTCTCACGGCCGGGACGAATCGTTTGACTGTTGTCGTCGACGGTGCCGACCGGAGTGTGGCCATCACGGCTGCGTTCGACGACATCACCGAAGGGGCACTTGGCTTGGTCGTCGATTCCTACGGAATGCTCGCCATTGCGAAACGGCAGGACTCGGCTGCGCGGGACCTCGGATTGGCGAGCGGGGATCAGGTTGTCGTGCGGCCCGGCGCCGGCGGCGGCACGACGACACGGGTTTCGTTCGGGAAAATCGCGCCCGAGGCTCCACGCCAGTAGTTTGATTGCGTGAGGCCGGCAACCACCCTGACCATCGCTCTTTTGATCGGTGTCATCTTGGTCGCGGGCATCGTGCAATTGTTGATGCTCTGACGTTTGCTCCAGCCAGGCGTCGGGGTTCTGAAAGTCCCGGGGGAAGAATGCCGACAAGCGACAACCGCGGCACCGATCACCATTCCTCTTGGAATTTGGCGTCGATCATCGTTGGACACGCTGCCGACAAGGTGGCAATCATCAGCCGCGGTCGGCCGACCACCTACGGGGAACTCGCGACGCAGGTGCGACGGTTCCGGGGCAGTCTCCAGGCGGCCGGGATCATGCGTGGCGACCGTGTCGCCATCATCGCGGCGAACGGGCGTCATTTCGCGGTCGCATTTCTCGCGACGGTCGGAATCGGTGCGGTGGCGGTTCCGCTCAACCCGATTGCAACCGCCGAGGAACTCGAGCGAGAGATCAACGAGGTGACCGCGAAGGCGGTCATCGTCGGACCGTCTGCGGTGCCCACCTGGTCGCGGCTGTCTGCAACGTCCGTGCCGAGTGTCGAACACGTCATCACGCCCGACTCGTTCGACGAACTTGTGCAGGGCACGGAGATGCCCGAGGCCCATGTGCACCCCGACGATCTCGCGGTGTTGATGTTCACCAGCGGAACAGCGGGCGCTCCGCGAGCGGCGATGCTGTCGCACGGGAACCTCGTCGCAAACATCCGCCAGACACTCGGTGCGACGCCGATGTTTGCCGACGACACGTCGCTCGGTGTTCTGCCGATGTTCCATATCTTCGGTCTGAATGTGATGTTCGGTTGCGTCATGGCGAGCGGAGGAACGATCGTGCTCGTCGAACGGTTCGACCCGGCGAGTGCCGTCGAGACAATCGTCGAGCGTGGCATCACCGTCATGGCGGGTGCGCCGGCGATGTGGGCCGCGCTCGCACAAATGCCCGGAGTCGACAAGTCGTCGATGAAATCGGTGCGTCTCGCTGTCACCGGTGCGGCGAAGATGCCCGAGGACATGGCGGGTCTCCTCGAGCAAAAGTGTGGCATCGTGCTTGCCGAGGGTTACGGCCTCACCGAAGCTTCACCCGTTGTCACGACCGCGCGCATCGTCGATGGAGTCGTTCGGTCACCGCGCGGTTCGATCGGTGTGCCGATTGACGGAGTCCAGATCAGGCTCGTCGATGAAAGCGGCGACGATGTTCTTCCCGGTGACGAGGGTGAAGTCTGGGTCAAGGGGCCGAATGTGTTCCGTGGCTACTGGAACGACGAGGAAGCAACATCGCGCGTGCTCTCACCCGATGGCTGGTTGCGCACGGGCGATATCGCCGTTCGCGATGACGCGGGCAACCTCTTCATCGTCGACAGGGCGAAGGACCTGATCATCGTGTCGGGCTTCAACGTTTATCCGGCCGAGGTCGAGGCGGCAATCGTCGAGCAGCCGGGTGTGCGCGCCTGTGCCGTCGTCGGAGTGGCCCATCCACACACGGGAGAGGCCGTCAAGGCATTCGTGGTGGCCGAAGGCGGCGCGCATCTCGACGAAGATGCGGTCATCGATCACGCGCGCAAGAAGTTGTCGCGCTACAAGTGCCCGACAAAAGTGCAGTTCGTCGATGAGCTGCCGGTCAATGTGACGGGGAAAGTGCTGCGGCGAGCGCTGCGCTGATTCGCGGGCGGTTGCCAACGGCATTCGATGCCACCACGAAACCCGCGAAGAGAACAACGACACCCACGACGAGCGTGACCGCAAATGCCCTGTCTTTGCCGAGGCGCCCGGCAAGGGTTCCACTGGCGGAAAGGATGAGTGCGCCCGTAGCGATGAGCACGTTGCCGAGAGCGAGCCGTCCCGGGCTGGACGCGGCGCGACGAGCGGACGATGTCGCCGCAGGGACGCGCCCGCGTGCCACGCGGAGAGCAGACCAGAGGGCTCCGATGATGATCACCATCGCAGGCACGCCCGACCCGATCGCTGCGAGTACTCGGGGTGTCGCGCCGAAGAGTTCCTTTGCGGTGGGGAAGGCCACGGGGTCGACCGGCGCCTTCATCGGCGAGGTCATGACGATTCCGGTTGCCCAGCCCGAGAGACAGACGAGACCGGTCCGGATGGGGTCGCCCACGCGACGACCAAACAGCAGATAGACGGTGCCGAGGGCCAGCCATGCCACGTTGAGGACCGCGCCCGCAAGAAAGAAGAGTCGAAAGACCGCGGAGTTCCATCCACGACTCTCTGCCCACCACAAAGACGCCGCACCCACAACGAACAGGCCCATCGCAACCGTCCAGGCAAGATCGTGGGGCGCGCGCCGCCGCAACCAGCGATCGAAGGTGAGGAGACAAAAGGCACTCGCCACGAGACATGCGCTCGCTGCGAGCGCGGCGGCAACCGAGTCACCGGGGGACATGTGCCGCAGGTTATACGTCGAATCCCGTCGAGGACTTTCTGGTTCGGTACTCGAAGGCATAACGTGTCGCCCGTGTCGGAATCCCCCCGCCGTCGCATTCCCGAGGCCGCCTTGTCGCGCCTCCCTCTCTATTTGCGCATCCTTGGTGAGCTTTCCACCGACGGCGTGGTTCAGGTGTCAAGCGATCAGCTCGCAGAACTCGCGGGAATGAACGCCGCAAAGGTTCGCAAGGATCTGTCGTATCTCGGGAGCTACGGAACCCGGGGCGTGGGTTACGACGTCGCGTTTCTCTCGTATCAGATCCAGCGTGAGCTTGGATTGAACCACGATTGGGCAATCGTCATTGTTGGAGCCGGCAATCTCGGTCAGGCGCTCGCCAACTACGGCGGCTTCACCGAGCGCGGGTTCTCCATCGCGGGAGTCTTCGATACCGACGCTTCGAAAATCGGTGGACTGGCCGGGGGTGCGCGCGTGCGACACCTCGACGACCTCTCCCAGGTCGTTCAGGCAAAAAACGTCAGCATCGGAGTTCTGGCGACGCCGGCCGAGGCCGCTCAAGAGGCGGCAAACCGACTGGTTCGAGCCGGGGTTGGTTCGATCCTCAATTTCACCCCAACTGTCCCGGCCGTGCCGCGGGGGGTGTCGGTCCGCAAGGTCGACTTGGCGGGCGAATTGCAGATTCTCAGCTATTACGAGCAGCGGCGGGCCGTGAATGCGGCCGCCCGCGAGGCCGCCAGTGCCCCCGTCCGGGGCGTCAGCGCCTAGCGTGGAGTCGCTATGTCGGTAGTGGTCATCGGTGTGAACCACCGGACGAGCCCCCTGAGGGTCCTCGAGAGGGTCGCCGTCAGTGCCGAGGCCATGCCCAAGGCGCTGCATGCGTTGTCGTCGAAGGACAACATCCGCGAAGCCGTCGTGTTGTCGACGTGCAACCGCACCGAGGTCTACGCGGTCACCGAAAAGTTCCACGCCGCGTACGACGACATCGCCGAATTCTTCTGTGAACTCGGTGGCCTGCGCAGCGACGAGCTCCATCAGCACCTCTACAGCCAGCATGATGATGCCGCGGTGCGTCACCTTTTCGAGGTCGCCTGCGGTCTCGACTCGGCCGTGATCGGCGAGAACGAAATCCTCGGCCAGGTTCGCGATGCGTGGTCTCTCGCGCAGGAATCGGGTGCCTCGCGCACGACGCTCAACCTCCTCTTTCGCCACGCCCTCGAAACCGGGAAGCGGGCGCGCAGCGAGACCGGAATCTCGCGGTCGACCACCTCGATCTCGTTCGCAGCAGTCGAAATGGCGCGCGAACTCCTCGGCACGCTCGCATACCGCAAGGTCCTGATCATCGGCGCAGGGACAATGGGCGAAGGTGTCGCCGTTGCCCTCACCATGAACTCGACAACCGAGGTGACCGTCATCAACCGCACCGAATCGCGCGGTCGTGATCTGGCCGAGCGCCTCGGTGCCGAGATGCGCCCGATGTCCGAGCTGCGTGCGGCCCTTCTCGACACGGACGTCGTGGTCACGTGCATCGGTGCCGGCAGTTTCGTGCTCGACCGCGAAATGATCGAGCCGATCATGTCGGTCCGCTCGGGGCGCACTTTGTTCATCGTCGATATCGCCGTTCCGCGCGATGTCGACGAGTCGGTCGGCGCCATCGACGGAGTTGAATTGCGCAACCTCGACGATCTTCGTGACTGGGTGCGCTCGGGTGTCGAGAGCCGCGAAGGCGAAGCAGCGAAAGTGTCAACCATCGTGTCCGAGGAAGTCGAGCGCTATGCCCTCGATTCGACCGCACGCCAGGCCGCACCGCTGATCGCCGCGATGCATGCGGCAGCCGACGAGGTGCGCGTGTCGGAAATGGAGCGCCACGCCAAGCGACTGGCCGAGCTCACACCCGAACAGATCGAAGCGGTTGAATCCCTCGCGCGCGGAATCACCGCCAAGTTGCTCCACGAACCGACGGTTCGATTGAAAGAGAACGCCGGCACTCCGCAGGGTGAACGTCTCGCAGATGCGCTGCGGGATCTCTTCGACCTGCACTGACGCGATGTCGGCCCGGCACAGCGACGCCCGAACGATACGGGTCGCAACCCGCCCCAGCCCTCAGGCCCGGACACAGGCCGGGTTCGTCGCCGAGGCAATCACTGCCGCGACGTCGGTTCCGTGCGAACTCGTACTCGTCGAAAGCACCGGTGACCTGCGAGCCGACGTTCCTTTGCACCAGATGGCGGGCCAGGGCATCTTCGTCAAAGAGGTCCAGCGCGCGGTACTCGACGGTCGTGCAGACGTCGCCGTTCATTCCGCCAAGGACTTGCCGACCGAGGGCGATCCGGGACTCGTCGTCGGTGCCTGGAGTGCCCGACGAGATGCACGCGATGCGCTGATCGGCTCGACGTTGTCGTCTTTGGGAAGCGAATCGACCGTGGCGACCGGTTCGGCGCGGCGTCGTGCCCAGTTGCGTGCCGTCCGCCCCGACCTTCGTTTCGTGGAACTGCGGGGGAACATCGGCACCCGCCTCGAGCGGGTTCCCGATGGTGGCGCGATCGTGATGGCCGTTGCCGCGCTCGAGATTCTCGGCCTCACCGAAAAGGTTGCAGAGCTCCTCGACCCAACCGTCTTCGTACCGATGGTTGGCCAAGGTTGCGTCGCCGTCGAGCATCGGTTCGGTGACTCGGCAACGCGCGAGGTCCTCGCCGCAATCGACCATCCACCGACGCGCCATGCGGTCGAAACCGAACGCGCATTCCTTGCCGTGCTCGGTAGTGGTTGCTCGCTTCCCGTCGGTGCGCACGTCAGTGCGACGGGAACGATCACGACGTTTCTTGCCGAGGCCGATGCCGCCGGTGCACGCTCGGTCGTCATGCAGGCGGACGTATCCGACCCCGACACGGCGAGGCTTGTCGCGGCGGAACTTGCACGCGTGTCGCGCCGCGAAGTCTCCGGGCGATGACGTCGGTGTCGGCCAACGAACCAACCGGTGATCAGCTCGTCGGGCGGCAAGTCGTCGTCACTCGACCGCGACACCAACAGGCCGAACTCACCGATGCACTCGCACGTGCGGGCGCGGAGGTGATATCGATGCCGCTCATTGACATCGTCGAGGTGCCCTCGGGCGTCGCGTCTCTCAGGCTGCAGCTGGCCGATGCAGAGAACATCGCCTGGATCGTCGTTTCGTCACCGAACGGAGCTCGCGTCGTTGCCGCTTTGCACGAGGAGGGCTGCACCCTCCCCGCAGTTGCCGCAATCGGTGAGGCAACCGCAGATGCGATCGGTCATGCAGTTGACTTTGTTTCGCGTCGGGCCAATGCGGCGTCGCTCGTCGACGAGTTTCCCATCGGTGACGGCCGCGTTGTGGTCGTTCAGGGTGAGCGCGCCGACTCCACCCTGGCGGACGGTCTTGCCGACAAGGGATGGACCGTCTTGCGTTGCGACGTGTATCGGACGATCGATACCGAACCAACCGATGAAGAGTTGACACGTGCACGTGCCGCGGATGCCGTGGTCTTCGCCTCGGGAAGCGCCGCAACGAACTGGGCTCGTCTCGTTGGTCCGACGTTCGACGGCGTCATCGTTGTCATCGGCCCCGTGACGAAAACGGCAGCAGAATCAGCCGGCCTCGTCGTTGGAGCGATGGCAGACGAAGCCTCGGTCGCGGGAATCGTCGGCGCTCTCGCTTCGACGTTCAGCCCGTAGCATTGGAGCGTGTTTCCCGTCTCTCGCCCTCGCCGCATGCGTTCAACAGCGGCCATGCGCGAACTCGTCGCCGAGACCCGCTTGGGCACCAACGATCTGGTCGCACCCCTCTTCGTCCGTGAAGGCGTCGACCAACCCCAGCCCATCCACTCCCTGCCGGGCGTCGTTCAGCATTCTCTCGCATCGCTCGAACGCGAGATCGAAGAGCTCATCGATCTCGGTGTCCGCGCGGTCATCTTGTTCGGAATTCCGCTTGCGAAAGATGCCGTCGGCTCGGGCGCGTTCGACCCGAACGGGATCGTCCAAGTTGCCCTGCGTCGGTTGCGTTCACGGTTCGAAGACCGCATCGTTCTCATGGCCGATCTGTGCGTCGACGAATACACCTCGCACGGCCACTGCGGCATCGTGAACGAAAAAGGAGACGTCGACAACGACGCCACCCTCGACGTCTACGTGAAGGCGGCCCTCGCCCAGGCAACGGCCGGAGCGCATGTCGTTGCGCCGAGCGGCATGATGGACGGACAGGTCGGTGCGATTCGAGCCGGTCTCGATGGCCGAGGGTTCACCGACACCGCGATCATGGCGTATTCGGCCAAGTACGCCTCGGGTTTGTACGGGCCGTTTCGCGACGCCGTCGACGTGCAAATAGCGGGTGGTGGCAACCGCAAGGGTTACCAACAGGACTGGCGCAACTTTCGTGAAGCGCTCACCGAGGTTGCCGCCGACATCGAACAGGGTGCCGACATCGTCATGGTGAAGCCCGCGCTCGCGTATCTCGACGTCATCGCTGCGGTACGGGCGACGACAAGTCTTCCGGTCGCCGCGTATCACGTGAGTGGTGAGTACTCCATGATCAAGGCAGCGGCAGCCAACGGGTGGATCGATCACGACGCGGTTGCGTACGAACATCTGACGGCGATCAAGCGAGCCGGTGCCGACATGATTCTCACGTATCTTGCGCGTTGGTTCGCCGAGTCGGCCCGGTAGGACAACGGAGACAACGATTCCCGATGGCGGCCGCACCGATCCCGTTCTGCGCTGAGACAGCATGTCGCGCCGCGGGCTGCGTGCCGACATTGTGCACGGGGGCAGGTGTGCGGTCGAACGCAGCGCTCTTCGAACGCTCTACCCGGGTCATTCCGGGTGGCGTCAACAGTTCCATTCGCGCCTTCAAGGCCGTTGGGGGAAATCCGTACATCGTCGCCCGGGCCGAAGGTGCCCACGTATTCGACGTCGAGGGGAACCGTTACACCGATCTGGTTCAAAGTTATGGCGCGGTGATTCTGGGTCATGCGCATCCGGCAGTGACCGCCGCGTTGCGCGCTGCGGCGTCGGACGGCACGTCGTATGGCGCCCCGACACCGCGCGAGATGAAACTCGCCGAGGCGATCTCGTCACGTGTGGCGAGCTGCGAACAGGTTCGTCTCATGAACAGCGGCACCGAAGCAACGAGCACGGCGGTGCGTCTTGCGCGCGGTGCAACCGGACGCAAGCGCATCGTCATCTTCAACGGCAACTTTCACGGGGCAACCGATGCACTTCTTGCGGCAGGTGGAAGCGGAGTTGCAACGTTGGGTTTGCCCGGTACCGCAGGCGTTCCCGACGAGGCGGTCGCCAACACAATCGTCGCGCCGTACAACGTGGTGCCGACACTCGATGATCGCGTCGCAGCGGTCATCGTCGAACCCGTGGCCGCCAACATGGGCGTCGTGGCACCTGCGCCCGGATTTCTCGCCGGATTGCGCCGCGAATGTGACCGCGTCGGGGCGTTGCTCATTTTCGACGAGGTCATCACCGGTTTCCGTCTCGGACCCGGCGGTGCGCAGGAAAAATACGACGTGCGGCCGGATCTCACATGCTTCGGCAAGGTGATCGGCGGGGGCCTACCCATTGGTGCAGTTGGTGGACGACGCGAGGTGATGGCGACGTTGTCGCCGATCGGAAAGGTGTTCCACGCCGGCACGCTTGCGGGTAATCCGCTGGCAACCGCAGCGGGCCTTGCCGCGCTGAACGAACTCACCGACGACGTCTACATGGAACTCGCGGCTCGGGCTCGACGTTTGGCGTCGATGTTGCGTGATGCCTGCGCCGCAGCCGATGTCTCCGCGCAGTTTCCCGTCGTCGGCACTCTCGTTGGCATGTTCTTCGGCGACGCGGCGCAAGGCGGCCTTCCGGTGAATTTCGAGGATGCAAAGACAACCGACGAATCGCTGTACGCGCGCTTCTTCCACGCAATGCTCGCCGAGGGCGTTGCTCTCGCCCCCGGCGCTTACGAAGCGCTCTTCGTCGGTGTCGGCCACGACGATGCCGTGCTCGACGATCTCGTCGAGCGTGTGCACAGGGCAGCATCGCGCACAGGGAAGTGAATCGTGCGCCAGGTCCTCACGCGGCGCTTCCTTCTTGCGATCGGCCTGCCGCTCCTTGCTGCGTTGTGTTGGTGGTTCCTTGCCGTGCGCAGTCACGACGACTCGGGTGGGCGCAGTCGCCCACACTTCGTTTCGTATACGGCGTCGGTGGTCACCGTTCAGGCCGATCCGAATTGGGCAGTCAAGGACGGCCTGACGACGGGAACTGCACGTCTTGCCATGGACGATGGTCGAACGCTCTACATCGCCGAGGCGACACTCGGTGAAGTGTCGTGCACCGACTACGTGACGCCGAACGCGTGCATCCTTCTGGCTGAAATGTTGGGTGATGCACCCGTATGGTTTGCGCTCACTCCTGCCACGGGGGACGAGCCTCTCTCGCGGCTCGCATTGCCCCCCGTTGTCGACATGTTGAACGACGGCGACGATGCCGTGCTGTCGAACGGATGGGTCGTGCCGCTTGCGACCCCGACCAAGCGTGTGTGCGATTCGGCAACAACGTCACTGCGCGAGTTCATCGAACGGTTCGGTGTCGACATGGAGGTGTCGCTGAACCTCGCAACCGATGAGATCGACACCGTGACCTGCACGGCCGACTGAAACGTCGGAGTTACTTCGCGGTGGTTTCGCGCGGGTCGACGCCGACCGCATTCGGCGGAGGCATCATCGCCTTGAAGTCTTCGGCAATCTTGTCGAACGAGGTCGATCCGCCCTCGAGCGCGGCGAAGATTTCGGACTCGGGCGAGCACCAATGCTCGTATTCGGCCGCCCACTTCTCGTCCTTGGGGTCGGCTCCGGCCAGGTCGTAACGGACGTGGCAGACAACGCCGAGGATTTCGTACTCGGTCAGGCCGCCGCCGTACTTCTCGCCCTGCTGGGGCATGGGGTTTCCGTTGTAGGAAAGCGGAGCGTGGGCGCCACCTTCGCGATTGGGGTCGCCGTAGACCTTGACGCCGGCGGCCACGTAGGCCTGGCTTCCGGAGTAAACAAAATTCAGCATGTCCTCGATATGCGGGAAGGTCTTCAAAACCTCTCCTTGGTAGAGGATGCGACCCGCACCACCCTGGCCAGCGGCCCCGTGGCAGCCGGCGCAGCCACCCCAGACCTCGATTCCCTTGGCAATCGGGCCTTCGGCAACCTTTTCGGTCGGTTTAATGGCCAAATAGTACAGAAAACCCCAGACCGGCAACAGGCTCAACGTCGCCATGGCCCAGAACGGGATCTTACGACGGGCCTTGGCTGCGGCCACAACGGGCGAGTCGGGCTTGGCAACTTTGGGGGCTGGTTCGGCTTTCGGGGCAGATTTTGCGGGAGTCGCTGCCGTGGGAACTGCGGGGGTTGAGTCGCCGGACGCCGCAGGGGCTGCATCTCCGGAGCCGCCAGCGCGCCGATCACGGGAACGCTTGAGAAGGTGCTCGGGGATTTCGGTCACGGTCTCTCACCATAATCCGCCGCACGCAGGAAGATGGAATCAAACGCATGTGTCACATGGTGTACGTGCAAAAGAGAAAGTCACTGAAATAGTGGGGGGCCGATGGGTGCTGACTAGTGTTCACTCTGAAGTTTCAGGGCTTCTGAGTCCCCTCGGAAGAGGGCCCGGAAAGGATCTTCGGCGCAATGCTGGCAATCGACGTACTCAAGTGGCCGGGAGTGAACCAGGCGTTCGTCTTTTCGTTCGTCTTCACCACCGCGCTTGCCCTTGTCGTGATCCCGTACGGCAAACGTCGCAAGCCGGGTGCTCCGGTGTCGTGGGGCGAGGCAATGATCGGCTCCACGTTCATCTTTGCCGTGCTGTTCCTCGCCTTCGGCGTGGTTCCGCACCAGTGGATCGACCACGCCGACAAGAACCTCGGATGGCGCAAGGACAAGCCGCTGCTCGGCCCCGGCGGCATTCTTCGGGCTCAATCGAGCGGGGGAAGCTTCCCCTTCGAGGTGTCCTACGAAGCGCTGCGCGACATCATCGTCGTTGTGATTCACGCCGTCTACATCGGTCTCTTCATGTACCTCGCGGTGTGGTGGCAAAAGCGCGGTCAGGTGCAGACGAAGGAAATCGAAACATCCACTTACGGTCGCCCGCTCGTGCGCAAGACCTGATCCGTACTTTCTTCACCAGACGACAACACACGAAACAAAAGCGAACAGAAAAGGGAAAGGAGACACCAAATGGCAAAGACAGATGCAAACCCACCCATGCCCGATTGGTCGACCGAGTACCAGTTGGTTGAAGTCGATGCCGACTATCTCACCAAGGCCGTCAAGCCCAAGCAGTTCATTCACATCGACCAATCCGAGTGCATCATGTGCGAGGGCTGTGTCGACATCTGCCCGTGGAAGTGCATCCACATGGTCGACCCGGGTGCGGTTGCCGAGTCGATCGGAACCGAACAGCCCGGCCTTGATCCGCGCGACAACGTGATGTTCATCATCGACGACGACGTCTGCACGCGCTGCGCGCTTTGCGTCGACCGTTGCCCCACCGGCGTCATCATTCTCGGCAAGGTCGGCGCGCCTGCCGCCACCGGCGATTCTCATACACGTACCAACAACCATGGCTACGCCTACGGAATGCGTTTCTAGGAGCACCCCTCATGGCAAAGACGATTGACGACCAACCAACACCGACGCTGAAGGACCGCGTCTCGAAGATCGGTGAACAGGTTCAGGGCAGCCAAGCGTGGAACTCGATCTTCCGACCCGGCTCGATCTTCCGCAAGGGCTACACCGACTCACCGCGTAACCGTTCCTACGTCATCATGAACTCGGTGCTGTACCACCTTCATCCGGTGAAGGTGAAGCGCCATGCGGTGAAGGTCAGCTACACGCTGTGTCTCGGTGGATTGTCCTTCTTCCTTTTCATCCTGCTCACGGTGACGGGCATCTTCCTCATGTTCTTCTACCGACCCACCGCAGCGAACGCGTGGCAGGACATCCAAACGTTGCAGACATCGGTGACGTTCGGCTTGCTCGTGCGCAACATGCACAGATGGGGAGCACACCTCATGGTGCTCACCGTCTTCTTGCACATGGCGCGCGTCTTCTACCACGGTGCGTACAAGCCGCCGCGCGAGTTCAACTGGGTGATCGGCGTCATCCTTCTCACCCTCACGCTTCTCTTGTCGTTCACCGGCTACCTGTTGCCATGGGACCAGTTGGCACTGTGGGCAGTTGCGGTCGGAACGAACATGATGGGCTACACGCCGGTGTTCGGCAGCCAGGTTCGCTTCGTTCTTCTCGGCGGCGTCGAAATCGGATCCGAGACACTTCTTCGCTGGTACGTGTTGCACGTCATCATGCTTCCGTTCGTCATCGTCATCTTCATGGCGATCCACTTCTGGCGCGTCCGCAAGGACGGCGGCATTTCCGGTCCGTTGTGATGGAGGTTCACGTCAATGACTGAAATCCCCGAACATCTTTTGAAGCGAGCACAAGCGGCTCGCGAAAAGGCCGCGGGTGGCGATGACGCCACGTCCGGTGCGGGCAACGATCGGATTTCCGATCAATTGCTCGATCGCACCAAGGCGGCCGGCGCCGGTGTTGCAGTCGCCGACAGGCCGACCGCCGTTGTTGCTGCTCCCGCTGCGGGTGGAGTACCCATCGGCGCGGGCCCGGGCGGTCACACCCAGCGACTGCTGACGGTCGTGAAGTCGGGTTCGATCCAGGAAGTGAAGGCCGCCCCGGTCGACAAGGTGCACACTTGGCCGCACCTTCTCGCGATCGAGTTCGTCGCTTCCTTGGCCTGTCTCGCGTTCCTTTTCATCTTCTCGTGGTTCGTGAACGCGCCGCTCCTTCAGGCGGCAAACGTCAACCAGACTCCCAACCCCTCGAAGGCGCCGTGGTACTTCCTCGGTCTGCAGGAACTGCTCACGATGTTCCACCCGATGATCGCGGGAGTGACCTTGCCCGGCATGGGTCTCATCGCGCTCATTCTCGCGCCCTACCTCGACAAGAACCCGTCGAACAAGCCCGAGGATCGCAAGTTCATCACCAGCCTCATGACGGTTCACCTCATGTTCTGGGCGGTGCTCGTCATGATCGGTTCGTTCTTCCGCGGTCCGGGATTCAACTTTGTCTTCCCGTGGCGCGACGGCATTTTCTTCGAGTTGTGACACGGAATCAGTGAAGTGAGAGGAACACACACATGAGCACTCCCCTCATCATCGCCCTTGCGGTTGCTGCGATCGTCGTGTTGGGCGGACTCGTCTTCGTCACAGCGGCGCGCAAGTCCGAGGTGCGTGGCGCTGGCGCGTTGTCGCGCGAGACAAAGAAGCGCGATCGCGGCGCCGCAGCAGCGGCGGGTGCCACCGGTCGCGCCTATGAGTCCGCTGCAACCGCAACGTCGACCGACCTCGCCGTTCGTGACTCTGTTGAATTGACCGAGTGGGTCGCTCCCGACCCGGAAGCAGTCGGAGAAACTCGCCGGGCGTTCTTTAACCGCGCGACGGTCACGTTGATGAGCGCGTCCCTCGGCGCGTTCGGCGCGTCACTCATCGGCTTCCTGTGGAAGGGCTCGTCGGGTGGATTCGGTTCGAAGATCGCCGTCGGCAAACTCGATGACGTGATCCAGGGCATCAAGTCGAACAAAGGCTTCATGTACTACCCCGAGGCGCGTGCGTGGGTCACGGAATACCCGAAGGATTCGATTGCGAAGGCGCAGGCCGTCTACGCAAGTCAGGCGGCGGTGCTTGCCGGCATGGAGGCCGGCGTCGTCGCTTTGTACCAGAAGTGTCCGCACCTCGGCTGTCGCGTGCCGAACTGCCAGAGTTCGCAGTGGTTCGAGTGTGGTTGTCACGGTTCGATGTACAACCGTGTCGGTGAAAAGAAGGGCGGTCCCGCACCCCGCGGAATGGATCGCTTCGGCCTGGCCGTGAACAATGGCGTGCTCGTCATCGACACAGGTGCCGTGTTTGGCGGCCCGCCGATCGGCACGAACACCACTGGTCAAGAAGCCGAAGGACCCCATTGCCTCGCCGCCGGCGGGGGTGGTCACTGACCATGGTCGCCAATCTCACCGTCAACGTTGCGTGGATCGTCCTTGCGGCCATCGTGGTCGCGTGGGTGATCTATGCCGCGTTCAATATCCGTGGCTCGCGCCGCGAGTACGGCTCCGAGATCGAACTCGCAGCCAACCGCAAGCCCTATTACGACGACGAGGTGCTCGAGGGAAAGAAACTCGAGCGCACCCAACTTCTGGGTCTTGCGTTCCTTGCCGTCATCACCATCTCGCTCCCTCTTTATTGGGTGCTCGAACCGAGCCGCCAGTCCAATGCCGAATTCGGGTGGAGCAAGCGTTTCGCCAGTTGGGGTGGCAAGTTGTTCGACGTCACCGCAAATGGCGGCTTCAATTGCGCCGGGTGTCATGGCGGTATGAAGGCCAACGGCGGTAACGCTCCGTTTGCCGTCACCGACCCGAAGACTGGTGAAGTGAAAGCGGTCAGCTGGAAGGCGCCCGCGCTCAACACCGTGTACCAGCGCTTCTCTGAATCCGAGGTTCGGTTCATTCTCGAATACGGACGTCCGTTCTCGCCGATGTCACCGTGGGGAACCGTCGGTGGCGGTCCGATGAACGAACAGCAGATTCAGACGCTGCTCGACTATCTCAAGAGCATCCAGCTGCCTCTCGAAGAAGGCAAGATGTCAAAGGTCAAGACAGGCGAAATCCAGGCCGAGGCCGAACGCTTGGTCAAGTCGGGGGCCTACAAGTCGGTCGGCGAGGCGCTTTTCAACCTCGACCTCGATGGCGGCGCGTATTCGTGTGCACGGTGCCACACCAAGGGTTGGTCCTACGGCGATGCCCAGACGACCGGCGGTGGTGCATTCGGACCGAACCTCACGGGTGGCTCGACTGTCCGTCAGTTCCCGAGCCAGGACGACATGATCGCTTTCATCAAGAACGGTTCGGAGCTTGGCAAGAAGTACGGCGAGCAGGGCCAGGGCAGCGGACGCATGCCCGGCTTCGGTGCGACGTACACCGATGAACAAATCAAGGCGATCGTTGAATACGTGAGGGGTCTCTAGATGTTGTCAACTCTCCTGGCGGTCGGCTGGGAACCCGAGATCCGCGGTGCGCTCACTGTCATCATCGGCGTCGTTGCGTTGATGGGCAGCGTGTATCTCCTTCTCGGTACCAACCTCGGCGCACGTCTTGGCTTCCTCGTCGCGCTTGCCGGGCTATTCGGCTGGATGGCGACGATGGGTGCGATCTGGTGGACCTACGGCATCGGCCTCAAGGGGCGCGAACCAACGTGGAAGCCGGCAGCCCCGATTTCGATCGTTCGTGACGCGCGATTGCTCGATCGCGCCGAGGTCATCGGTGCACCGATCAAGATCGACGCGGGTGCTGCGCCAACCGAGGTCGCCAAGGCCGCCCAGGCAGCGTTGGTGAACGAAGGTTGGACGCGTCTCGACGACGCCGACCCGCGTCGTGGCCAGGCCGTTGCCTCGGCCGACGACATCATCCAGAACCGGGCCAAGGAATATGCGGCAGGTGAGTACACGGCGGTGTCGGTGTACGACCGGGGCGGCGAGCGGTGGCCGAAGATTTCCGATTCCCTTGACTTCACGGCGTTCTTCCACGAACCGCGCTACGCGCTCGTGGAACTGGCGTCCCTCGTTCCGCAGCGAGTCGAACCGGGCCGGGCTCCCGCACGACCCGTCATCGACGAGTCACAGCCGCATCGATACCTGCTGATGATCCGTGACCTCGGATCAAAGCGTCAGCCTGCGGTGTTGATCACCATCGGTTCAACGATCATCTTCCTCATCCTCTGTTGGCTTCTTCACCGTCGCGATCGGTTCGTGCGGGAGAACGTTGCGGGTGAGTTGAATCCGGCGAAGGTCTAGGGCGGGCGGGCGTCGTGGGGCAGTACCTCCCGATCATCGTTTTGCTTGTCCTGGCCGTCCTCTTCGGTGCGCTCAGTTTCCTCGCGTCGGTTCTTCTTGCCCCGAAGCGTCCGAACGCTGCGAAGGAAGCGCCGTACGAGTGTGGGATCGTTCCGAGTCGTGAACCGCCGCAGCGGTTTCCGGTGTCGTTCTACATCGTTGCGATGTTGTTCATCATGTTCGACATCGAAATCATCTTCGTCTACCCGTACGCAGTCGACCGTGAGTTTCTCGGCTCGTTCGCCTTCTTCGAAATGCTTGCATTCAGCGGCGTGTTCTTCGTGGCGTTCGTTTACGTCGTCGCGCGCGGTGCGCTCGACTGGGGTCCGTTGCAGAGGGCGGGACGTACCGACTCGTCGTTTGACGGAGTCGTTTCGGCCGCCCGTACCACCACCTCGACAATTCGCAGGGTTGGCGCCGAGGGTCGTATCGAAGCCGACCAGGAAGGTGCGGCCGCCTGATGGGTGTGCGTGACGTTCTCGACGAGGGCCTCGGTGGCCTGCAGCACAACTTCCTCACCGGTCGCATCGAAGACCTGGTCAACTGGTCACGTTCGCGGTCGTCGTGGCCCGCATCTTTCGGTCTCGCGTGCTGTGCGATCGAAATGATGGCAACCGGCGCGGCGCACTACGACCTCGCTCGCTTCGGCATGGAGGTCTTCCGTGCGTCCCCGCGTCAGGCCGACATCATGATCGTGGCCGGACGCGTCAGCCAGAAGATGGCACCGGTGCTACGTCAGGTCTACGACCAAATGATGGAACCGAAATGGGTCATCTCGATGGGCGTGTGCGCATCGAGTGGCGGAATGTTCAACAACTACGCGATCGTTCAGGGCGTCGACCAGGTCGTGCCCGTCGACGTGTACGCACCCGGTTGCCCACCGACGCCCGAGACTCTGATTCACGCAATCGAAACCCTTCACCAGTTGATCGAGGACGGAGAGATTCTGCGCCGTCGCAAGGAGACCGGTGCGGGCGCCAACGTCCACATCCACGAAATCCCCGCCGGATCCGTCAGCACGCCCGTCATTCTCGGAAGTCGTTGACGATGAACGAGGACAGCGCAGTGACCAACCACGCACCGGAACCGGCTCCGACCCGTTACGGCTGTCACGTCAGTGACTCACGCGGTCAGGTTGTGATTCATCCAACCCGCGACAACTACGTTGCGACGCTCAAGGCTCTTGTCGACGATTCCTTCGTCTTGTGTTCTGATCTCACGGCGGTTGACTACTCCGCCTACGCCTCGCGAGTCGGCAAGCCGACCGAGCGTTTCGAAGTGGTCCTCAACCTCATTTCGCTCGAGCGTCGCGAGCGGATTCGTGTCCGCGTCGCGGTTCCCGACGCCGATGCGACGCTGCCCTCGGCATTCGACCTCTACCCCGGAACAGAAGCAATGGAACGCGAGGTGTTCGACATGTTCGGCATCACCTTCACCGGCCACCCCGATCTGTCGAGAATTCTCATGCCCGAAGACTGGAACGGTCACCCATTGCGCAAGGACTATGCAATCGGCCGTATTCCCGTTCAATTCAAGGGGAGCCCGTCGTGACCGATCTCATCACAGCGACGCCGGGCGCCACCGCCGAAGGCAACCAAGAGATGCGGCCGCGCAGCGAACTCACCGCACGCGAGGTGATGCGCGAAGTCGGATCCGTGCTGCGAATGACCGAATCTCAGGCTGCTGCGCTGGCCAGCGAGAACGTCGATCCAACCGAGGTTCCCGAAGATCAGTCGATGATCATCAACATGGGTCCACAGCACCCCAGTACGCACGGCGTTCTGCGGCTCATGCTCGAGCTCCAGGGTGAACGGGTTCTGCGATGCAAGCCGATCATCGGCTATCTGCACACCGGCATGGAGAAGACGGGCGAGGACTTGTCCTTCATGCAGGGCGGCACGAACGTCACGCGCATGGACTACCTGTCGCCTTTGAACAACGAGCTCGTCTTTTCGATGGCAGTCGAAAAACTTCTCGGAATCGACGGCGAGCTTCCCGAGCGTGCTGTGTGGATGCGCATGTTGCTGTCTGAGCTGAATCGCATGAGCAGTCACTTGCTGTTCCTCGCGACGAACGGCATGGACATCGGCGCGGTTTCGATGATGATCTACGGCTGGCGTGAACGTGAGGAAGTGCTTCGTTTCTTCCAGAAGGTCACGGGTTTGCGGATGAACCACAACTTCATCCGTCCCGGTGGGCTCGCGGCAGACCTCCCCGCCGGTTGGCGCGATGACGTTCTCGAAATTCTCGAACGTCTTCCCGACCGTCTCGCCGAGTACGACATCCTGATGACCGAGCAGCCGATCTGGCGTGAGCGGTTGCAGGGTGTGGGTGTCATCACCGCGCAAGAAGCCGTGGCGCTCGGGGCAACCGGACCGATTCTTCGTTCGACGGGTGTGCCGTGGGACCTTCGTCGCGACATGCCCTACCTGCGCTACAGCGAGGTCGAATTCGACGTGATCGTGGGCTCGTACGGCGATGCCTTCGATCGTTATGCGATTCGTCTCAACGAGATTCGCGAGTCAATGAAGATCGTGCGCCAGATTCTCGACCGGATGCCATCGGGTGACTACCGCATCCAGGACAAGAAAGTGACACCGCCGCCTCGCGCACGTATCGACGAGTCCATGGAAGCATTGATCCACCACTTCAAGATCTTCACCGAGGGATTCAAGGTTCCCGAGGGCGAGGTCTACGTGGGCATCGAGAGTCCCCGTGGTGAAATCGGCTGCTACATCGTCAGTGACGGTTCGTCCAAGCCGTACCGCATACACATGCGTGCACCATCGTTCGTCAACATCCAATGTCTCCCGCACATGATGCGTGACGGTCTTGTTGCCGACGCCGTCGCGGTCATCTCCTCGGTCGACCCCGTTCTCGGTGAGGTCGACCGATGAGCCGACTGACCGACACCAACGTTGCAATCGCGCACGAGATCATTGCGCGGTATCCACGCCCGAAGTCGGCGCTCATCCCGCTGTTGCACCTTTCGCAGGAACAGAACGGTTATGTCACCGACGATGCGATGAAGCACATTGCCGAACTCGTCGGCGTCACTCCTGCCGAGGTTCTCGGCACTGCGTCGTTCTACGAGATGTTCAAGTTCGAACCCGTCGGCAAGTACGTCATCAACATCTGCGGAACCATGTCATGCGCTCTCATGGGGTCAGAAGAACTGTTGCACCACGCCGAACACCGGTTGGGCGTGAAGGCCGGTGGCACGACAGCAGACGGCATGTTCACCATCGAACACGCCGAGTGCCAGGCCGCTTGCACCGAGGCGCCGTGTCTGCAGGTGAATTATCGCTACCGCTTCCGTATGACGACGCAGCAGCTCGATGTCCTCATCGACGATCTCGCTGCCGGAAAGTTGGCAGAAGAGATTCCGCCGCACGGAACACTCGCTCGCGTGCGTCAGCACATTCCCGCCGATCGTTCCGTTGGTGCGGTTCCGCCCGAGGCACCCGGCCAAGAGCCCGTCTGGATGAACGGAAAGGCCGCGCTGTGACCGGGACCTATGCACACGCCGCCGGGTTCTACGCCGGAGACCGTCCGAAGATCGTGACGTCGCGTTTCGAGTACGCCGATTCCCACACGCTCGAGAGGTACCTCGCGACCGATGGCTACAAGGGTCTGCGCGCTGCCTTGTCGCGATCGGCGGCCGACGTGCACGAAGAGGTGAAGAACGCGACTGTTCTCGGTCGTGGCGGCGCCGGCTTCCCGGCGGGAACCAAGTGGGGCCTCATGCCCCAGGGGAATTTTCCCCGCTACCTCGTCGTGAACGGTGACGAGAGCGAGCCGGGCACCTACAAGGACCGTCTCCTCATGGAGCGTGACCCGCACCAGCTGATCGAGGGTTGTCTCATTGCGTGTTACGCGGCGGGATTGACGCGTTGTTTCCTCTACATCCGCGGTGAGATGGCGACCGCTCAGGAACGTGTTGCTGCTGCGCTGAACGAGGCGTACGCGGCAGGGTACGTGGGCCGCAACATTCTCGGTTCCAACTTCTCCGTCGACATCGTCCTGCACTGGGGCGCGGGTGCCTACGTCGTCGGCGAGGAAACGGCACTGATCGAAAGCCTCGAAGGCAACCGCGGAATGCCGCGCCTGAAGCCGCCCTACTTCCCGGCAGCGATCGGTCTGTACGG
Source organism: Actinomycetota bacterium (assembly GCA_009919275.1). Classification (GTDB taxonomy): domain Bacteria; phylum Actinomycetota; class Acidimicrobiia; order Acidimicrobiales; family Ilumatobacteraceae; genus F1-20-MAGs119. The sequence goes on from RGCG01000008.1 coordinate 28,980, forward strand.
CCAGCCGACAATCGTCAACAATGTCGAAACACTGGCGAATCTTCCGTGGCTGGCGCGCAACGGTGCCGAGGCGTACACCGCAATCGGAACAAAGACGTCGCCGGGAACGCGAATGGTTGCGGTCTCGGGTCACGTCAAGCGACCCGGTGTGTACGAAATCGTCAACGGCACGACGACTTTCCGCGATCTTCTCTACGGTGACGAGTTCTGTCAGGGCATTCGCAACGGAAACAAGCTGAAGGCGTTCGTTCCCGGTGGCGGATCCGCTCCTTGGTTCCTGCCCGACCAACTCGATCTTCCCTTCGAGGCAAGCCAAGTCGGTCCGGCGGGTTCGATGCTCGGGTCGGGAGCCATCATGGTGATGGACGAAACCACCGACATTCCGCATGCCGCACTCACGCTCACCCGGTTCTACGCACACGAGTCGTGCGGCAAGTGCACACCGTGTCGCGAGGGTGGTACGTGGCTCGAGCGAATTCTCACGCGCATCGTCGAGGGCAACGGAACCGATGCCGACCTCGAGCAACTCATCGAAGTCGGTACGTCCATCTGTCCGGGGGACTTCCCGCACGCTTCGAGCGAACGGCTCGGTCTCACCGCTGTTCCTTTCCCCTACAAGATGACCACGATCTGTTTCGTCGGACCATCGGCGTATGCGCCGGTCAACTCGGCACTCACCCTTTTCCCCGAAGAATTCGAGTCACGCGTCACCAAGCGCAACCGAATTCCCGTTACTGCCGTGGGTGGTGAGTGATGAGCACAACCGAATCAAGCGACGCCCAGGAAGTGATCGTCGATCCGAACGCGGTGACCATCAATCTGAACGGTCGCGATGTGGCGGCGCGCAAGGGCGAGTTCATCATTGCGGCGGCCGATCGTGCGGGTGACTTCATCCCGCGGTTCTGTTATCACCCAAGAATGAAATCGGTCGGCATGTGTCGTCAATGCATCGTGGAAGTCGATGGACCACGCGGGCCGATGATGGTCGTCTCTTGTATGACTCCCGTCGCCGATGGCCAGGTCGTGCGCACCGAGACCGATCAGGTGAAGCGGGCGCAAGAGGGTGTCCTCGAATTGCTTCTCGCGAATCACCCGCTCGATTGCCCCGTGTGCGACAAGGGTGGCGAGTGTCCGCTGCAAGACCAGGCGTTTTCCCACGGGCCGGGGGAGAGCCGCTATGTCGAGGAGAAGCGGCACTACGAAAAGCCGATTGCGATCAGCGACCTCGTTTATCTCGACCGCGAGCGCTGCATTCTCTGCGACCGTTGTACACGGTTCGCGAGCGACGTCGCCGGTGACCCGCTCATCTCCTTCACGCATCGTGGCAACAACACCCAGGTTCTCACGTTTCCCGACGAACCGTTTGCGTCGTACTTCTCGGGCAACACGGTGCAGATCTGCCCGGTGGGTGCACTGACGGCGAAGCCCTATCGCTTCAAGGCGCGTCCGTGGGATCTCGAGGAGACCGAGAGCACGTGCACCACCTGCGCGGTCGGCTGCCGCGTGTCGGTGCAGTCGAGCCGCGATCAGCTCGTTCGCCTGCAGGGCATCGACAACCCCGACGTTCCCGGTGAGGGAACCCTGAACTGGGGTTGGCTGTGCGATCGTGGGCGCTTCAACTTCGAGTCGATCGGAAGCGAAGAGCGTCTGACCAGTCCGATGCTGAAAAGCGACAAGGGTCTCGTCACCACTTCGTGGGCGAGCGCACTCGAAGCGGCGGCCAGGGCAATTCGACTCGCTGTCTCGTCGCGTGGAGCCGAGAGCGTCGCGATTCTCGGTGGCGCGCGTCTCGCGAACGAGGACGTTCGCGCATGGTCGATGTTGGCCGATGCGATCGGGGTTTCGTTGCGTGACCCACAGATCGACGACGGATTGCCGGCCGAGATTTTCGATCTCCCGCAAGCCTCCATCGACGATGCGGCATCAGCGGGCACGATCGTCCTTCTCGCACCCGACCTGAAGGAAGAACTTCCCGTGCTGCATCTGCGCCTCCGCGATGCGGCGACCAAACGTGGTGTGCGCATCATCGAGATTGCCCCGAAAGCATCGGGTCTCACGCGCCATGCATGGAAGTTCGTTCCCTACGAACCCGGCAACCAGGTTGCGTCGGTGAAGGCGGCACTTGCCGATCCCTCCATCGCGACACAACTCGCCGGTGGCAACGTGGTCGTCGTTCTCGGGCGCAGCAATCTCGCCGAATCAGCCGACTTCACGCTTCAGGCCTTCAACGCCCTTGCGGCCGGGGTCCCGGCACTGCGGGTTCTTCCCGTGTTGCGACGGGGCAACGTGCGAGGTGCTCTCGAGCAGGGTCTTGCGCCGTCGTCGGGCGACGCGGGTGACATTCTCCGTGCCGCAGCCGATGGCCGAGTCGAGTGTCTGATCCTTCTCGGTGCCGATCCTCTGAGCGATGCGCCCGACGTTGACTTGGCGCGGCGTGCACTGGCTTCGGCGCGCAGCATCATCGCACTCGACACATTCCCCACGGCATCGTCGGTTCTTGCTGACGTTCTGCTTCCGGTTGCGGCATACGCCGAGCGCACGGGCAGCGTCACGAACATCGAGGGTGGAATCAGCTGTCTCTCCCAGCGCGTCACCGCCAAAGGGACCAGTCGTCCCGACTGGATGGTTGCAATCGAACTCGCCGAACGACTTGGTCATGATCTCGGCGTCACTTCGCTCACCGACCTTGCAGCGCAGCCCAACGAGTCGGGAAGTCGCACCGCGCTCAGCTCGGTAAATCTCGTTGCTCCCGACCGCAACTCCTACGACCTGCGACTCGTCGTGTCGCGGAAGATGTACGACCGCGCCGTCGGTACGGTGACCAGCAGGTCTCTCGCGAATCTCGGTGCGGGTGCCGCCATTCACCTCAACCCGCGCGACATCGAGGCAATCGGTACGGCAGCGGGACGCGACGTGCGCGTGTCAACCTCACGGACGTCGATCGTGCTTCCGGTGCGTGCCGACGTCGGTGTGGTGAAGGGAACCGCGTGGGTTCCGTTCAACCAGCCCGGGGCCGACATCCGCGAACTCATCAGCAGCGACCAACCCGTGATCGACGTGCGAGTGGAGAACCTGAAGTGAACGTTCTCTCCTTCCTAGCGATCGACCCGCTTCTCGACGGTGACCTGCTGTGGACCCCGCTGATCATCGTTTTGTTGAAGGTGCTCGTCGTCTTCGTGGTCGGGCTCGTGGCGACCATGTTGATGGTGTGGTTCGAGCGCAAGGCGATCGCCGGTATGCAAAACCGCATCGGTCCGAACAAGGCGGGCCCCTTCGGACTGCTCCAAACCCTGGCCGACGGAATCAAACTGTTCTTCAAGGAAGATCTTCTTCCCGAAAGAGCCGACAAGTTTGTCTTCCGGCTTGCCCCGTATCTGTCCTTCGTTCCGGCGTTCCTTGCTTTTGCAATCATCCCGCTCGGTGGAGACTTCCGCGACGGAAACGGTGGATTCGTCACCTGGTTCGGTGAAACAACGCGTGTGCAGCTCGCAGATCCGCCCATTGGCGTTCTCTTCGCGTTGGCCATCTCGTCAATCGCCGTCTACGGCATCATGCTCGCGGGTTGGTCGAGCGGCTCGAAGTATCCGCTCCTCGGCTCGGTTCGCGCGTCGGCGCAGATGGTCAGCTACGAGGCATCGCTCGGTCTCTCGCTTGCCGCGGTCATTCTCGTCTGCGGAACGCTTTCGACCAGCGGCATCGTCGACGCACAGTCATCGATTGGATCGTGGAACCTCGTTGCAACCGGTGTCGTTCCGTTCCTCATCTTCCTCGTCTCTGCCACTGCGGAGCTGAACCGCCCACCGTTCGACCTCGTCGAGGCCGAGCAGGAACTGGTCGGCGGATTCAACACCGAGTATTCGTCGATTCGCTTCGCCCTCTTTTTCCTCGCCGAGTTCATGAACACCATCACGATGTCGGCATTCATCGTGACCCTTTTCTTCGGCGGTCCGCAGCCGATCACGATCGGTGACACGACGTTGGACATTCCGCTCATCCCGAATGCTCTCGAGGGAACGGTGTGGCTGCTCCTCAAGGTGCTGGTGTTCCTCTACATCTACGTGTGGTTCCGTGGCACGCTTCCGCGGTTCCGCTACGACCAGCTGATGGATCTCGGATGGAAATTCCTCATCCCCGCGTCGCTTGGCTGGTTCATGTTGCTCGCTGCACAGCGCCTTGCCGACGATCGTGGCTGGGATCAGTGGCTCGTCGTTCCTTTGTCGCTTGCGGTGATCATCATCGCGTTCATCATGATGCAGCTCGCATTCCGGTCGAGTGACCGCAACCGCGAGGCCGAGGGGGTGCAGTTCTAGATGGGTTATCTCGGAGGATTCCGAAAAGCGCGACGAAAAGATCGAAAAGCCCGAGCGGCTTCACGGGCGTCACGTGCTCAACCGTTACGAAGACGGCATGGAGAAGTGCATCGGGTGCGAACTGTGCGCCGGTGTGTGCCCGGCGAAGTGCATCTACGTGCGCGGCAAGGACAATGACCCCGCCAATCCGACCTCACCGGGTGAACGTTTCGGCTTTGTCTACGAAATCAACTATCTCCGTTGCATTCACTGCGACATGTGTGTCGAAGCGTGCCCAACCGAGGCAATCACGGAAACCAAACTGTTCGAGTTTTCCTTCACCAACCGGCGCGATGCGATCTACACGAAATCGGAATTGCTCGTCGACGACGCCGGCAAGCCGCAACACCTACCGTGGGAGGACTGGCGTCCGGGCGAGGACCAGAACACGTCGGGTTGGATGCGAGCAACCTCACCCAGTGGTGATGCCGACTTCGAGGGCGTCGTGGCATGGAGTGGCGAACTTGGTTATGGCGTGCGTGCTGCAGAGCCGGCACAAACCGATCGGGATGGTCGCTGAATGGAGTTGTTTGTTTTCGTGTGCGCCGCACTCATGGTGCTCGTTGGTGCGCTCGGTGTCGTGTTGCGGTCGAATCCCGTGCACGCAGCGCTCAGCATGGTCCTCACCCTCTTCGGCATCGCGGTCTTGTTCGTTTCGCGTGAAGCGAACTTTCTCGCCGCCGTTCAGGTGATCGTGTACGCGGGCGCGATCGTTGTTTTGTTCCTCTTCGTGATCATGCTGTTGGGTGTCGACCGGGCCGAAGATCTTCGCGCCGAGCCGCTCGGCCGAATCCAGCGTCCGCTCGCGATCGCCCTTGGACTCGGAGTGTTCGCGGTCCTCACAACCGCGGTCGTCCGCGCACGCGAGTCGCTGAGGTTCAAGGGCGAGGGCATTCAGACCGCTTCCCTCGAAGACCCCGACGGGAACATCCGCCAGATCGCCCGATCCATTTTCGGTAACTATGTCGTTGCCTTCGAGTTGACCTCGGTACTCCTGATTGTTGCGGTCGTGGGCACCGTCGTTCTCGCCCGTCGCCGCAAGTCCGACAGGACTTCGGCATGATCGCAGCTGCAGTGGTGCCGACCACCACCTGGTACCTGGTCCTCGGGGCCGGCCTCTTTGCGATCGGCATGATCGGCGTTCTCGTTCGCCGCAACCCGCTCATCATGTTCATGTGCATCGAACTCATGCTGAACGCCGTCAACCTGACGTTCGTTGCGCTCGCCACCGAGCTCACCGACATCAACGGTCAGACGGCCGTGTTCTTCGTTCTCGTCGTCGCCGCGGCCGAGGTTGTCGTCGGTCTGGGAATCATCGTGTCCATCATGCGTCGCCGTCAGCAGGCGACAGCCGACGATCTCGCAGCGCTGAAGGGGTAGCTCCATGCTCGACGTCGTCTGGTTGATCCCCGCCCTCCCGCTTGCCGGGTTCGTCATCCTCGTGTTGTTCGGGCGACGACTGGGCGAGCCCCGCGCCGGCTACCTCGCTGCAGCCATGTGCGGTGGAGGTTTCGTCGTCACCGCCCTCACATTCTTCGACATGTTGTCAAAGAATGCAGAAGAGCGGTCGCACGTCGTCGACTTGTTCACGTGGATTCCGGTGGGTTCGCTCGAAGTCAAAATGGCGTTCCTCGCCGATCCGCTGTCGATCACCATGGCACTCTTCGTCACCGGAATTGGCACGCTCATCCATCTCTATGCCGTGGGCTACATGCACGGAGATCCGAAATTCTCGAAGTTCTTCATCTATCTCAACTTGTTCGCGTTTTCGATGCTGATGCTCGTTCTCGGCGAGAACCTGCTCGTCACCTTCCTCGGTTGGGAGGGAGTCGGAACGTGTTCGTACTTCCTCATTTCCTTCTGGCACACCCGCGAGAGTGCAGCGACCGCGGGCAAGAAGGCCTTCGTCACCAACCGTGTGGGTGACTGGGGCGTGATGACCGCGATGTTTCTCGCCTTTGCCTCGGTCGGAACGCTGTCGTACAAGGGAATCAATGATGCGGCAATCGGCGGCTCGCTCAGTCAGGTGACGGCGACGGCGATCGCACTCATGCTGTTCGTCGGAGCCTGCGGCAAGAGCGCCCAGCTGCCCCTCTACATCTGGTTGCCCGACGCGATGGAAGGTCCCACTCCGGTATCCGCTCTCATCCACGCTGCGACCATGGTGACCGCGGGCGTGTTCTTGATGACGCGAATGAACCCCGTCATCCACGAGGCGTACACCTGGGCACCGATGATCATCGCGGTGGTCGGAGCGGCAACGGCGCTCTTTGCGGCAACAATCGCCGTCGCGCAGAACGACATCAAGAAAGTGCTGGCGTATTCCACGGTCTCGCAACTGGGTTACATGTTCCTTGCGGTCGGGTCGGGTGCCTACGTTGCGGCGATCTTCCACATGGTGACCCACGCCTTCTTCAAGGCGCTTCTCTTCCTGGGTTCGGGTTCGGTCATCCACGGCATGCACCACGAACAGGACATGCGTCGCATGGGGGCACTGCGCAAACTGATGCCGGTCACGGCGGTCACCTTCATCATCGGCTGGCTGGCAATTGCCGGCGTTCCGCCGTTCGCCGGGTTCTGGTCGAAAGACGAAATTCTCCTCTACGTGTACGCCAACAACCGGGCGCTCTATGTGGTGGGTTTGGTGACCGCGTTGCTCACCGCGTTCTACATGACCCGCCAGGTCATCATGGTGTTCTTCGGTGAGGCTCGCTGGAACGACCACAGCGAAGAACACGGTGCGCACGGAGACTTCAAACCCCACGAGAGCCCGAAAATCATGTTGCTCCCGCTCGTCGTTCTCGCCGGTCTTTCCATCGTCGGCGGCGCCCTGCAGTTGCCGTTCACCAAGGACCTCCACTTCCTCGAGAAGTGGCTTGAACCGGTCATCGAGCACGGAGAGGCGAGCATCAAGGGCTCGTGGGCGTACGACAACAAGTACGTCCTCATGGGGGTGGCAATCGTCGTCGCGCTCGCCGGAATCGCGGCAGCGGTGTCGGTGTACGCCAAGAAGAAAGTGAAGGCGATCGAGCCCGAGATCCTCGCGAACGGTTGGTTCTACGACCGTCTCGTCTCGAACTTCATGGGTGGACCCGGCCGCAAGGCATTCGACGTCGTCGCATGGACCGACGCGAACGTCATCGACGGAGCGGTGCGCGGAACCGGAGTGGCCGTTCGATCGGCAAGCGGTGTCACGCGCCGTCTCCAGAGCGGGTTCGTCCGGGCGTACGCGGCGATCATTGCGGTGGCCGTTCTCGTGATGCTCGTTTGGTTCGTCTACAGGGGGATTGCCTGATGTTTGCCGCAGAAGCAGCTCGTGGCGCGAGTCTCTCGTTTCCGATTCTGACCGCGCTGGTTCTCGTTCCGGCGATCGGTGGCATCCTCACCATTCTCACGAGCAACCGTCGGCCCGAGTCGACCAAGTTCGTTGCCCTCGTTGCCAGCACCGTGACGGCGGGACTCAGCATCTGGCTTCTTTCCTCTTTTGAGACTGCCGATGCCGGTTTCCAATTCGTATCGCAACACCCGTGGATTCGCGATTGGGGGATTGGTTGGCACGTTGGTGTCGATGGAATCTCCCTCTTCCTCGTCGTGCTGACGGGCCTGCTGTTTCCGCTCGTCATTGCCGGTGTCGACCCGCACCACGATCACAAGCGCTACCTCGGATGGATGCTCGTGCTTGAAGCCGGGGTGATGGGAAGCTTCATCAGCCTCGATCTCTTCCTCTTCTTCCTGTTCTTCGAGATCGTTCTCGTGCCCATGTATTTCCTCATCGGCGGCTGGGGTTACGACAAGCGCATTTACGCCGCGACAAAATTCTTCCTCTACACGATGTTCGGGTCGGCATTCATGCTGGTTGGCATCATTGCCACTGCCGTTCTTGCGAAGAACAGCCTCGGCTACGTCACATTCGACCTCGTGAAACTCGGCGAGGGCGCCGACTTCGCAACTTCGACGGGACGCTGGCTGTTCATGGCCTTCGCCATCGCATTCGCCGTCAAGGTGCCGCTCTTCCCGTTGCACACGTGGCTGCCCGATGCACACACCCAGGCACCGACCGGTGGTTCGGTCATTCTCGCCGGTGTTCTGTTGAAGTTGGGAACGTACGGCTTTCTCCGTTTCGGGCTCTATCTGTTCCCTGAAGCCTCGGTGTGGGCGCGTCCGCTTTTCCTCACCCTCGCAGTGGTTGGCATCCTCTGGGGTGCGATCGCAGCCACGATGCAAAAGGACCTGAAACGACTCGTTGCCTACTCGTCCGTTGCGCACCTTGGTTTCATCGTCCTCGGCACGTTTGCCTTCACCTCGCAGGCGATCACCGGCGGTGTCATGCAGATGGTGAACCACGGTGTATCCACAGGGGCGCTCTTCTTGTTGGTCGGCATGATCTACGAACGCCGCCACACCCGTGAGATTTCGGAGCTCAAGGGTTTGCAGAGTGTTGCGCCAATCTTCGCCGCCGCCTTCATGGTGGTCATGCTCTCGTCGATCGGAGTTCCCGGCCTCAATGGGTTCGTCGGCGAGTTCCTCATCCTCATCGGGTCATTCGGCAACGCCCGTTGGTGGGTCGTCGTCGGTGCCACGGGCGTGATTCTCGCGGCGCTCTACCTGTTGTGGGCTTACCAGCGCGTGTTCCACGGTGAGCCCGACGAGGCAAACTCGTCATTCGAAGAATTGCGTCCGCGTGAAGGGATGCTCCTTCTTGCCTTCATTGCGGCGATCGTCTTCACCGGTGTTTTCCCGAAGCCGATGCTCGACCGCATCGAGCCCAGCGTGAAGGCGCTTGTCACCCACGTCGAAGAACGCACGGGGCGCGAGCTCGAGTTCACCGAGAAGGAAATCGCTCCCGTCGACCACTCTGCCGACAAGAAGTCGGATGAGAAGTCCGAAGGGCACGGAGGCTGAGCATGTTCGCAGCAGAAACCCTGGTCGGACCTTCGATTCCCTGGTTCACACTCAGCCCGCTCCTCACCCTGCTGGCCGGTGCATGCATTCTCATGTTGTTCGGCTCGCTTCTTCCGCAGTGGCCGCGGGGTCTGTACGGCGTCGTCAGTTCTGCGACAGCGGCAACCGCAATCGTTCTTTGCTTCTTCTTGTGGGACAACTTGAGTGACGGGAAGCCCGAAACGATCATTGGTGACGCCTTGGCGTTCGATCATTTCGCCGTTCTGGGCACGATCACCATCTGCGTCGCGGTACTGCTGGCCAGCCTGACGACGAGCGACTACCTGGTCCGCGAAGACGAGGACGGGCCGGAACTGTTCGTGCTGTATCTGACGGCTGCGATCGGTGGCATCGCAACCGGCGGCGCGAGGAAAGTCAAGAAGCCGGACTCAAGTACTTCATCCTCGGTGGGTTTTCCTCGGCGTTCTTCCTCTACGGCATCGCGTTGATTTACGGCGCAACCAGCCACACGAACCTCGGACGCATCATGGAAACACTGTCGACGACACAGGTGTTCCCGCGCAACGACGTGCTGTTGTTGGTGGGAATCGGTCTCCTGCTCGTCGGTCTCGCGTTCAAGGTCGCGGCGGTTCCGTTCCAAGTGTGGACACCCGATGTGTACCAGGGTGCTCCCACGCCCGTGACCTCGTTCATGGCTTCGGCGGGGAAGACGGCTGCGTTCGCGGCATTTCTGCGCATCAGCGTCACGGCTCTCGAAAGCCGCGTCGATGACTGGCGACCCGTGGTGTGGGTGCTGGCGGTGCTCAGCCTCGTCGTCGGTTCGGTACTGGCCGTCACGCAGACCAACGTGAAGCGCATGCTCGCTTACTCGTCGATCAGTCACGCCGGCTTCATTCTTCTCGGGGTCGAAGCTGCCTCGCACACGACCTCGCCGAACGCCGGCGACGGAATCGCGTCAGCGATGACGTACCTGCTGCTCTACACCGTGCTCGTCATCGGAACATTCACCATCGTCGGTCTCGTGTCGGGCAAGGGCGATGCCGCGTCGAACCTCGCCGACCTGCGCGGTCTCGGACGCCGTCGTCCGGCTCTTGCTCTCGCGCTCACCGTCTTCTTGCTCGCACAAGCAGGCATGCCGCTCACATCGGGCTTCGTCGCGAAGTTCGGTGTCATTCAGGCTTCGATCGAAACGCGCAGTTATGCGATCGCCATCATCGCGATGCTCGCCTCCGTCATCGGTGCGTATCTCTACCTCCGCATCATGGTGAGCGCGTGGATGGAAGACGCCGAAGGGACCGATGCTGCGCCGCGAGTGCCGTTTTTTTCCGGACTCGCGGTCACGGCGGCCGTTGTCTTCACGCTGGTCGTTGGTGTTGTGCCCGGTTGGCTGCTCGATGCAACCCGCCAGGTGATCACCCTTGCCGGACGCTGAGCGTCAGCGCTCGAGTTCTTCGATTTCGTAGCCCGCACGACGCGCGGCTTCGACGACGATGTCGGCGTGCTCGGTGCCGCGGGTTTCAAGAACGATTTGCACCCCAGTCTCGCGGACGTGCAGATCGACGCCCTCGCGAACGTGTTCGACTTCGATCAGGTTCGCTCCTTGCCCCGCAAGCAGTGTGAGCAGGTTGGCGAGGCCGCCCGGGCGGTCGGGGATGCGGGCAAAGATGAGGAGACGTCGACCGGCCTGCGTTTCGTGACGGCGAACGAGACCGGGAAGAAGACCGAGGTCAACGTTGCCGCCGGAGAGAACGACACACGTGATGCCATCGGTCGCCGGGCGGACCAGTCCGCGCATCAGCGCCGAAGCACCGACAGCACCACCTCCCTCGACCAGAAGTTTTCCGCGCTCCATCAGGAGAATCATCGCGTCGGCGACGTCGTCTTCTTCCACGACGACGATGTCATCGACGAATTCCTCGATGATCGGCCGAGTGACCACTCCCGGTTTCTTGACGGCGATTCCGTCGGCAAGCGTGACGACGGGACCCTCGGGTGCGGGAAGGTGCGCGTAGGGGGCGCACGCACTGACCTGCACCCCGATCACCTTGATGCGGGGGTTGTGGGTCTTGAGTGCGATGGCGGCTCCACCCGTGAGGCCACCACCCCCGAGAGGAATGATCACGGTGCGCAGGTCGGCAATGTCTTCCACCAGTTCAAGACCGAGTGTCGCCTGGCCCGCGACCACCGCCGGGTCGTCGTACGGGTGGCAGAAGTTCATGCCCGTTGCCGCGGCGCGTTCCTTTGCCAGCGCAACCGCGTTGTCGAGGGAGTCACCACCCTCGGAAATCGTTGCGCCGTAGCCGCGACACGCGGCGATCTTCGAAATCGACGCACCCGCGGGCACGAAGATCTCACAGGAGATCCCGTTGACCTGAGCTTGCCGCCGCACAAGGAACTGAGCGCGGCCGACTCGGTGACGGGAGTTCGCTTGACGTATGCCGCACCTGCCGCACGTGCAGCGAGGATCTCGTCGCGAGAGATTGGTGCCGACCCCATTCAGAATTACCGTACCCCTGTGCGCGCGATCATCATTGCCAACCACGCCGACGCTGACGGCGGAGTGGTGGCCGAGCGTTTCGGCGAGTTGGGGTGGGACTTCTCGCTCTGGAGCCGGGAAGACGCACACAACTGGAGCGACCTTCCCGACGACGTCGGCCTCGTTGTCCCGCTCGGGTCGGATTGGTCGGTCTACTGGGACGACATCGCTGCCTTCGTCGCCGGCGAGGCCCGGATTCTGGGCATTGCTCACCGGCGCGGGACCCCAATATTCGGGATCTGCTTTGGTGGCCAGATGTTGGCCCACGCCCTCGGCGGGCGGGTCGAGCGGGCCGCCGCCCCCGAAATCGGGTGGTTCGCGGTGGCCGCAAGCCCCGAAAACACCTCGGTTTTCGCCGAAAACCCCTGGTTTCAGTGGCATTACGACCGTTTCACCCCGCCACCGGGGGCCAGAGAGCTGGCGAGCGGGCCACAAGGGTGCCAGGCCTTTGTTCTCGGGTCGAGCCTCGGGGTCCAGTTTCATCCGGAGATCACCCCTGCGATTGTCGAGCGCTGGTCGTCGGGTGCCGGTGCAGAGGAACTCGCCCGAGTGGGCCGCGATCCCTCGGCACTCGTGTCGGATACCAATTCACATGCGCACGTGTCCGCCGGTGCAGCGCGTCGGCTCGTCGACTGGTTCGTTGAGCACTGCATGACCCCGCGCTGACACCCGCCGATTCCGGAGTTTGTTTCACGCCAGACGGGGGGTGAGTAGTAGTTTCGGGGGCGATGTCCCCCTTTCTCCGGTCGTACCTCACGGTGGTGTGGTTCGGACTCGCAGCCTTTCTCCTCGGTGGTCTCTTGCTGTGGGTCGCCTCGTTGCTGCGACCCGTCAAGCCCAACCGTGAAAAGGTCATGCCGTACGAAAGCGGCGTCGACCCGGTCGGCGAGGGATGGTCGCAGAGCCAGATCCGCTACTACGTCTTTGCCCTGCTCTTCGTCGTATTCGACGTCGAGGCAGTGTTCCTTTTCCCGTGGGCGACGCAGCTCGAGCGTTACGGAAGTTTTGGTTTGGTCGAGATGGGCGTGTTCGTTGCGGTGTTGCTGCTCGGCCTCGTCTATGCCTGGCGCAAGGGGGTCCTGCGCTGGGTCTGATCCACGCAGGGCACAAGTCATTCAAGGGCAACGCAACAAGGTTCGAACGAGAAGAGACACGGGAAGAGACGCACAATGGGACTCGTAGATCGTGGCCGGCTGCCCAAATCGTTGAACTCGCTTTTCAACCTCGGACGCTCGTATTCCCTGTGGGTGTACCAGTGGGGCCTGGCCTGTTGCGCGATCGAAATGGGTGCGGCTTTCGGCTCGCCGCGTTACGACGTCATGCGACTCGGCGTTATTCCGCTGCCGGCCAGCCCGCGACAGGCCGACCTGGTCGTCATCTCCGGCACGGTCACGGACAAGATGGCACCCGCGGTGAAGCGTCTTTACGAGCAGATGCCCGAGCCGAAGTACGTCATTTCGATGGGTAGTTGCGCGAACTGTGGTGGTCCCTACTGGGACAGCTACTCGGTCACGAAGGGCGTCGACCAGATCATTCCCGTCGATGTCTACGTGCCGGGGTGCCCGCCGCGTCCCGAGGCGTTGCTCGAGGGCATCGTCCTTTTGCAGCAGCGCATCAAGAACGAGGACATGGCTGCGCGTTGGCGCGGCGAAGGAACGGTTTCGCTGGCCGCAGCCGCGGAAGCCGAGCGAAAAGGGGAACCCGTTGTCGTCGCTCGCTGAGATCACCGCCGTTCTCGGCGACGCCGTCGAGGAATCGTTCGAAAAAGGGCCCGAGGGCAATGTCGACACATGGGTTCGCGTGAAGACATCCGCATGGCGCGAAGTTGCCGAGACTCTGCGCGAAAAGCTCGGTTACGACTACTTCTGTTTCTTGTCGGCCATCGACTGGATGCCGTCGCCGTACGGTCGCGGCGAAGAAGACCCGACCGCCGAGCGCGAGCCCATCGACCCGACGATTCGCCAGGGATATGCCGGTGGCTCGACACGTATGCAGGTGTTCGCGCGCCTCGTGAACCACCGCACACACCACGGTCTCACGCTGAAGGCCGACGTGCCCGACGACGCGATGACGATCGACTCGTGGGTCGGCGTTTTCGCCGGTGCAAATTGGCACGAGCGCGAAACGCACGAAATGTTCGGAATCAACTTTGCCGGACATCCGGATCTGCGCAACATGTACCTCCCGACCGATTTCGAGGGGCACCCGCTGCGCAAGGATTTTCCGCTGCTTGCACGCATCGTCAAGCCCTGGCCGGGCATTGTCGACGTCGAGCCCCTGCCCGGCGGTGGCGATGACGAAGGAGGCGCAGAATGACGATGTTGGGTGATCGCCAGCAGCTCGCGTACATCGCGTCGCAGGCGGCAGATGCACGCGTGAACGTCGAGCTCGAGACCGAGGGCATGACCCTCAACATCGGACCACAACACCCCGCAACCCACGGGACGCTGCGCATCATCGCGCGTCTCGACGGAGAACAGGTTCTCTGGGCCGAACCGTCGTGCGGGTACATGCATCGCGGCTACGAAAAGCTCACCGAAGTGCGCACGTTCCCGCAGGTCACCGCACTCATCAACCGAATCGACTGGCTCGGCAGTTTCGCCAACGAGGTTCCGTTCATTCTCGCCGCCGAGCAGTTGATGGGTATCGAGGCTCCGCCGCGGGCGCAGTGGATCCGCACGATTCTCTTCGAACTCTCGCGCATCGCGAACGTGTCGCTGTTCCTCGGCGATCTCGGCGTGCAGCTTGGCGCGATCACCCCGGTGTTCTTCGCCTTCCGCGATCGCGAATACGTCCTCAACCTCATCGAAGGGGCGACGGGCGGTCGTTTCCACCCGAACTTCGATCGCATCGGCGGTTTGAAGGACGACTTGCCGGCGGGTTGGATCGATGAAACCCGAGCCGTCATGCGCAAGATGCGCAAGTTCTGCGACGAGATCGAAGGCCTCCTCTTCGGCAACGAAATCTTCGAGGCTCGTACGCGCGGCATCGGTGTCATTCCGCGGGATGTCGCCCTGCAGTACGGCCTTTCCGGAGCCAACCTACGCGGTAGCGGCGTTGATTGGGACCTGCGTCGCGACCAGAAGCTTCCGATGGCGTGGGACAAGATCGACTGGAAGGTGTGGACGCACCCCGATGGCGACTCGTACGCCCGTTGTTGGATTCGCCTCCAGGAAGTGCGCGAGTCGACGTTCATCGTCGAAAAGCTTCTCGACTCGTTGCCGTCGGGACCCGTCATGGCGAAAGTGCCACGCATCATCAAGGTGCCCGAGGGCGAAGCCTGGGTGGCCACAGAGAACCCACTCGGCGAGATGGGTTACTACGTCGTGTCGAAGGGTGAACTCGGCCCGTTCCGCGTGAAGATCCGCTCGGCGAGCTTCAACAACATTTCAATCGTGCCGTGGCTGTTGAAGGGCGTCTACGTCCCCGACATCATCACCATTCTCGCATCGCTCTACTTCATTCTCGGGGACATCGATCGGTGATGCTCGGACTCATCGCCAGCATCCCGTACTGGGCGCAGTCGCTACTGCGCGTGCTCGGTGGCATCGTTGCCGTGCTGCTGCCGGCGGGAACCATCGTCTATGTGTTCCTCTTCAAGATGATGTCGTTCATGCAGAGCCGTCTCGGCCCGATGGAGGCCGGACCGTTTGGCTCACTTCAGTTGTTCGCCGAAGTGGGTAAGTGGCTCCAGAAAGAAGACCTGTATCCCGAGCGCGCCGACCGGTTCATCTTCAAGATCGCACCGCTCATCGTGTTGTCGAGCACCTTCCTCCTCGTCGCCGTCGTCCCGTTCGGGCCCGATGCCTGGTTCACAAACTTCGAAGCAGGTGTTTTCTACGCGCTTGCTGTTTCCTCGGTTTCGGTGCTGGGCATTCTCATTGCCGGTTGGGCGAGTGCGAACAAGTACTCACTCCTCGGCGGTCTGCGTGCCGCGGGCCAGCTCATTGCCTACGAATTGCCAATGGTTCTCGCGGTCATCGGCGTCGTCATCCAAGCGGGCACGATGAACCTCCAGCAGATTGTCGTTGCCCAGAACGCCGGGTCGATCTTCGGCTGGGACGGCCTCGGCAACCCCTACATCCTCACCCAGTTTGTTGGTTTCGTCATCTTCATGATCGCGGTTCAGGCTGAACTGACCCAGACACCCTTCGACATGCCGATCGCCGAGTCGGAACTCGTCTCCGGATACATGACCGAGTATTCGGGCTTCCGGTTCCTCATCTTCTTCATCGGCGAGTTCGCAACCGCAGGTGTCTTCGCACTCATCGCGTCGATTCTCTTCCTCGGTGGCTGGGGCGTACCGTTTGCTTGGTTCGGATGGACCAGCATCGACAGCATCGACAACTGGATGAACGTGGTCGGCCCGCTGATCATGTTCACCAAGATGATGCTTCTCGTCTTCATCATCATGTGGGTGCGTTTCAGTTACCCGCGTTTCCGCGAAGATCAGCTTCAGCGCTTCGCGTGGAAGGTTCTCATCCCGCTGTCCCTCGTCAACATCATGGCGACTTCGGTTCTGAAGGTGGCGTTCTAATGGCGAAGATCCCCGGCCTCCTGAAGGGTCTCGGTGTCACGCTCGGCACGATGGTGGAAACCGTCACCAAGGGTGCGAACACCGTGCAATACCCGCACGAAAAAGAGACCCCACCAATCCGCGCCCGTGGCGTCATCGCACTGCACGAGGGCAACTGCACCTCGTGCATGCTGTGCGCCCGCTCGTGCCCGGACTGGTGCATCTACATCGAGGGTCACAAGGAACTTGCCCCGCCGCGCCGCGCCGGTGGCAAGCCGCGTCAAGTGAACAAGCTCGACCGGTTCGACATCGACTACGCGCTGTGCATGTACTGCGGAATCTGCGTCGAAGTGTGTCCGTTCGACGCGCTCTTCTGGAGCCCCGAGTACGAATACTCCGAACCGCGCATCGCCGATCTGTTGCACGACAAGGCCAAGCTCGGCGAGTGGATGGAGACCGTGCCCGAAGCCCCCGATCTCGAGGCCGGAGCCGAAAAGAAGGGCAAGAAGTAATGGTTGCCCAGAACATCGCATTCGGCATCGTCGCCGCAATCATGGTGTGGGGTGCGCTTCGCGTCGTCACGGTGAACAACGTGGTTCACGCCGCGCTGTGGCTCGTGCTCGTTCTTGCCGGTGCCGCCGCCCAGTACGTGATTCTCGCTGCCGAGTTCATTGCCATCACCCAGGTTCTCGTCTACATCGGAGCGGTGATGGTGCTGTTCCTCTTCGGCACGATGCTCACCCGAGCGCGAATCGGCGCAGAACGCGAACTGAACAACAAGTCGTGGTGGCTTGGCGTTCCGTCGGCAGGTCTCCTTCTTGGCGTCCTCACCCTGGCCCTCGTCTCCGGCTTCGGCGACGAAGAGTTGCCGAAGGACGCAGCCGTCGTCTCGACGCAACAAATCTCCGACCAGATCTTCGG